>JACIXS010000172.1 GCA_014360335.1 bacterium | reverse complement strand
TTTTGCCAATTCAGGATTATAAGTAATTATATTCTTCAATCCTTCTGGGTTTGCCCCAGGAAAGCCAGGCATTAAGAAGCCATACGCTGTTATACCCTGTTTTTTGATTATGGTCTTTACTATAGATTCCTTGTCTATAGCATGGGCAAATGCTTTTCTAACTCTGAGGTCATTAAAAGGTGGATTGTAACAGTCAAATCCTAAATAGAATGTCCTAAAGTCTCCAAAACCTTGATGAAACTGCTTAGATAGTTCTGGGTCCTTCTCTATAACCTCTAAGTCCGCAGGTGTAAATATCTGAGAGTTACTATAACCGCAGATATCTATCTCTCCTGCTAGGTATGCCTTGAAAGCAGATGTTCCCGGATCACCAAACGTTACTATAATCTTTTCTAGATATGGCTTTACTTTTCCTCCATAGTTTTTGTTGATTCTAAAGACTATCTGCTTATCTTTTGTCCACTCTTCCAATACATAGGGTCCGCAAGAGACAGAGGTCTTTGGGTCATTGTTATAGTATGGTCCATACTTCTCGTAAGCCTTTTTACTTAGCGGTGTAGAGTATAACATCATCATTGGAAGGTATGGTGCAGGATATTCGGTAGTTATTACTAGAGTGTATGGGTCTTTCCCCTGCTTTACACCAATCGCAGATGGCGGGACCTCTCCCCTTACCGCCTTATCCCAGTTCTTTATAGGACTATAGAACCAGGCAAAATCCCATCCGTGTTTTGGGTCAGCTGCTAATTGGAAACTAAATACGAAGTCCTCTGCAGTTAGAGGTGTCCCATCTGACCACTTTATATTCTTGTCTAGATAGAACGTCCAGGTAAGTCCATCCTTAGAGACACTCCAACTCCTAGCAGCTGCAGGAACAATCTCAAAATTCTTGTTAAGTCTTACTAAAGGTTCTCCAAAATAGTTGTTTGCCTCATTTGTTCTTTTGTAAACACTTATAAACCAGTCTAACGTTGTAGCAGGTTGACTCATCACCCTCAAGACCTGATATTCCAAAGGGGCAGCATCAGAGGGCAAAACTTTACCTGCCGAATTCTTTACCGCAGAAAAGGCAGGTGTCAAACTAAGGACCATCATCAAAACCAGTAAAGACACAACTAACCTTTTACTCATAAAATCTCCTCCTCTCTTTAGATTTTTAAATTATTTTTAAAAGTATATCAGACTAGAACCCGATTAGACAAGGGCATTATGAATTAATCAGTATCTAAGTCTCTTCCCAAACCTCAATTTCATAGTCAAAATCTTATCTGCAGAGAAGATCCTTCCGACAATAAAGACTAATACTATAAACACTACCAGCATATACAGGATACCGTATATAACCACC
>JACIXS010000171.1 GCA_014360335.1 bacterium | reverse complement strand
TTGTTTTAACCTAACTTGTAAAGATCCTGTATTAAGAGATTTATTTAACAATGACAAATTTAGGAAGGCTTTATCTATAGCTATAAATAGAGAAGAGATAAACCAGATTGTTTATTTAGGCCAAGCAACTCCTAGACAGGCTTCGCTTATTCCTCAAGTTCCTTATTATTCATCTGAGTGGGAAAAAGCATGGGCTGAGTATGACCCTAAAAGAGCTAATGCAATGTTAGATGAGATAGGATTATCCAAGAGAGATAAAGATGGATATAGATTACGTCCCGATGGGAAAAGATTGTCTATTACCATAGAATTTATGGAGGCTATTGGATTTAGTGCAGATACTTGTGAATTGATAAAAAAGTATTGGGAGAATTTGGGAATTGCGGTAGCACTTAAACCAGAAGAGCGTTCTCTCTATAAAGCGAGACAGTCTGGAAATGAATTAGAGGTATACATAGAAGGGATGTCATCTCAGATTCCGTTCTGGGCTCAAGATAAATGGATCATTCCTTCTACATCTCTTGATCATTGGGGTATAGAATTTGCACGTTGGTATGTTACTGGGGGAAAATCAGGAGAAGAACCACCAGCGGATATAAAAAGACTTTTTTCGCTTTGGGATCAAGCGAAACTGAGTTTGAATGAAACTCAGAGGAGGACACTAGTTCAGGAAATGGTTAACTTACATATTAAGAATATCTGGTTCATAGGTACTGTGGGAATGGCTCCTACTTATGCTATAGCAAAGAATACACTTAGAAATGTACCAGAAAATATAATGGATGCAGCTTTGGATACACCTAGACAAGCAGAACCGTCACAATTCTTTATTAGACAAAAATAATACTACAAAGAGGAGGCTAGGTAAGATTTGATAATCTATTCAGCTTCCTCCTTGCTATTATGAGGAGGGCTAGATTGATTGTTGATTGTTTAAAGAATGCAGAGATTTATTATAATATAGACGAAGATATAAAAGTAGCCTTGCAGTTTTTGGCTAAGAATGATTTTGAAGATGCAGAGATAGGTAGATATGAGTTTAAAAATGGTATTTATATTATGGTTCAAGAATATAAAACTAAGCCAGTTCAAGAAGGTTTTTGGGAGGCTCATCGTCAATATATTGATGTGCAATATATTGTAAGAGGAATAGAACGTATTGGGTATGCTAATGTAAACAATCTAAAAATTTCCCAAGAATATATGAAAGACAAAGATTACTTAGTTCTTAGTGGAAAAGGAGATTTCTTTACAGCCTGTACTGGAACCTTCGTAATATTTTACCCAGAAGATGCACATATGCCTTGTCTTACTGCAAAGAAGCCACAGATTGTCAAAAAGGTAGTAATAAAAATTCCAGTAAAAGAAAGAAGGGAAAAGAGATGGTAGATATAACTAATGGTGTCATTTTAGCCTCTAAAGAGGTATCTGGTCCTGAATCGAAGGCGGTAACAGTGTTAGTGGAGGAGGTAGAGAAAAGAACTGGTATTAGGTTGCCAGTCGAATATAACTTTCCAAAAGATGGTAAGCCTTTAATCATAGTTGGAACGGAGCAATCTCTAAAAGAACTGATAAAACCTTATGCGTCTCTATTAGACACTTTAGAAGAGCCTGGAAAGGAAGGGTAT
>JACIXS010000170.1 GCA_014360335.1 bacterium | reverse complement strand
GGATGCAGATAGAAGGAACAATAGGTAAGGTAGAAAAGGTACCAGAGAAACTCTTATATGTGACTGGTTTCTGTATTGGCCTAGAAATGCAGAACCAGAACAATTCTTTATAAAGCAATGAATTTAGCCCCCTACGGAATAGGACTCCGTGGGGGGGGGTTAAATATTTTGAAATATTAACTATATGAGAGGAGGGAAGGACATGTTAAGAAAAGACTTCAACAAAGATTGGCTCTTTTCTCGTGGTGGTAGTCTTATGGAATTTTTCTTTAGAAGAAAAGAAGAACCTATTAAAATAAATCTTCCCCACGATGCAATGATACTAGAAGCAAGAGACAAAAACTGTAAGAACGGGAGTCACACCGGATACTTCCCAGGTGGAGTTTATACCTATACGAAGAAGTTCTTTGTTCCAGAAGAGTATAAAAATAAGATAATGATTGTCGAATTCGAAGGGGTATATATGAATGCAATGGTATATGTAAACGGTGCTCTTGCAGGGAAATGCCCATATGGATACAGCAATTTCTACGTTAAATTAGACAAATTTTTAAATTATGGTAGCGAAAATGAGATAAAAGTTGTTGTCAAAAACAGTGCAGAGCCTAATTCTAGATGGTACTCTGGCAGTGGGATATATAGATATGTAAGATTAATAGAGGGAGAACTTTTACATATTGGAGTAGACGGAGTAAAGATAACTACTCTTGACATAGATAAAGACGAGGCAGTTATAGAAGTTATGACTGTTTTAGAAAATGAGAGCCTAAATACACAACAAGTTCTCTTAAAGACAGATATTAAAGATAGTGCTGGAAATGTTGTTACTTCTGACTCAACCAAGGTTACAGTATACAAAAACAGCTCAGCAATTGTAAGACAGAGATTATACATAGAAAATCCAAAACTGTGGTCTTTAGAGAGTCCAAATTTATATTATTGTCATTCCAAGATGATTTTCAATGAGCGAGTAATAGATGAGGATATGAATTATTTTGGAATTAGAAAGCTCCAACTCACTAGAAAGGAAGGGCTAAAACTAAATGGGGAGATAATCAAATTAAGAGGAGCTTGCATTCATCATGATAATGGAGTAGTTGGGGCATGTTCTTTCAAAAGGGCAGAGGAACGTAGGGTCAAGATACTGAAAGAGGCTGGATTCAATGCTATTAGAATGGCACACAATCCGGCATCAAAAGAGTTATTAAATGCTTGTGATAGGCTCGGTATGTTGGTGATGGACGAAGCATTTGATGCATGGAATATCTCTAAAACAGATTATGACTACGGTAATTACTTTGCCGAATGGTGGAAAGAAGATATAAAGAGAATGATAGATAAAGATTATAACCATCCGAGTGTCATTATCTATTCGATAGGCAACGAAATACCTGATATTGGGAATATGCATGGAGGAGTATGGGCAAGAGAGATTGCTGAATACATACGTTCATTAGATAAGACTAGATATATTACAAGTGGTGTCAACGGACTTATCGCCATTTCCACAAAACTAGAAGAATTTCTGAAATCTATTGCGCCACAATCTCAAAGCGGAGAAAATCAAGATATGGCAGAAGCTATGAGAAAATTGATGGTACATCCAGTTATAGGAGAGATAACTGAAGAAATCTTTAGCGTGCTTGATATCGCTGGATACAACTATATGGAGAGTAGATATGAAATGGATGGAACTAAGTATCCAAATAGAATTATCTGCGGAACAGAGACAGCGCCACCAAGTATTGATAGAAATTGGAAGTTAGTTAAGGCTAACAGTTATGTGATAGGAGACTTTACTTGGACAGGATGGGATTACATTGGAGAAGCAGGAGTAGGTAAGATAGAGTATGATAGTGGTGACAATACTGGATTTTTCGCAAACTACCCATGGTATATAGCCAATTGCGGAGATATCGATATATGCGGTTTTAGAAGGCCTCAGTCCTTCTATAGAGAGATTGTATGGGGCTTAAGGAAAGAACCTTATATAGCAGTAGAAAATCCAGCTCACTACGGGAAGAAACCGATAGTGACCCAGTGGAGCTGGACAGACGTCACTGATAGCTGGACATGGCAGGAAGAATTCATTGGAAAACCGATAAAGGTAGAGGTCTATTCATCCTCTGAATTCGTGGAGTTATATATAAACGGTAAGTTAATTAGCAAAAAGCCAGCAGGTGAAGAAAATAGATTTAAAGCAAACTTTGAAACAGTTTATGAGCCAGGAGAGATACTAGCAATTTCCTATACAAACGGGAAAGAGGATGGAAGGGCTAGCCTTAAGACTGCTGGTCCACCAGAGATAATATATGCCAAAGCAGACAAACTTGAGATGGTCGCCGATGGAGATGATTTGGTGTTTATTGAGTTATCACTCCTAGATAAAGATGGGGTCATTAATCAGTTAGATAATAAAAAGATACGTATTAATATAAAAGGTCCTGGTATAATCCAAGGTTTTGGAAGCGCGGATCCTAAGAGTACAGAAAATTTCTACGACCGTGAAAGGACAACTTATCATGGTAAGGCTTTAGCAGTTATTCGTTCAACGTTAGAACCAGGAGAGATTGAAGTAACCTTTGAGGCGGAAGGTTGTAAACCAGCCAAGGTTAATATTGTAAGTAGATAGATTCTTATAAAAGTATAAACAAGCGGGTCCCAATACTAAGACCCGCTATTTTATTAAATTTTCTGTCTTACAGAGTTTTACGAACCTTTACATAGTGGAATAAGTATGATATAAAGTTAGAGGGAGTTTTAAAAAATAATTTTTTTCTAAAATGGAGAGTGATAAAATTATGAATTACAGGTTTCTATCTATAAAACTTTTCTTGTTAGTCAGTTTTCTAGGTTTACTATTTACTAATAATGCTTTAGCCAATAAAGACATAGATACTCTCATCGCTGGCAATAATGCCTTTGCTATAGACCTGTATAAGAAATTAGCTCTTGAGAAGGGGAATATTTTCTGTTCTCCCTATAGTATCTCGTCTGCTCTAGCTATGACTTATGCTGGGGCCAAAGGAGAAACCGCCAAGCAGATGGCTAAAGTATTACACTTTACCCTACCTCAAGAGAGATTACACCAAGCCTTCAATGAGCTCTCAAAGTTATTACAGTCTAATACTAAAGAATATCAACTATCTATAGCCAATGCATTATGGGGGCAGAGAGATTACAAGTTTCTAAAGGAGTTTATAGATATCACAAACAAATACTATGAGGCTGGATTTAGAGAGGTAGACTATGTCGATGCAAAAGCTAGAGAAGAGGCTAGACAGATGATAAATAAGTGGGTGGAAGATAAAACTAATGGCAAAATCAAGGATATCATAAAACCAGACGATATCAATGCCTTAACTAGACTCATCCTGACTAACGCTATATACTTCAAGGGTAAATGGGAATTACAGTTTGACCCTAAAAATACTAAAAATATGCCCTTCTATGTATCTGAAAATGTCAAAGTAGACACTCCAATGATGTATCAAAAGGCAAGGTTTAACTATGCAGAGGATGAAGAGGTTCAGGTTCTAGAGATGCCATATATTGGTAAGGACCTATCTATGGTTGTTATACTACCCAAATCCAATATAACCCTTTCTAAAGTAGAAAAAATCCTCTCAATAAAAAAGATAAAGACTTGGTTATCTATACTTTCAGAAAAAGAGGTAGAAGTTTATATTCCGAAGTTCAAAATAGAGAAAAGATCTGTACTCAATGAAATCTTAGAAAAGTTGGGTATGATCGATGCCTTTGATATGATGAAGGCGGATTTCTCAGGAATGACTCAAAAGCCTGACCTATATATCTCTAGCGTTATTCATCAAGCATTTGTAGAA
>JACIXS010000169.1 GCA_014360335.1 bacterium | reverse complement strand
TCTACCTACAGGGTGTAAATTTGCTCCTCGTTGTATGTTTGTTAAGCCAAAATGTGAAACGGTAGAGCCTCCTTTAGAAGAGATATCTTCTGGGCATTTTTCTAGATGTTGGAGATCGAAAGAGATAGATTTTTCTAAGATCGAGGTTGTTTAGTATGGAGGATAATGTCCTTTTAAGAGTAGAAAAGTTAACAAAACTTTTTCCCATAAGAGGAGGAATATTTCAGAGACCTATAGGTTATGTAAGGGCGGTAGAGAATGTCTCCTTTACCATATATAGAGGAGAAACATTAGGTCTAGTTGGAGAGAGCGGTTGCGGTAAGACTACTACGGGAAGAAGTATCTTAAGATTAATAGAGCCTACCTCAGGGAGAGTCTATTTTAATGGGATAGAGATTACTGCTCTTCGTAGAAAAGAGCTTGCTCCTTTGAGAAGAGAGATGCAAATTATCTTTCAAGACCCGTACGGTTCTCTGAACCCAAGAATGACAATAGGAGATATAATTGGAGAGGGATTAGAGATTCATAAGATAGCTAGAGGTAAAGAGAAGGAAAGAAGAATAATGGAATTGTTAGAAGTAGTAGGACTACCCCCAGCTTATATAAAAAGGTATCCTCACGAATTTAGTGGAGGGCAGAGACAACGAATAGGGATAGCTAGGGCTTTAGCGGTTAACCCTAAATTTATAGTGTGCGATGAGCCCGTTTCTGCGTTAGATGTCTCTATACAGTCTCAGATTATAAATCTTCTTAAGGATTTACAGAGGCAGTTTGGATTGACGTATCTCTTTATAGCCCATGACCTTAGTGTCGTTAAACATATGAGTGATAAGATAGCGGTTATGTATCTGGCAAAGATAGTAGAGTATGCTAGCACCGAAGAGTTATTTAGTAACCCTAAGCATCCCTATACATTAGCCCTTATGTCCGCAATTCCTATACCCGACCCAGATGTGAAAAAACAGAGGATAGTTTTACAGGGTGACCTGCCCAGTCCAAGCAATCCTCCTAAAGGGTGTAGGTTTAATACCCGATGCCCTAAGGTTATGGATATATGTAAAGAGGTAGAGCCTGAACTTAAGGATATCGGAAAGGAGCATCTAGTAGCATGTCACCTATGGAATTAGAGTTAAATACAATAAGGTTAGAAGCCCTAAGAGAGGTCTCTAGCGTAGATAGTTTGGAGGAGTTAAGAGAGGTAGAGATTAAATATTTAGGGAGAAGAGGAATAATAAACCAGCTTTTAAAGGAGTTAAGGGATATTCCTCCTAGCGAAAGGCCAGAGGTAGGTAGGCTTATAAACCAACTTAAGGAAGAACTCTCCAATGAAATAGAATCTAAGAGGTCTCTACTAGAGGAGAGAGAGAAGGCTAGAAGATTAGAAGAAGAGAGACTAGATGTTACCTTGCCGGGTGTAAGGCTTTCCTTAGGCAGGTTGCATCCTCTCACCCTGATTATAGAGAGGGTAGAAGAGATATTTAGAGGTCTTGGTTTTACTGTTGTAGAAGGTTTTGAGATAGAGAGTGACTACTATAACTTTGAAGCGCTCAATATACCTTGGTATCATCCGGCAAGAGATTCACAGGATTCTTTCTATATAACAGATAAATTGCTCCTTAGAACTCAAACCTCTCCTGTGCAGATAAGGGTTATGGAAAAGACTAAACCCCCATTTAAGATTATCGCACCAGGTAGGGTTTATAGACGGGACCAGCCTACAGCGAGACACTCCCCTGTCTTTCATCAGATTGAGGGGATGGCGGTCGATAGGGATATAACCTTTGCGGACCTAAAGGGCACTTTAGATACTTTTGCTCATGCCCTTTTTGGAGATGATGTTTCTACTAGATTTAGAGCAGATTATTTCCCATTTACAGAGCCAAGTGGAGAGTTTGCAATAAGCTGTATATTCTGCAAAGGTAAAGGTTGCAATGTATGCTCCTATTCGGGATGGATTGAGATCCTTGGTTGCGGTATGGTTCATCCAAAGGTCTTGGAGGTTGGTGGCATAGACCCTGAAGAATACTCTGGCTTTGCCTTTGGTATGGGATGGGATAGGCTTGCAATGTTAACGTATGGTGTAAATGATATAAGATATTTCTTAGAGAATCATCCCGAATTTTTAGCTCAGTTCTAAGGAGGCAATTATGAAGGTACTATATTCTTGGCTTAAAGAGTTTATTGATATTAGTATACCTTGTGAAGAGATTGCTGATAGATTGACTATGGCTGGACTAGAAGTGGAGGAACTGGAGAGGATAGGGGAGGATTACCTACTAGATATAAGTATCCCTGCAAATAGAGGGGATTG
>JACIXS010000017.1 GCA_014360335.1 bacterium | reverse complement strand
CATAACGTTTTACTATCCTATCTACCTTTCTTACTATCTCATCAAAATCGCCATCATTTATACTTATCCATAAGGATTTTCCCGCCTTTTTCACCATATCGTATATGGGATACCAATCTTCGCTACCACCGTCAGGTTTACCTGCACCTGGAGTCCACTGTAAGGCATCAAGGTCTTTTACACTTAATATAGCTGGGAGATGTTTTATAGCATCTGGGCCATCTAAATGATAGAGGGTATAGTCAAGTCTACTACAGAGATAACTTAAGGACGGAAGAAAAAATTCTTGAAATTGTTTTGGGGACATAACTGCAGAAAAGTCGCACTGCACCTTGGCAGTTTTCCCTGGTCCCCATATAGAAAAGACTGTATAGATACTTCCTCCATCATCATCTTTCACAATATCATATATTGTGTCGTAATATCTAAAGTAAAGTTCATCTATCTGCTTTATGTATTCTTTTACTATGTCAGGTATATCTATCAGATCATAGATAAAATCTTGAGCTCCTCTTAATGAGGAAAGGATATCAATACTTTCTATTATGTCTGGGATACTTACTGGGAAATCATTTCCAGCTAACTCTTTTGCCTTTCGAATCAATTCTAGATGACGTTTCCACCAATAGTTATTCTTGTCATACCTTAATGGACCCCACTCTTCCCAGCTAGTCTTAACGCAAGGAGTGTACCACACTGTATCCCAAGAAAAGACTGGTTCAGAACCAAGATAAGTTGCCATTGATCCTGGACCGATATTTATGTCTAAAGTAGGAAAGGCTTCAGCAAGAAAGAGATGAGTCCTACAGTAGTTTCTAAGTTCTTTTACCTTTCTCTCTACATCTAAATGAAATTCCTCCGGGGTCTTTGGAGGGTCTACAGGCTCTAAGGGTTCTATTGGTTCCTCCAGTCTTGCTACGACTCTCATCATAGGTCTATCTATCTTTGAATGATGCCACCATGCTATAAAGCGCTTCTTTGCTTCTTCCCAATCAGGCTTATATTTCATAAATATTCACCTATCCTTTCACTGCACCAGCTACCAGTATTGTAGTATCCTTTAATCTCTTTCCAATCTTTCTAAGATAGTATCGCATATACCTTCTGGGGTAAGCCCATAATACTCCAAAATCTCCTTCTGAGAACCAGTAACAGAAAATTGGTCTGGAATTCCTAGCATAATCATCTCTACAGGAAACCGTTGAACAACAACCTCTGCTACTGCAGAACCTAAACCACCTTTTATATTATGCTCTTCAATAGTGACAATAAGTCTAGTCTTCTTAGCTGATTCAACAATAAGACTTTCATCTATAGGCTTAATCGTATGCATATCTATAACCCTGGCATATACGCCTCTATCTCTTAGAAGAATTCCGGCATCATAAGCGGTCTTTACTACTTCACCAGTAGCAATTATAGTAACATCATCTCCATCTAAAAGGATATTTCCCTTCCCTATCTCAAATGGAACATCTTTACAATCACTATATACATCTTCTATAGGATTTCTTCCTATTCTTACATAGACAGGACCGATATGAGAGACAAGCTCTTTTACTAGGACTCTTACTTGGTTGACATCAGATGGAAGGATAACAGTCATATTAGGAATGGCTCTCATAAAGGCGATATCCTCAAGGGCATGATGAGTAGAACCTAGAGGTCCATAGCTTACCCCTCCGCTTACTCCTACTAATTTTACGTTTCTATTTGTATAGGCAACATCTATTTTAATCTGCTCTATACTTCTTGTAGTTAAGAAACAGGCAGGAGAAAAGACAAAAGGTTTCTTACCACAACCAGCTAATCCACTAGCAATACTTACAAGATTCTGTTCCGCAATACCAACCTCTATAAATTGCTCAGGTAGGTATTGGGCAAAATTTTCCACACTAGCAGAACCTCTAGAGTCAGAAGTTAAAACAATAATATCTTTATCTCCTTTAGCTAGCTCAAATAGAGTCTCACTAAAAACTTTTCTGCTTGGTAGTAGTACTTTTTGCATCGTTATTTCCTCCTAATTAAGTTCTTCCATCATCCTAATATACTCTTCATCAGTTGGAACTTTATGGTGCCATTCTGCCCTATTTTCAATAAAAGATATACCTTTGCCCTTTATTGTATGTGCTATTATTAGTGTAGGTTTATTTGGGGTAATAGGAGTGTTTTCTAATACATCTATAAGTCCCATTATATTGTGTCCATCTACCTCCACAACTTCCCATCCAAAAGCTCTCCATTTATCTGATAAACCCTCTAAACTCATTACACTCTCAGTAGGACCTCCTATTTGTAGTCTATTTCTATCAACTATACCTATCAAATTATCAAGTTTATAGTGGCTAGCAGACATTCCAGCTTCCCATACAGAACCCTCTGCTTGTTCTCCATCGCCCATAAGAACATATACTTTGTAGTTTCTCTTATCCATCTTCCCGGCTAAAGCCATACCTACACCAATAGACAAGCCATGCCCAAGGGAGCCTGTGTTTGCCTCTACTCCAGGAACTTTTACTGTTGGATGTCCAGTTAAACGAGAGTTAAACTTACAATAAGTTTCAAGCTCTTTTTTATCTATAAATCCCAAATCTGCCAGGATTGCATAATACCCCTCCACACTATGTCCCTTACTTAAGATAAATCTATCCCTATCAGGCCAGTCTGGTCTTTTGGGATCTACTCTAAGAATTCTATAGTAAAGAGTAACAAGTATATCTACAGATGAAAGAGAACCGCCAATATGCCCAGACTTTGCCTTGTAAATCATTTCTACTATAACTTTTCTTATTTCTTTTGCTTTATCCTCTAGATATCCTATATTCTTCTCCATAAATCATTCCCTTCTCTTAATATTTTACAGCATTTAGATTAATATCTTCAAAAATTCATTATTCCTCTCCGATTTTCCTAAAATAAGCCTCATATGTTGTTTCTATAAAAGCTCTTACACTCTTTGAATTTAGATTATCACTATATGAATCACCATTTAATCTATCAGATTTTGGACATATCTCTCTTTTAAATATTAAGCCTATTTCTTCATCTTTTAGAAAGCTTTTTTATTTATCCTTTCTAGTCTTACCAATAAGTCTTTATCTAAGATAGCTATAAAGCTAGCTAGGCTTCCTTGAGGATCTATTTCTCCTTTCACTATTTCTAGAGTTAAAACTTTTGCTCTTCCTTCATCACCTACTAATTTAGCTACTAGTCCACCACCAAAACCAGAGGGCCATCTATCTTCATCATAAAGCCATGCATTCATTCCAATCTCTTTTGCAGTTTGAACTGACCTCTTTATACAATTCATCCACTCCTCACTTAGATAAGGAGTCTCCAAACCCTCCCTTGAGTGCATAAAG
>JACIXS010000168.1 GCA_014360335.1 bacterium | reverse complement strand
AAGGCTAGAAGGGGGAAATTGATATCAATAGCCCGTGAAATTGTTGAAGTAAATAATAACAATCTAAGCTGATATACTATGCATTTAAAAAACGATTCATTAGATAAAATAGTGCTCCTCCTTATCTCTACAAAGGAGACCTCCTTAGGCTGTATTAGAATGAAAAATGAAGATATAGTAGAACTAAAGGAAAAGGTAAAAATCGGAACACCGGTAAGAATCGAACTTTAAATTTATAGAAAATTTAACATATATTACTTGAACCTTTAGTTATAAAGTGCTATTCTTAAGGTAGAATTTTAAACTAAAATCTCATAGTATGAGGAGGTGTAATAACTTGAGGAGATGTTTATTAGAATTATCCTGTGTACTTATAATTTTCTTTTTGATCACCAGCGTATCCACAGCCTTTGCACAGAAGTTTCCTTCTATCCCTCAATACACTAGTCCAGCAGAGTATGAGAAAGCTACAGGGAAAAAGATAACTAAGTTTAACGAAGCTCCAACTCTTGCAGAGTTGGTAAAACAGGAGAAATTACCCTCGGTAGAAAAGAGACTTCCTAAAGAGCCATTAGTTGTTGTTCCTGTAGAAGAGGTAGGGCAGTACGGAGGAGTTTGGCGTACCGCTATGATGGGAAGAGCGGACACAATGCATCTAGCTAGAGAAGTAGGGTATGAACCACTGGTGAGGATAGATGGTACATTCTCTAAAGTCTTGCCTGGAGTAGCTAAAAGTTGGACTGCCTCGAAAGATGGAAGAACATTCACATTTTATCTTCGAGAGGGGATGAAGTGGTCAGATGGGGCTCCTTTTACTGCTGATGATATTATGTTCTGGTATAACGATATTATACAGAACAAAGAATTAACTCCGACACCTTCAAGACAGCTTACTAGCGACGGGAAACTAGTCAAAGTTGAAAAAATTAATGATTATACTGTAAAATTTACCTTTACCCAACCTCAAGGATTATTCTTGTTCTGGCTAGCGACAGGTGTAAAACCTTTTGCTCCTAAACATTATTTAAAGCAATTTCATCCTAATTATGTTTCTGTAGATAAACTTAACGAGATGGCAAAGAAGGAAGGTTATGACTATTGGTATCAATTATTTGCTGTCAAAAATGACCCTTGGATGAATCCAGAACTACCAGTTATTCATGCTTGGAAGGTCACTACTCCACTAGGAGTAGGAACAAGAGTCTCCTTCGACCGTAATCCGTATTATTGGAAAATAGACATAGCAGGTAACCAACTCCCCTACATAGACAGATTTACTGCAGACATAGTTGAAAGCTTAGAAATTATGATTATGAAGACTGTTAATGGTGAGATAGACTGCCAACATAGACATATAGGGCAAAGTAGGCAAGATTTCCCATTCTTAATGGAGCAAAGGGCTAAGGGAGGTTATAGGATTCTCACCCAACAACATGCTAGTGCAGTTGTTACATCCTTATTCCTTAATCTGAATCATAAAGACCCAGTTATTAGAAAGATATTTAATGATATAAGATTTAGGCAAGCCCTCTCTATAGCTATAAATCGTAAAGAGATAATAGATATGGTTTACCTTGGACAAGCGGAACCTTGGCAGATCTCTCCGAAAAAAGGCACTCCTCTTTACTACGAAAAAGGAGCTAAAGCCTATACAGAATACGACCCAGAAAAGGCTAAACAAATCCTAGATAGGATAGGACTTAAGAAGGGCTCAGACGGTTTCAGGTTAAGACCAGATGGTAAACCCCTCACTATAACTATAGAAATAGGACGAACCGCCCTCGGCTGGCCAGATGCAGCGGAAATGGTAAAGAAATACTGGGAAAACATCGGGATAAAGACAGTCGTTAAGGTAGAAGATCGTTCTATCTTTACTGCTAGGTATCAGGCAGCAGAACATGATGTAGTAATATGGGCTGGAGAAGGTAGCGCTGGGGTAGAACCGCTATTAAATCCATGGTGGTACTTCCCAGTAAGTAGAGGCTCGTATTATGCACCTCTATGGGGATTATGGTATGAGACCAGAGGCCAATCTGGAGAAGAACCTCCTCCTATAGTGAAGAGGCAGATGCAGTTATACGACAAACTTACAACTACTATGGATTCAGATAAGCAGTTATCAATAATGAGAGAGATAATTAAGATAGCAGGAGATAATCTTTGGCACATTAATATTTGTACTTATCCTGATGAATGCTGGATAGTAAAGAATAACTTCCGAAATGTTCCCGAAACTTCGATTACTAGCGGTATGTTCCCAAATTCTGGTCCATACAATCCTTGCCAGTTCTTCATAAAACAGTAGTAATTTTGATGAACCAGTCCCCAACTTTAAGTTGGGGACTAAAATTTCATATGAGGAGTGATAAGAGATGAAAAGAAATTTTAGGGTATTTGTCAGCCTAGTTTTGGTTATTGGCTTAGTTCTAAGTTTGAATACAGATGGAAGGTAACTACCCCTCTTGCAGGTAAAAGCGTCCACATCTTAGAAAGAAACCCCTACTACTGGAAGGTAGACCCTGCTGGTAATCAATTACCATATATTGATAGGCTCTCCGCAAGTGTAGTTGAGAACGCAGAGGTAGTAAATATGAAGGCGCTCAGCGGAGAATTGGATTTTCAATACAAGCATATCACTTTAAATAATTATCCACTTCTGAAAGAAAATGAGGCAAAGGGCGGTTATAGTGTTCTTCTATGGCCTACCGCTCTAGGCTCAAACTGCGCATTTATGCCTAATCTAAACCATAAGGATCCTGTACTAAAGGCTTTATTTAATAATAAAAACTTCAGGATTGGTCTTTCTTACGCCATAAATCGTGATGAAATTAATAAACTCTGTTACTTAGGTCTAGCTCAGCCTAGACATGCCACTGTTGTCCCAGAATGTCCTTACTATACACCTGGTCTTGAGAAGTTATACGCCGAGTATGACCCGAAGAAGGCAAATGAATACTTAGATAAGGCTGGACTTAAGAAGAGAGATAAAGATGGCTATAGGCTAAGACCAGATGGTAAACCCCTACAGCTTACTATAGAGTTTACCCCTTCTGGAGAGTTTGGGCCATGGCCTGATGTAGTAGAGTTAGTTACTAAGTACTGGAATGCGGTTGGGCTTAGAGTCGCCTATAAGTCAATGGATAGAGCTCTGTTTGATATAAGAAGAGCAAGTACAGAATTCGACATAATGGTATGGGCATGGGGTAGAGGACTAACTCCATTAATCCAACCTGTATTCATATTCCCTGTAATTACTACTACTGGTGCACCACTCTATGCCCAGTGGTATTCTTCTGGAGGCAAAACTGGAGAGAAGCCTACTGGTGATGTCCTAAGGGCTATGTATATGTACGACAGATTTAAGAGGACCATAGATGATGCAGAAAGGATAAGGATAGGTAAAGAACTTGTAAAACTCAGTGCAGAGAATGCTTGGAGTATCGGAACAGTAGGATTAGCACCAACACCTCTAGTGGTCAAGAAGAACTTTAAGAATGTTCCACAGAGAAGCTTCTATGAATGGCTTTTGCTTCAGATCTCTAATACAAATCCAGAACAGTACTTTATAAAAGATTAAATATTTTAGGGGGGATACAGATTGTATCCCCCCATTATTATCAAGAGGAGCTAATTATGTCCAGTATCTATTTTCATAAAGAAAACTATATAATCTTTGGGAATGCTCTTTTTGAGCTTGCATTTGAGAAAGATGGGAGATTAAGGTGGATAATAAATAAGGGCAATAGGGAAAACTATATAAAGAATCACTATAATAGATGGTTACTAAAAATCTTAGACACTAATGGAAGAGTGTTTAAATTAGAAAAGCCTGTCTTTTCATGGCAAGATAACAGATTATATATAATCTACAGTGGGCAATTAGATGTTGAAATAATCATTGAAGTATCTTCTAATGACCCAGAGAGCCTATGGACTTTAAAGGTAAAAAACACATCCTCTCAAGATATTCTAGACATAATATTCCCACACATATCTGGCGTATATCTTGGAGATAGTTGGGAAGACAATTATCTTGTTTACCCATATATAGCTGGAGAAAGAATCAAAAACCCTATAGAAAATCTTGCCAGGAGACCTTCTAAGATACTATGGGATTGGCAGGATTATAGATACACCTATATAGTAGACGGGATAGGAACAACAAAAGACGATGAACTCTACATAAGGGAGCTCCCATATACAGGTCCACTCTCAATGGCTTGGCTAGATTATTATAACGAAGATGTAGGATTTTATCTAGCCTCTTATGATGAAGACAAAACACTTACCTACCTAAGGGTAGAGACGCCAGGTCCTGAGTTTCCTGGAATAGGGTTTAGTTTTAGGAAAAGAGTTAAAATGTCCAGCGGAGAAGAAAAGATATTTAGATATGGTATAGGTATTCACTCAGGTGACTGGCACTGGGGAGCAGATAGATATAGAGAGTGGTTTAATCAGGTTCTCCCTAAAATCAAGAGTACACCAGAATGGTTGACAAAGAGTAGTGGATTAGTAGCTCATTATGATTTTAGGTACCAAAATGAGATAAGTATGCATAGCTTTGAAGATATTCCTATACTGTTTGAGAAGGCTAAAGAGGATGGATTGGACCATCTATTTATCTCTGGATGGAATGAGAATGGATTTGACAATGGTTATCCACTCTATACTCCAGACAAACGACTAGGTGGAGAGAAAATATTCAAAGAAAAAATTCTAGAGACAAATAGTATCGGTGGGCATATAACTACATACATAAACGTGAGGATAGTAAATACATCCTATATAGATAAGGTCCCTAAAGAAATACTCAGTAATCATATAGAGAAGTATGGTTCTGTAGATTTTTATGTTGTTGATCCTTCAAAAGAAGAATGGCATAACATAATACTTGAGACAATAGAGAGATTAGTAAACTATGGAGTATCAGGAGTCTATCTGGACGAACTGGCTATGGCTCCTGCAATTGGAGATATACCTCTCTGGATAAAAGGTTACACAGAACTATTAGATAAGATAGTCAAAAGATATAACGATAAGGTTTTTATCATAGAAGGATGTAGTGATGTATATGGCAGATATGTAGATCTACAGCTTGTATCTACATTCTTCTATTGGTACACAAGCTATCCCGAACTATTCAGATATACATTCCCAGAATATATACTTGTAGATATGCTCTATCCTGATTATCAGACTATGAGACCATCCTTTGTTTCTATGATATCTAAAGACTTAATAAGTAGGGCATTTATACTTGGGATGTATCCATGGATATATGACCTTGAACTGGACAACTCTTTTGATAGTAGTAGAGAATTAAAGGATTATCTGAGAAACTTTCTAAATCTGAGAATGCTTGGTATAGATTTTTTTAATAAGGGACAATTCTTAGACGACTTAAATCTAAGAACAACCAACGGTATCAAGGCAAAGTTATACAAAAAAGATAACCAGTATATGGTTGCGGTTTGGAATAAACATAGAGTTAAAGGATAAATATAGCTAAAATCATTAACATCTCCACTTAAAGTAGAGACGTTTTTTTCAAGTAAGAATAGCTATAGGACTAATAGTAATATAATCGATATACCGCAAGAGGTTTTATCTTTGATATTTATAAAGGAGGAAAGATGAGTACTATCTACGGTTTAGATGTATTAAGAGAGCATAATTTTGACCTTCTAAGAGGGAAAAGAGTAGGTATAATAACAAACTATTCTGGAGTCTCTTCAGACCTAAAGCCAAATATAGAGTTGATGCTAAATGCAGGTATAAAGATTGTAAAGATATTTACGCCTGAGCATGGATTTTTTGGTGCTTCAGATGGCTTAGAGATAAAAGATATGACTCATCCCAAGTATGGGATAAGAATGATAAGCCTGTATGGTGATAAGAAAGCGCCAACTGAAGAGGATTTAGGAGATATAGATGTCCTAGTTTATGATATACAGGACGTAGGATTAAGATTCTATACATTTATCTATACTCTAGCTTATTCCCTAGAATCTGCTAGTAAGTACAGGGTATCATATATTGTTTTAGACAGGCCAAATCCACTCTCGGGAGAGGTAATTATTGGTCCTAGGATACTTGGTGAATTGAATTCTTTCGTTGGAGGTTATAGACTTCCAATAAGGTATGGGCTAACAATAGGCGAATTGGCTTTATATTACAGTAAGCTTAAAAATCTAGAGATAGATCTGAATGTGATAAGGATGAAGAATTGGACTAGAGATATGTACTATCCAGATACAGGGCTTCTTTGGAATGTTCCCTCTCCAAACCTTCCAACTTTTTCTAGCACCATCTGTTATACTGGGATGTGCTTTATAGAGGCTACAAATATTTCTGAAGGCAGAGGGACTACTAAGCCATTTGAATATGTTGGGGCACCTTGGATAGATGAAGATATAGTCTTTGAAGAATTGAGAAGGGAAAACTTTCCAGATATAGCATTTAGGAAGAGATACTTTATACCGGAATTTTCCAAGTATAAAGGAGAAGTATGTAGAGGACTAGAATTCTTCCCACTAAGTTATAAAGCAGACTTCATAAAGGTTGCATTAAGTTTCATAAGTATAGTAGCTAGGAGATTTCCAGAACACTTTGCCTATAGGACATACAACGAGGTGCTAAGTATAAATCTACTTATAGGAGATAAAGAGACAGAGAAAGACATACTAGAAGGTAGAAGCTGGAAAGAGATATATGAAAGATGGCAGAAAGATGAAGAAGAGTTCAAAGGCTTTATTGAAGATGTAATGCTATACTAGAAGTCTCTCTATAGCCTTCTTTATCTTATCTTGTATCTCTAATATTGTTTCTCTATCTTTGTAGGAATATCTAGGCCAGAAAAATCCTTTTAAGCCATCATTTTTATTTCTTGGGACTATATGTATATGGAGATGTGGAACACTCTGGCTTACTCTATTGTTTATCCCGACAAATATACCCTGAACTGCTAATCCTAACTCTATAGCCCTTGAAATAAGCTTTGCATTCTTAAAAAGAGGACCTATTAGTTCCTCTGGGATATCCATAAGTGTCTCATAGTGTTCTTTGGGGACCAAGAGACAATGTCCTGGATTTAAAGGACGAATATCCAAAAAGGCTAGAGAAATGTCATCCTCAAAGACGATATACCCCTCTGATTCTCCCCTTATAATCTTACAGAAGATACATTCTTTAGTAGACAAAGCTACTTCCTCCTATAAATTCCCTAAGTATCGATGTCATTGGGACCTCTGTTGGAGAAAGAGGGACAAAGTGGGAGAGTATATCTAGGATTCTCTTAGCCTCTGGATATTCCCTATAGTATGGAGGAACAGCCTTTAACATTGGTTCTATAAAGTTCTTTAGAACAGAGAATTCATAGACTAGAGCAGAGTTAAACATTGCATCAGCTCTCTCTTGAGTAGGGAATATGTATAAATCCTCTGCCCTTCTCACCGATGGCCACTGTCTAATGGAATCAAGTACACCATGACCTCTAAATATGCTATCTCTAACCATACGCCTTATAAGCCTAGCATCAGTTGTTGGAACCCTATTCTGATTATCTAGATTTAGATGAGTCAAGGCACTTACAAATATATGATACTTCATATAACCAGGTATCTCAGGAGTAAGTTGAGGATTCAAGGCATGGATCCCTTCCATAACTAGGATGTTTCCATCTTCTAGTTTCACAAATCTTCCTGACCTTTCACTTCGCTTCTTCTGGAAGTTATACTTAGGTAACTCAACCTCTCCACCATTCATAAGTATATTTAGATGTTCTGTAAGTAGAGGGATATTTAGTGCATTAGGACTATCAAAATCATAGTTTCCATACTCATCCTTAGCAACTTCATGTGGTGCTAAGAAGTAGTCATCCATCTCTATAACTATAGGCTTTATGCCATTCACCTTTAATTGAATCTGGAGCCTTTTGGTAAATGTCGTCTTTCCTGCAGATGAAGGGCCTGCCACTAAAACTAATTTTAAATCTGGAAGTCTTGAACATATCTCATCTGCAATCTGAACTATTTTTTTCTCATGGAGAGCCTCTGCTACCTTTATTATCTCTGATATCTCTCCATTCTCTATAGCCGAATTTAATGATGCTACGTCTGTAAGGCCTAGGATATTTAACCAGTTTTTATACTCATAGAAAGCTTGAAACAGTTTAACAATCTCTTTAAACTCAGCAATCTTGTTTATATCTCTGTCCTCTGGAAGTATAATGAGAAATCCTGGTTGATAAAGCTTTAAGGCAAAGTTTTTCAGATATCCAGTTGAAGGAACAAGAGGAAGATAGGAATATTCATAGTAGTTATCTATATGGTAAAGGGTTACCTCCCGACCTGGATGATACTTTAATAACCTTATCTTATCTTCTTCGTTAAGGTCTTCAAAGAGTTTTATTGCTGATTCAGTTGTATAGACCTCTTTCTTGATGGGTATATCCTTTCCTGCCAATTCTCTCATCTTCTCTTCTATCTTTGTCAAGTCATTTACACTTGGGATATAATTTTTAAATCTTCCGTATAGACTCTTATGATAGGAGTGTTCTAACAAGACCTTTAAATCTGGGAATACGAGTCTAGTAGCAAGACTAAATAGAAATATATAACTCCTCTCTAATACTCTCCTACCATAATTTTCCTGAAAACCAATCAAGTCTAGGCTTTTATCTTCGTTGATTATATAATTTAGATCTTCTATCCTATCTCCCAACCTGACTGCTACTGGTAGATTCCCTTCGCCTAGAAGTTCTCTAGATATATTGGGATTCTTATCGAGAACTTCCTTTACTGTACTAGGGACTTCCAGTTCTACTCTTATTGCTCCCCTAAAATCTACCTGAATCACTGTTTAACCCTCCGATCTTTATTATTCTGATATAATTATTATATCTTAAGATACCAATAAGGAAAGGGTTAGATATGCTTGTTTTAGAGAAGGTAACTTCAGAGGATAAAGAAGAGGTTTTATCCTTTACCTCAAAGACTTGGGAATGGGGAGACTACATTCCTGAAGTATTCGACGAATGGCTAGACCCTAAGAATGGAGATTTTATAAAAGTGGTCTTAGACAATAAGATAGTAGGGATATCCCATATTGGTTATCTAAGTGATTGGGAGGCTTGGTTAGAAGGACTAAGGGTGCACCCTGATTATAGAGGTATGGGTATAGGGACATTCATTTTAGATGCTACTTTAGAGATATTAAAAGAGAAAAAAATAAAGGTAGCTAGAAATGCGATTATCTCTACTAATATAGCATCTCAAAATCTAGTCAAAAAGAGAAACTTCGAGCTCGTTGGGGAATTCCTATCTTTTTCTAAAAAGACAGAAAAAATAACTGTGGAAGGCTTGAGGAAGACAGATATTAAAGATATAGAAAAACTGTTAGATATAGCTCAAGAAGAAGCAAAAGACAACCTGGCTTTAAGAAATGTTGGCGCATATTGGGGTTGGGAATGGCAGGAATTAAGTTATTCCGCTTTAGAAAGAATGATAAATAATGCATTAGTCTTAGTAGACCAAGAGCTGAATGGTTTTGCTGTTGTAAGAAAATCGAGTGATGATGTAGAAGTAAGTAGCCTTTATGGTGATCTAGAAGTGATAAAAAAGATAATACTATATGGGATAAATTTAGGCTATGAAACTGGCATATCTGATTGTACGGTTATTATCCCAAAGGATTGGAAACATAAGGACATAATAGAGGAATTTGGCTTTAAGCCAAGCTATGATTATACATTTTTTATCTTTGAAAAAATTATAAGTTAGGAGGTCAGCTATGGAGGCTAAGGTTATTTGGCAGAAAGAAAAACTTAAGTTTATTGGTCATATAGAGGGAAGTCCAGAGGTTCTTATGGACAGCGACAATGGACCTACTCCGATGGAACTTGTCCTTATAGCATTAGGCGGATGCACAGGAATGGATGTAATTTCTATACTACAGAAGATGAGACAAGATGTAAAAGACTTTCAGATAAACCTAAAAGCTGAAAGGGCAGAGGAACATCCAAGGGTATTTACGAAGATAAACCTAGAATATGTAATCTACGGCTCCAATATAGATGAGAACGCTGTAAAAAGGGCAATAGAACTTTCACAAGAGAAATACTGTAGTGTTGGAGGAATGCTAAAAAAGGCACTAGAACTTACTTATAGTTATAGGATAGTAAATGAATAAAAATATAGGGGGCTTAGAAGAGCCCCTTTTAGACTGTTGCCTCAAATGTCTCTTTTACCTTTTCTAATAGTTCTCTAATCGGAAGGTGCTGAGGACATTTCGGCTCGCAGATTCCACACTTTATACAGCTACTAGCCCTCTCAGATTCCTTTAAGCCATTTCTGTAATGCCATCTTGGTCCACCAAAATCGTTGTATCTTACCCCCTCATTATACAGATGGAAGTTCACAGGTATATTTACACCGTTAGGGCATGGCATACAATAACCACATTCATTACAATCTATAGCCTTAATTCCAAGGTATGTCTCTCTTACCCTTTCTATAAGCCTTAACTCCTCTGGAGTAAAGATATTTATACCGGATTTATCTGCAATCTCAATATTCTCTTTTACCTGTTCAAAATTACTCATACCACTTAATACTGTTGATACCTCAGGCTGATTCCAGAGCCAAAGTAGAGCCCAAGCCACAGGACTTCTCTTTATAGGGAAGCTATCAAACACCTGCCTTACCCTATCTGGCGGATTAGCAAGTCTTCCACCTCTTAGAGGCTCCATTATTACTACTGCAAGTCCTTTACTGCTAGCATACTTTAACCCTTCCATACCTGCCTGGTGGTCTATATCCATATAGTTATACTGGATCTGACAGAAGGTCCAATTGTATGCATCTACTATCTTTTTGAACGTTTCTAAGTCATCATGGAAGGAGAAACCTATATACCTTATAAGTCCCTTCCTTATTACGCCTTCAGCCCAATCTAAAACACCTAGATTGTATAACTTATTCCAGGTATCTTTATTGAGTGCATGTAAGAGATAGAAGTCTATGTGGTCTGTATCTAGTTTCTTCAACTGTTCATTTAAGAGTCTATCCATATCCTCTCTTACATTTACATGCCACGGCGGAAGTTTTGTTGCTAGCATAGTCTTCTCCCTGTATCCATCCTTCAATGCCTTACCTACTAAGATCTCACTATTTCCCCTATGATAACCATATGCAGTGTCTACATAGTTTACCCCATTGTCTATCGCGTATCTTATCATCTTTATAGCTAATTCTTCGTCTATCCTACCATCATCACCGCCTACTGTGGGAAGTCTCATAGCTCCAAAACCAAGAGCAGAGACCTTAAAATCAAGTCTTCCAAACTTCCTATATTGCATCCGAAACACCTCCTCAAGAAATTTCGTTTTCTTTCATTTCAGCACATTTTATAACAATTTCATAGATAAGTCAAACTTACTCCATCTTTCAGCTTTCAGACCGAAAGTTTATCTCATAAGGAAAGTCAGTAGCTTTTTATATTAGAAATTATACACTTTAGAGTTAACTCCAAGTCAAGAATTACAGAACAGAAAATAGAATAAAGGGGGAACCCCCTTTATTCTAAGCTTCTTTCTAACTTCTTAAATTCTTCCCATAACTCCTTTGGTAATCTATCCCCAAATTGATTAAAGAAACTTTTTACTTCCTCAAGCTCTGACTTCCATTCTTCAGGATCGACCTCAAACAACTTCTCCATATCTTGTCTAGACACATCTAAACCATTAAGTTCTATATCCTCTATATATGGAAGTAAACCAATAGGAGTTTCTCTCGCTTGAACCCTATTATTTATCCTATCCATTATCCACTTGAGAACTCTAATATTTTCTCCAAAGCCAGGCCATAGGAATCTACCATCCTCATCAAGTCTAAACCAATTCACAACAAAAATCTTAGGTGGCTGGACTATTCTTTCACCCATATTCAGCCAGTGTCTAAAGTAATCTCCCATATTGTATCCACAGAAGGGAATCATAGCCATAGGGTCCCTACGTAACTTACCAACCTGGTGAATGGCAGCAGCGGTTGTCTCAGAACCCATCCTTGCACCACAGAACACCCCATGGCGCCAATCGAAACTTTCATAAACAAGAGGTAAAAGTCTACTTCTTCTACTTCCAAATATTATAGCTGAGATGGGAACCCCCTTCGGGTTTTCAAACTCTGGAGAGAGCGTTGGGCATTGACTTATAGACACGGTAAATCTAGAATTAGGATGGGCAGCTGGCTTATCGCTGTTTCTATCCCACTTCTTCCCCTGCCAGTCTAATATATTCTCTGGCATTGGTCCATCCATTCCTTCCCACCAAGGCTCATTTGTATCTACATTAAGAGCAGTATTTGTAAACAGAGTAGGATAAAATGTTCCAGCTTTTAATGTTCTCATCATATTAGGATTGGTTTTCATAGAGGTTCCAGGGGCAACACCAAAAAATCCTGTCTCGGGATTTATAGCGTATAACCTACCATCAGGACCAATATTTAGCCACGCTATATCATCTCCTAATGTCCAGACCTTATAGCCAGGCAGTGTAGATTGAAGCATTGCAAGATTAGTTTTTCCGCAGGCAGAGGGAAATGCTGCCACCATATATGTAATATTACCGTCTGGGTCCTCTACACCAATAATAATCATATGTTCTGCCAACCAACCCTCCTTTAATCCGAGCCAAGAGGCTATTCTCAGGGAGAAACATTTCTTCCCAAGAAGTGCGTTACCACCATAACCAGAGCCTATACTCCAGACTAGATTCTCATCGGGGAAATGCATAATAAATCTCTTATTGGGGTCAAAATCTCCTACCGAATGTATCCCTTTTACAAAATCATCCCTACTACCAAGTTTTTCTAAAGCTATTTCCCCCATCCTAGTCATTATCCTCATACTAACAGCAACATAAGAGTTATCAGTAATCTGAACACAGATCTTGGAGTACGGAGAGTCTGGATGTCCCATAATATAAGGAAGCACATACATAGTCCTACCTCTCATACAACCATCTGTTAATTTGGTCAATAATTCTTTTGCCTCTCTTGGGTCCATCCAGTTATTATTGGGACCTGCATCTTCTTTATTAGGATGACAGACAAAGGTAAGATGCTCAGTCCTAGCAACATCTGTGGGATGGCTTCTATGTAAGTAGGCGTTAGGCCAAGTCTTATGATTAAGCTCAGAAAATACAGGGTTATCGTTAATCTTCTCTTTATACATTCCTCTCTCTATGAGCCTATAAGCCTCTTCCTCTGAACCGTCACACCAATAAATTTCATCTGGTTTAGTTAATCTAGCACATTCTTCCACCCATCTCTCTAGAGGAGTCGACATACTATGCAACCTCCAATCTCAAGATAAATTTAATATATTATACAGCATATTGTGAAAATTACATTTGACAACCTCTATTATATATGTATAATATTCTACTAATCATTCGACCATTAGAAAAGCGTACAAATATAGATAATCGAACGTAATAGTACAAATCACATGATTTAACTGATAAAGGAGGAAGATCAATAATGAATGAGTGGTTAAATAGAATTATTGTCCCTGACTATGTAAAAGATGTCCTAAGAAATAGCAAGGTTATACTAGCTAAAAATCAAGATGACTTATTTGATCTAGCATTAAAAGACGCTGAGAATGGCCTTAAAAAGGTCACATATAATGTGCCAGGTAGAGGGGAATATTGCGAAGCGATAGTATGCAAGGTAAAAAATGGGATATCAGTCAATTACACCGAAGCATATATGAGAAGAAGAGACCCCGATTGCATGGTTATTGGGGATAATCTCCCTACAGATAAAGAAACTTACTCCCAGAGATACGGAGGTAACTTTGAAGACTTAAAAAGAGAGACATTTGAATGGCTTAAGGCTCAAGAATTAGCGGTCTTTTTCTTTAAGCCAGGACAGTTAGACGATACTTTTTACGGTATGGCAATTGCTCCATCCAATGCAGGATTTTTCTGCTTAGGACTCGGGATATTACAGGGGGTAGTAGACATAGGGAGAATAAAAGGGGATATACCTGTAAGATGCATCATATATGTAGCTCCACCATTTAGGCATACACACTTTGGAGGAAGGCAAGTAGTAGTGCATTATCGGTCTGAAAACCTTCATGAGATATTCAGCTATAATCTATATCCTGGTCCAAGCGCTAAGAAAGGGGTATACTCAGCTCTACTTGATTTTGGAGAGAGAGAAGGTTGGATTACCGCTCATGCTGCAGTAGTACAAGTCATAACCCCATATGGGAACAAGCTAAATCTTATGCATGAAGGCGCTAGTGGTGGAGGAAAGAGTGAGACGCACGAGCATATACACAGAGACTGGGATGGGACTATAAGACTAGCAGAAAACATTATAACTCATGAGACAATAACCCTAGTTTTACCAAGGGGTTGTGTCTTGAGACCAATAGCAGATGATATGGTCTTATGTCATCCGTCTATACAGAAGAATGACGGATATTTATATGTGAAAGATGCTGAAGCGGGATGGTTTGTTAGAGTAAACCATATAAAACAGTATGGGACTGATCCAGATATAGAATCTCTATCTATACATCCAAAAGAGCCCTTATTATTCTTGAATATAGACGCGCCACCATTTAGCACAGCCCTATTATGGGAACATACGGAGGATGCACCTGGTGTTCCTTGTCCTAACCCAAGGTTTGTTATCCCTAGGAGGATAGTGCCGAACATATTAAACAAAGTCGTTCCTATACATGTAAGAAGCTTTGGGGTAAGGACCCCTCCATGTACAAAAGATAGACCAACTTATGGAATTATAGGACTCTTCCACATACTTCCACCTGCCCTAGCCTGGTTATGGAGACTTGTAGCACCAAGGGGTCATGAAAATCCAAGCATTGTGCAAACGGAAGGGCTCTCTTCAGAAGGAGTAGGTTCTTATTGGCCCTTTGCAACGGGGAAAAGGGTAAATCATGCTAATCTTCTACTAAAACAGATAATTCAGACGCCTAAAGTTCAATACGTTTTATGTCCCAATCAGCATATTGGCGCCTGGAGAGTCGGATTCAACCCTCAGTGGATTATGAGAGAATATCTAGCAAGAAAGGGTGGGGTTAGATTTTCATATGAAGAAGTTTCTGAAGCTAGATGTCCATTACTTGGGTATTCTCTAAATAAACTGATTGTAGAAGGAGTAGAGATAGAAAGATTTCTATTAAAACCAGAGTTGCAACCAGAGGTAGGTGTCGAAGCTTATGATGAAGGGGCTAATATTTTATATCGATTCTTTAAGAGAGAACTAGAACCTTATTATAAAGACCCTGAGCTTTTACCTTTAGGGAAAAAGATTATAGATTGCTGTCTTTCTGGAGGTAAAGTTCTAGATTATACTAGCCTTATAGAGTCAGAAAATTTCTTGATCGAAGAATAATAAACTATGAATGGAGCTATGTTCCTAGAAAAAATATTATCTCTAAAATCTCTTAGGAGGTGATTTCTTGAGATATTCAGAGATTATAAAGAATCTGCCAGAGGTATTAAAGATACCAGATGCTAGAGAAAGGATTAGAAAGAGTAATAAGTCATCAAAAATTGTAGTCCTTGATGATGATTCTACGGGATGTCAGACTGTCCATGATATCTCCATCCTTCTAGATTGGAAAGGTCCCATCCTTAAAGAAACACTTTTTAACGAAGATGTGTTTTACATCTTAACTAACTCAAGAGCTTACTCTGAGAGAAAGGCTATAGCAATAAATAGGACTATTTCTAAGAGTTTACTAGGGCTAATAAATCCAAGTAGATTGAGAATAATAAGCAGGAGTGATTCTACGCTTAGAGGGCATTTTTACGGAGAAGTAAAAACCCTAATGGAGATACTAGGACCATTCGATGGTGTAATTGTCGCACCATATTTTAAGGAGGGTAACAGAGTTACAGTCTTTGACACTCACTATATTCTAGAGAATGACCAACTGATAGAAGTAAACAAGACAGAATTTAGCAAAGACCCTGTATTTGGTTATAGAAATGCCTATCTTCCAGACTGGATTGAGGAAAAATCAAAGAGTCTCTGGAAGAGTAAAGATGTAATCTCTATATCTATTGATGATATAAGAATAGGTGGACCTGAAAGGATAAAGGAACTATTACTAGATGTGCAAAGAGGAAAACCGGTAATTGTAAATGCTCTATGTGATGAAGACCTAGAGGTCTTTGTCTTAGGACTTATAGAATCAGAAAAGAGTGGTAAGAGATTTCTATACAGGACAGCAGCCTCATTTGTGAAAGTCCGTGCAGGGATCGAAGATAAAGAATTGGTATTGCCTCCAAAGGGACAAAGGGGACTCATAATTGTAGGGTCTTTTGTAAAGATGACTACAATACAGCTTTCAAGACTCTTAAAGGGTAGTAATATTAATAGGATAGAGGTAAAGATAAGTAACGTACTAAGCAATTATAAGCAATATCTAAAAGAACTGGTAGAAGAGATAGACAGTAAACTAAACAAGAATTCGGTAGTTGTATATACGGAGAGAGAATACTTTAAGACTAACTTAGAGGATGAACTAAAAGTAGGCGAGAAAATTTCTAACTTCCTAAGTGATATTGTAAAGAATATTAAAGTGATGCCTGAATTTATAATATCTAAAGGCGGTATCACTTCACACGTAGTAGCAGAAAGAGGACTAAGGGCAAAAAAGGTTAAGGTGTTAGGGCAGATAGCTCCTGGAGTTCCTCTATGGGAGCTTGGGAAAGAGAGTAAACACCCCGGACTCCTCTATGTAGTATTCCCTGGCAATGTAGGAAATGAGGATACCCTGCTTGAGGTGTATAAGAAATTTACTGGATAAGGGGTTGGAGGAATCCAACCCCTTAAGTCTTTACTTTAGTGCCACTTCAGCAGAAAATGTTACATAGCCTTGGTCGGTATCGAATTGATGCCCTCCAATAAACTTACCATGAAGCGTTTCACCTTGCATTATCTCAGCTTCAAAATAGTGAACATCCTCAGTATCTTCTTCTATCTTTGTCCATCCCGTAAGCTTATTGAATCCTAGAGAGAAGTTCCTTGCGTATGCCTCTATCCCATCGTCATCGTCATAATGATCGGAAGTAAGGTCATTTAGTAGATAGTGTGCCCCTACATGAAATTTAACTTTAGCTTTTACCGCATTACTAGGGATATTAAGTTGCATAGCATCTAGTTTAAAGTTATTAACCGCATCAAGTGAAGGAGGCATATTAACCTCTTCACCAAAGACGGTTTCTCCTCTAATAAGCTCTGCCAAATATCTTCTCTCTGTAGAGCCGACGAGAGCATTACCCTGAGCATCGTAGTATTCTACTTCTACGTAGCAAAAGAGAGCAATTCTATCAACATCGTTAAGATTAGTTAAGTCGATATTATTGGCAGTAAAATTATTGGCAGTAAAATAGGGAATTTTATACTCATAAGTAAGTATAGGGATAGTAGGACACTGGCATCCACCAAAGCCAAACTGTCCAGTACCAATAAAAGCTAAAAGCACAAATAGTATCAAAAGAGAAACCTTCTTCTTGTTCATCTCTTCCCACCTCCTTTCTTCCTAAACTTCACCCAATATTATTAATCTAAACAGAAAACTTGTCAAGAATTACACAGAACGTTAACACACCCCCCTTGACATACATTACCTATGTCCTTATAATACAGTTTATGCGAAAATTTGAATATACTAATAAGATGTTAGACTTAATATGGAACAAGTTTGGAGCCTTGGCCAACCCAATAAGGCTCAAGATTATCCTGGCTTTAAATGAAAGACCTATGTGTGTATGCGAACTTTCAGAATATCTTTCTGAAAGACAGCCCCTTATCTCCCAACACCTAGCTATTCTTAAAGATAGCAGTCTAGTTGAAGCTAAGAGGATGGGAAATAGAATCCAGTATAGCGTTAGCGATGGGAAGGTTATAGAAATTATAAAACTCATGGAAGATTTGACGGTTCAAAAACTGAGAGAATTAGTTGATATACAGGAGGGATAATTTATGGCACGTAATTGGTATCCGATTATAGATTATGAAAAATGTATAGGAGATCTAGCTTGTGCTAATTTCTGCCCTCATGGGGTATATGCAATTGATGGCAACAAGCCGATTGTAGTAAATCCAGATGAGTGTGTGGAATTCTGTAGAGGTTGTCAGAAGATATGTCCAGCAGATGCGATATCATATTTTGGAGATAAGGAGGGAAAGTAGAATGGCTAAAAAGGGTGTAATCTTATGTGTATGTCAAGGGACCTGCCCATCTTTTCAGCAGATGAATATCTTTGAAGTCTTAAATACCTTAAGAC
>JACIXS010000167.1 GCA_014360335.1 bacterium | reverse complement strand
GCTCCAGCCATGCTTAATCTGGGAATTATCTTCTTTGCTATATATTATACCGGTCGAGTAGGTATTTATAGTCTCTCTTTAGGAGTAATAATCGGCGGATTAGTTCAAGTACTAATACATATCCCTTCTTTATTAAAAAAACGTTTTCACTACCAGATAGTACTAAATGTTTATGACCAAGAGGTGCAATCCCTTTTTAAAATATTATTGCCCGCCATTATTGGTCTGGCTATTGATAAAATTAATTTTGTTGTTGACCGGATCATCGCCTCCTATCTGGCACATGGTAGTATATCAGCTTTATACTATGCTAATCGGCTGATGCAGTTCCCTCTGGGAGTTTTTGGGATAGCTCTTTCTATTGCCATTCTGCCCACTCTCTCCCGATATGTGACCAAAGGACAGATAGAGGAAATGAAAGGCAGCTTTTCCTTTGGATATAAGGTGCTTTCTTTTTTTACTCTTCCTTCTATGGTTGGGTTGATGGTGCTCAGTCATCCTGTAGTTCGACTATTTTATCAACACGGTCTATTTAGTTCACAGGATACCTCTCTTACTGAAATAGCGCTGGTTTGTTATACTATTGGTCTTTTTGCTACTGCAATTTTGAGGTTGGTAATAAGCTCCTTCTATGCTTTAAAAGATACCAGAACGCCGCTGAGAATAGGTATCTTTATAGT
>JACIXS010000166.1 GCA_014360335.1 bacterium | reverse complement strand
GCTGTAGATGGGGTTTCTTTCTCTATAGAAGTTGGTAAGACATTAGGCCTTGTTGGGGAGAGCGGATGTGGTAAGAGTGTTACCTCACTTTCGATAATGAGGCTTATTCCTCCCCCTGGGAAGATAGTGGGAGGTAGGATTCTTTTTGATGGAATAAACCTTATAGACCTTCCTGAAAGTGAGATGAGAAAGATTAGGGGTAATAAAATCTCTATGATATTTCAAGAGCCTATGACATCCCTAAACCCGGTATTTACTGTGGGAAGTCAGATAGCAGAAGCTATTCAGTTACATCAAGGGTTAGACAAGAATAGTGCTATGGAAAGGGCTGTAGAGTTGATGAGACTTGTTGGTATACCTTCTCCGGAGCTTAGAGTTAAGGATTATCCTCATCAGCTTTCAGGTGGTATGAGGCAACGTGTTATGATAGCTATGGCTCTTGCCTGTAATCCAAAACTTTTAATAGCAGATGAACCGACTACAGCCTTGGATGTTACTATTCAAGCTCAGATACTAGAGTTGATAAAGGAGCTTAGGGAAAAATTGGGTATGTCTGTTCTCCTTATTACCCATAATCTTGGTGTTGTTGCAGAAACAGCGGATAATGTAGCGGTTATGTATGCGGGTAGAATCGTAGAATACGGCACGGTAAGAGATATATTTAAAAATCCACTACATCCATATACATGGGGGCTCTTACAGGCGATTCCAAGACTTGATACCAGTAGGGAGAGACTTTTGACTATCGAAGGAACAGTCCCAGATATGCTTTCTCTACCTACAGGGTGTAAATTTGCTCCTCGTTGTATGTTTGTTAAGCCAAAATGTGAAACGGTAGAGCCTCCTTTAGAAGAGATATCTTCTGGGCATTTTTCTAGATGTTGGAGATCAAAAGAGATAGATTTTTCTAAGATCGAGGTTGTTTAGTATGGAAGATAATGTCCTTTTAAGAGTAGAAAAGTTAACAAAACTTTTCCCCATAAGAGGAGGGATATTTCAGAGACCTATAGGTTATGTAAGGGCGGTAGAAAATGTCTCCTTTACCATATATAGAGGAGAAACATTAGGTCTGGTTGGAGAGAGCGGTTGTGGTAAGACTACTACGGGAAGAAGTATCTTAAGATTAATAGAGCCTACCTCGGGAAGAGTCTATTTTAATGGTATAGAGATTACTGCTCTTCGCAGAAAAGAACTTGCCCCTTTGAGAAGAGAGATGCAGATTATATTCCAAGACCCGTACGGTTCTCTAAACCCAAGAATGACAATAGGAGATATAATTGGAGAGGGCTTAGAGATCCATAAGATAGCTAGAGGTAAAGAGAAGGAAAGAAGAATAATGGAGCTGTTAGAAGTAGTAGGATTACCCCCAGCTTATATAAAGAGGTATCCTCACGAATTTAGTGGAGGACAGAGACAACGAATAGGAATTGCTAGGGCTTTAGCGGTTAACCCTAAATTTATAGTATGCGATGAGCCTGTTTCTGCGTTAGATGTCTCTATCCAGTCTCAGATTATAAATCTTCTTAAGGATTTACAGAGGCAGTTTGGATTGACGTATCTCTTTATAGCCCATGACCTTAGTGTCGTTAAACAT
>JACIXS010000165.1 GCA_014360335.1 bacterium | reverse complement strand
CTGCATAAGAATAGAGGGTATTACCAATCTTTCTGTGATACTCTAAGGTATCTATACTTCCTCTACCTTCAAGTACTATTACTTTAAGGGATGGAACTGATCCTAATGGTAAGATTATCTCTCCCTTTAGAGAATCGAAGAGTGTTATCTCTTCAAATACAATACTGTCAGTAGGTTCTATAGATACAGCTATTTTTGCTATTATGTTATTGTCCAGTTCCACACCAAACAATACCCCGATTCCTAGTATAGTAGAAGCAATATCCGCAGTGCTACTACTCATACCTTTCCCAAAGGCAAGCTGAGAATCTTTTTTTATCCTTATATCCTCTGTATATTTCTCTGGTATTCCAATAAAATTTAAAGTTTTCTTTATTGCCTCTCTCATCTTTGGCAGTAGATTTGTCTTTCCCTTTTCTTTGGAAAACTCAATAGAAAGAGTTGTTCCTATTTCAATGGGATAAGAAATTAGAAGCTCTTTGCCATTTATTACCCCTTGGATGAGTTCTCCACAAGAACCTGGACAATAGACTATTACCCTTTTTCTCATATATTAGAAAAGGATTTTAACTCGTTGATGAGCCTTCTATTACTACTGTGGTCCTTTACTGCAAGTCTTATGTAACTTCTATCTAAGCCCTCAAAGTTTCCACAGTTTCTTATTAGAATACCTTTCTTTAATAGATAGTTTTCTAATACTGATGTATCTGTATCAACTTTTGCTAGTATAAAGTTAGCCTGACTTGGATAAGGATGAATCCATTCTATACTGGATAGTTCCTCTAAGAGAAATCTCCGTTCAGATTTAATAAATTCTCTTGTTTTTTCCATAAATCCTACATCTTTCAATACATATCTTCCCGCAAGGTCTGCAAGTGTATTAACTGACCAAGGCAAAGCCCTTTCCTTTAGTCTATCAATAAATTCTTTTCCCGCTACTCCATAACCTAGCCTC
>JACIXS010000164.1 GCA_014360335.1 bacterium | reverse complement strand
ACTTATCTACTTACCGATACAGATACCCCCAGCGATGGTTTGATATCTAATGTTCCACTGTAAGTACTTACCAGGACTCCTAATTCTATAGAGCTTCTTCTATGATCAAAATATGTAGTATAACCTACACCCATACCTAATCTAAATCTTGTAATACTAGCATCTTCAATATAGGTTATGCCACAAATCTTAAGATATAATTTCTCATCTGGTTCCCAGAGATAATACCTTAATCCTGCTGATAACCTTACTTTATTTGTAGCCCCTAGAGTAAGACCAACTCCTCCATCAATACAGAGCTTATAGCTAAGGCTATATTCAAACTCTGCACCTACATTCTCATCCTCTAAATCTGCCCTAACATTTATCCTAAATCTTTCTCTAGCTAAGGCTGAAGTAGGAATCAGAAAAACTAATAAAGTTATTAGAACAAAAACTCTATAGGAACGCATCTTATTTCCACCTCCAATAGTTTTTAAATATTATACCACTAAAATCTATCCACTTCATTAGACCGACCAAAAACCATACTTCCCTTGACTCGAATATTCCCTTATAGTATCATATCAACCAAGATGCATAGTTCTAATAGGTTCCCCTTGGGGATTAAAAGGGAAAGCGGTGAAAATCCGCTGCAGTCCCGCTACTGTGACCAGCGTTAAAGGGTCCTACAGGATGCCACTGGGAAACTGGGAAGGCGTAGGACCTATGCTGGAAGCCAGGAGACCTGCCTATTAGGATATATGCCAGATCCTTCGAGGAAAGGAGGCTTGGCACTATGGAGAGAATAAATAGTTCATAGTTTATTACTTATCCTTACTAATCTAAGGTTCTACTTTTCTATTAGTGAGGTAATAACGGGGGTAAATCTTAATTAGGAGGGAAATAATGAGAAGGTTTGTATATATTCTGAGTTTAATACTGGCTTTTATATTTATAACAAATATATCTCTTGCTGGCACCTTTCCTATTACTGTTAAAGATGATGTAGGACGTAGAGTAACAGTTCCTAAAGAACCAAAGAGGATTATATCAACTGCTCCAGCAGTGACAGAGATACTATTTGCCTTAGGGCTGGATGAAAAGATAGTTGGCGTAACCACTCTCTGTAACTATCCAGAAGAGGCAAAGGCAAAGGAGAAGATAGGGACATTTCAAAGTCCAAATATCGAGAAGATCCTTTCTTTAAAGCCTGACCTTATAGTAGCAACAGGTGGGGTTCAGAGACAAGTAGTAGAGAAGCTAGAACAACTTGGAATTCCGATATTTGTTTCTTATCCAGGTACCTTAGAGGGTGTTATAAAGAGCATCTATACTATAGGTCGCATCTGTGGGGCAGAAGAGAATGCTAGGAAATTAGCATTCAATCTAAAGTTCAGAATAGCAAAGGTTACTAGTAAAGTAGCCAAAGCAAAATCTAAGCCTAAAGTATTCTTTGAATTATGGCACGAACCACTAATGAGCGCAGGTCCTGGTAGTTTCATAGATGACCTTATAAAGAAGGCTGGTGGGATAAATATCGCAGGTTCTGCAAAGTCTGCCTATCCTATATTTAGCCTTGAACAACTTATAAAGGAAGACCCTGATGTAATAATAGGAGCAGAGTCAAGTATGGGGGGTAACCCTTTAGAAATCTCTAAACGTCCAGGGTGGGATACCTTAAAGGCGGTAAAGAATCAAAGAGTATTTACGATAAATGACGACATAGTATTTAGGTCTGGACCAAGATTGGTCTTGGCTCTTGAAATTATAGCCAAGTATCTTCACCCTGAGCTTTTTAAGTAAGTAAAAACGGGCGGTAGCCTAGGCTACCGCCTAGAAGAACCTGATAGGAGCTATATATGATAAGAAAAGCTAAAAGTATTATGATTCAAGGAACCGCCTCCTCTGTAGGCAAAAGTCTAATAGTAACTGCTTTATGTAGGATATTTACCTTAGATGGTTTCAAAGTAGCTCCATTTAAGTCACAAAATATGGCTCTAAACTCTTTTATAACAGTAGATGGCAAAGAGATGGGGAGAGCTCAAGCTGTGCAAGCAGAAGCATGTAATATAGAACCTTCAGCTCTTATGAACCCAATATTACTTAAACCTTCTAGTGATGTTGGAAGTCAGGTGATTATCAAAGGTAAAGTCTATAAAAATATGACCGCAGAGGAGTACCAGAGATTTAAACCAGAACTTAAAGAAATTGTAAGAGAAGCCTATGAGGAATTGTCTAGTCAATATGACATAATCGTGATTGAAGGGGCAGGAAGTCCTGCAGAAATAAATCTTAAAGATAATGACCTTGTTAATATGGGTATGGCTGAAATAGCGGATTGTCCTGTTCTTCTAGTAGGAGATATAGATAAAGGAGGAGTATTTGCCTCTATTGTAGGCACTATGGTCCTATTAGACCAGAAAGAAAGGAAAAGAGTTAAGGGGGTAATAATAAATAAGTTTAGAGGAGACGTCCAGATATTAAGACCCGGCTTAGTGATGCTAGAAAAGATAATAAAGAGACCTGTATTAGGAGTCATACCATATCTAAATATCCATATAGACGAAGAGGACGGTGCTACAGAGTATCTAAAATTTTCCAAAGATAGTGGTGATATAGATATAGCTATTATATATCTACCCCATATATCGAACTTTACAGACTTTGAGCCATTCTACTATATAGATGGGGTAAGGGTAAGATACGTATATAATAAGAGTACACTTGGTAACCCAGACTTAGTCATTATACCAGGAACAAAAAATACGATTGGAGACCTATTGTATCTCAAATCGAATGGTCTATATGAAGAAATAAAAAGGTACATCCAAAATGGCGGTATGGTCATTGGGATATGTGGGGGATTTCAGATGCTTGGGAAAAAGATTATAGACCCATACAGAATTGAATCTGAGATAGAAGAGAGCGAAGGACTAGGAATTCTAGACCTAGCTACAGTTATAGAAAGAGAAAAGATTACTTCTCAATCAGTAGTTCGTTTAGAAGGTACCCATTATCTATTAAAGGGATATGAGATACATATGGGTAGAACAGAAAGAGTAGGGGAAAATGCTGTTCCCTTTTCCTACGTGATAAAGAGAGGTAATTCAGAATGTAATGAGATAGATGGTTATAGGTCTTTTGATGGTATGGTGTGGGGGACATATCTACATGGAATCTTCGATAACGAAGATTTTCTTAAAGAACTTATAAATTCTCTCTATAAGAGAAAAGGGTTGGAAGGTTCTGTAGCAATAAGACCAATAAGAGAGATAAAAGCCTCTATATATAATGAGCTTGCAAGAGCAGTAAGAAATTCTTTAGATATAGAATCGATATACCGCATGATAGGAATCAGATGATAGACGTAATCTTAGGTTATATAGCTGACCTTACATTTGGCGACCCATACTGGTTTCCACACCCTGTAAGAGCTATTGGTCTATTTATAAATGCTTGCGAGAGATTACTTAGACGTATTGTACATTCATCTAAAGGGGAAAAGATTGCAGGATTTATACTAGCAGGCAGTACAGTTTTACTATCTTATCTAGCAGTGTGGTTAATACTTAAGATAGCTCTATCGTTTAATATATCTCTATTTCATATTCTTAATATTATTTTCATCTATACCACACTTGCTACTAAATGTCTAGGGGATGAGGCAAAGAAGGTATATAAACTCTTAGACATTGGCGATATAGATAATGCTAGGAAAGCCTTATCATACATCGTTGGAAGAGACACAGAAAGGTTAGATACACAGGGTATATGTAGAGCGGTTATAGAAACTGTAGCGG
>JACIXS010000163.1 GCA_014360335.1 bacterium | reverse complement strand
CAAACTTTGTTTTTGTATTCCTTGTTTCATATCTTTTCTTTAAGTTATTAGATAAACTCGTAGGTTTAAGGGTTGATCCAATCTCCGAAATAGAGGGACTTGATATACCAGAGATGGGGGTTCCTGGTTATATGGGTATAAAGGTAACAAAAGAAGAGGTATTACCTGAAGTTATATCCTTAGACAATCTAACTCTAAACGAGCGGGAGGTAGCAAGATGAAGAAGATAGAAGCTATAGTTAGACCAGGAAAGTTAAACATTATTCTGAATGCTCTTCAAGAACTCGGCTATCCAGGAGTGACTATAACAGAGGTCGAAGGACACGGGAGGCAAAAGGGAATTACCGCACAGTGGAGGGGGAAGATTTATACAATGGATCTAGTCCCTAAGATGAAGTTGGAGATTATAGCTAAAGATGATGAAGTAGATATGATAATTAATACTATTGTAAATACAGCAAAAACGGGAGATATTGGTGATGGTAAAATCTTTATCTATCCTGTTGAAGAGGTTATAAGGATAAGAACAGGAGAAAGGGGAGAGGTAGCTATATAATCAATAAACCCCTTGAGGGGAATCCTCAAGGGGTTACCAATTTCTTCTCCATGCTATAGGCATTCTTCTACCCATCCCAAA
>JACIXS010000162.1 GCA_014360335.1 bacterium | reverse complement strand
ACATTTATAAGATTCAAAGAGACAAACGTCAGTATAAGAAACGTTATAGGAGAGATAACAATTAGGTAATGTCCCTGTGCTAATGTTCCTGAATATATAGCCCAATTTATAAATTGTCCCAGGGATGGGATATCTCCTGGACCTAAACCAACCAGCCTTAGTGCAGTTTCAGCCATAATTGTTCCAGTTACCGCATAGGAGAAACCAACGAATATATATGGTAAAAAGTTTGGAAGTATTTCTTTGAACATAATCTCTAGATCGCTAAATCCTGTGACTCTAGCTAGGTCTATATAAGGCCTCTCCCTTAAGCTTGCTATCTGTGCCTTTATCTGCCTAGATGACCCAGCCCAGCTAAAGAAAGCCAGTATTACAGAAAGTAAAAAAAGGTCTACTTTTCTAACAAATAGGACTATTATTGCTAGTATGGGCCAGGAGGGGATGATTAATATAGCATTGGCTATAGTAGTTATAAACGCCTCTATTCTTCCACCTTTATAACCAGCTATCGACGCTAAGACTACAGCAATAAATGTAGCTAAAGCACCAG
>JACIXS010000161.1 GCA_014360335.1 bacterium | reverse complement strand
ACCTTTATAAAGGTGCTATCTATCCAGCTTTTCTCCTTTGGTTCCATTGGAAGATGTAATAAAACATCCCAACCCTTTTTCATACCTACAAGGCTCATATCTTTAGATTTACTCTGTTTTGGAAGTATCGAGATATTAAGTGGCAGATCAATCTCCTCTAAGACTCTATTGAGCCTCGTTGACCTTCCTATATCATCTATAATGATAGCTATCCTTCCCTTAGGCTGACTCTTCTCAAAACCAAGTCTAAGAAGCTCCTCATTATCCTTAAATACAATGTTACCATTTAACTTATACCCAAGTTCGAGTAACTTTAAATCTAATCTACGTTTTAACCATTCGATAGAGTAGACAGTAGGGACATCTATAACCCAATTATCCTGGACCTTACAGCCTAACTCTGTAAAGAAAGACCTTATATATTCTTCTAATTTTGGATCTACTTTCTTATATACTTCAATTTTATCTTCTATCACATCTAGCTCTCTTTTAGGTTCCTGAATAATGGCTTCGTCTTTGTAGGGCTCTTCTTCGACTGGCTCTCCCTCCACTGGCTTCTCTTTAATAGAATCCTCCTCTCTAGGTAATGGCTTTAATGGCTCATAGATAGGAGTAGGCTTTGTCTCAGTAGGCATAATTTGAGGTTGAGAAGGAGTCTTTTCCCTCCCAACCTCTTTCAGGCTCCATACTGCAAAAAGACAAACTAGGATAAATATAAAGGAAAAAACTAATGTTATATCAAAATGTCTTTTACTTCTTCCCAAGTAAGACTTCTTTTGCCCTCTCTAACTGAATATCTGTTCCCTTCTGGTCCCATTCAACCTGAATATCAGGTCTTATACCCTCTTTATGTATATAACGCATCTTCGGAGTAAGCCACTTCTGAACAGTAAGGCTAATAGCAGAACCATCAGCCAACTGGATTACACTCTGGACGAGTCCCTTACCAAAAGTCTTTGTTCCAACTAACGTTGCCCTTTTATAATCCTGTAAAGCACCAGCTACTATCTCAGAAGCACTTGCACTACCTTCGTTTACTAGAACAACTACAGGAACCCTCACCTTATAAAGGCTTGGGATAGCATCAAACTGGTCTCTATTTCCATTCCGGTCCTCAGCATACAAAACAGGTCCTTTTTGAATAAAATAACTAGCTACCTGTATGGCTGAGCTGAGTAATCCCCCAGGATTATTCCGTAAGTCAAGAATAATACCCCTTCTAGCTTTTGGTAATAGTTGGTCTAAAGCACTATTAAGTTCTTCAGCTGTTGGCTCTCTAAAAGCCTTTAACTTTATGTAACCAATATTATCATCCAACATCTTACTAGAAACTGTATAAAGCCTTATAACCGCTCTAGTAATAGTAAACTCTAAAGGCTTTGGCTCTCCTCCTCTCTGTATTGTAAGTCTAACTTTAGTTCCAGCTGGACCTCGTATAAGTCTACTTACCTGGTCAAGATTCATTCCTTCTGTAGACTTATCATCAACCTTAAGTATTATGTCTCCTGTCTTTAAACCTGCCTTTTGTGCAGGTGTATCATCTATAGGAGATATAACTACTATCTGTTTCTTATCGTTCATACCAATCTCTATCCCAATACCCTCAAAACTACCTTGAAATTCCTCTCCCATAGCCTTATAGTCTTCAGGCTTCATAAAGTAGGAGTATGGATCGTTTAGGCTTGATATCATACCTTCTATACCCTTATAGGAGAGATTCCTTCCATCAACCTTTTCTACATAGTTATTTGTAATAATGTTATAAGCCTGGAATAGAATCTGCAGATTTCTATCTACATTATTCTGAGCAGAGATATATCCTCCATAGTTCATCCCTGCTAAGAATGATACACTTATTGTAACTAAAATTATCAAGCTATAGATAATAATATTGCGTTTCATAGATCAATCCTCCAATCCATTTTTTATCACTAATATCATTAATCTTTATTTTACCACAGAAAGAGGGTTTACGGGAGTTCCATTCTTTCTTACTTCAAAATGTAGGTGGGGTCCAGTGGACCAACCTGTAGAACCTACTCTACCTATTAATTGTCCTTTCCTTACCTGCTCACCCTCACTTACTAATAATTGAGAACAATGGGCATATAATGTCGACATTCCATTACCATGGTCAATAATAACCACCTTGCCATAACCACTCTGCCAACCTGAATAGATAACCCTACCACTATTTACAGCATATATAGGGTCTCCATAACTTCCAGAGATATCTATACCTGAATGAAACATCCTTATTCCCCATATAGGATGTACTCGATAGCCAAATGTAGAGGTTATCAGCCTATTGGTAGTTGGCCAGCATAGGGCACCAGAAAGCCCAGGTCCTTGAGTAGTCTGCTGTAATCTCCTAATCAAGGCTTCCAAAGCCCTAGAGCTTTCTTCAAGTTCCTTCAATGCCCTCTCATATTCGGCTCTTTCACTTATGGTCTGAGCTAGAAGTCTATTTCTCTCTTCTTTCTTATCTGCCAAAAACTTCTGCTTAGAAAGTAGCTCCTCTCTAGTAACCTTAATATCCCTTTCTTTTTCATTTAACTCTTTTCTCCATCTATCAACATTTGTCATTTCATCTTGAATAGATTTTATAAGTAAAGCATCTTCTTTGGCTAACTGCGATAAAAACCTATAACGGGTCAAAAAGTCATAAGGGTCACTAGCACCTAAAAGTAGTTCTAAGTACTCTGCATTACCGTATCTATATATGAGGAATAACTTTTCTCCCAACCTCTCTCTAGAAGCCTTTAAGTTCTTTTGTGCTATATTTAACCTCCTCTCTGCTTCCTTTTTGAGCACAAGAATCTTATTAAGATGTCTCTCCAGTTCCTCTATCCTATTAGATGTTATCTCTATCTCCTGATCTATAGTATTTATCTCCCTAACAAGATTCCGCTCTTTATTTTTGGTCTTTTCTATAAGTGTCTTTTGAACCTCTAATTGTCTCTTTATATTTTTTAGCTCTTCCTGTTTCTGAGTAATGGTATCTTTACCAAAGGCACCCTCTAAAACAGAAAGAATAGAAAGCAGTATAACAAGATATTTAATTTTGCTTTTTAAGATGTCTTTCCAAAAAGACAACACTTCCTATCCCTCCCACTATCATTCCAAATGATATAAGAGATAGACTTAAGCTGACAGTATCACAGGATGTAAAACCTGAAAATAGAGGGAAGCCAGATAAGACGTATTTGTTAAATAAAAAGACTAGAATATTAAATACAACCACACCTAAGATGCCTCCAAAAAGACCACACAGTATCCCTTCAAGTATAAAGGGTCCCTTTATAAAGAATCCAGTAGCTCCTACTAACTGCATAATCTCTAATTCTCTTATCCTTGAAACAAAACTCAACCTTATCACATTTGATATCACAAATAGAGATACTACGATAAAAACTCCAACTATTATAACTCCCCCAAACTCTATCCAACCAATAAGGGTATTCACCTTTCTAGCTATCTCTAAAGGGACATCGATATCTTTAACCCCTGGTAAACCAGTTATCGACTTAGATAAAATCTCTATATACTCTGGACTTTTAACCTTAATCTCAAAAGAATCAGGGAGAGGATTTTTACCCATTATCTCCAAAACAAACTTATTACCCTTAAAAGACTCCTTAAATCTTTTCCAAGCCTCATCCTTAGATACATAGATAACCTCTTTTACACCCTCCATACTACCTATCTTGTTCTTTAACATCTCCCTATCTTCTACCCTTAGTCCATCCTTAAGATAAAGAATTATCTCTAACTGTTCCCCTACACCTGCAAATGTGCTACGAACTATGCTAAAAGTATAAAATACTATTCCCAAGAGGACAAGCATAAAAGCTATGATTCCAATAGCGGCAAAGGTAGATATCCTAGCCCTAGTAAATCCTTTCCATGCCTCTCTAACTATAAACATTACTGAATATATTCTCATTCATAACTCCCGTTATACTCATCCTTTACTATCCTTCCCTTATAAAGACATATGACCCTCTGTCTCATAGTATTCACTATCTCTTTGTTATGTGTAGCCATAACTATAGTGGTTCCTCTAGCATTTATACGTTTAAAGTACTCCATAATCTCCCAAGATGTAGCCATATCTAAATTTCCGGTAGGCTCATCTGCTATAAGTATAGAGGGATTATTAACCAAAGCCCTCGCTATAGATGTCCTCTGTTGTTCTCCTCCAGAGAGTTCACTCGGATAACAGTTGCTCTTATGAAGAAGTCCTACTATGTCTAAAACCTTACCTACTCTAGTCCTTATTTCCCTGTTTGAATATCCCATCACTTCCAGTGCAAAGGCGACATTTTCATAGACGGTCTTATTGGGAAGAAGCTTAAAGTCCTGAAAGATTACCCCAAGTCTTCTCCTTAGGAGAGCAACCTGACGTGGTCTCAGTCTGGCAATATTAACTCCTCCTACTATAACTTCACCTTTTGTAGGAAGTTCTTCTCTATATATAAGTTTTAGTAGTGTAGACTTTCCCATACCAGTTGCTCCTACTATAAAGACGAACTCTCCCTTTTCTATCTTAAAAGAAACATCGTCAAGAGCTAAGACACCATTATCATAGTATTTGGTTACATTTCTAAATTCTATCATTTAATATCACTTCTCTTACCTTCTCCGCTATAGAAAGAGGGTCTAGTTTATAGAACTTCAACAGCTCCTCAAACTTACCAGAATCACCAAATTCGTCGTTGATTCCTATTCTTACCAGTTTAGCTTCGGTAGGAGGTAAAACCTCTCCTATGGCACTTCCTAAACCTCCAATAATACTATGGTCTTCACAGGAGAATATATACTTATAATTCTTAGAAAGAGAAGATATCAGCTCAACATCTATAGGTTTTATGCTAGACATACTTACTACACCTATATCTATACCATCCCTTAAAAGTATCTCAGCTGATTCCAGTGCTATATATGTCATAATACCACACGCCACAATTACTCCATCTTTACCTTCCCTAAGAATGGTTCCTTTACCTAGTTCAAAATCGTAAGATTCATCAAATATAACTGGTGTGGCAGGCCTGGCAAGCCTTACATAGAAGGGACCTGGGAGTTCTACAATCTTTTTGATCACCTTTTTAGCCTCTATACCATCAGAAGGTGCTATAACCCTCATATTGGGAATGCTCCTCATAAGAGCTATGTCTTCGAATGCCTGATGCATCGCTCCATCTTCTCCAGCGGTAACCCCGCAGTGTGTTGCTACTATCTTCACATTTCGATTAGGATAAGCGATAGACTGTCTAACCTGGTCATATGCCCTTCCTGAAGCAAAAACTGAAAATGTGCTGGCAAAGACTATCTTACCCGTAGAGGCTATTCCGGCAGAGATACCCATAAGGTTTGCCTCTGCTATACCAACATCAAAGAATCTATCTGGAAAAGCCTTCGCAAAGCTAATAGTCTTGGTAGATTTCGATACATCCGCATCTAATACTATCAGATTTGGATAGAGCTTACCCAATTCTAAAAGAGTCTCTCCATATACATCCCTCATCGCCAACTTATTCAACAGAATCACCCCCTAGCTCAACGCTTGCTAATTCCCATTCCTTTGGAGAAGGAGCTTTACCATGAAAATCTACCACATTCTCCATAAATGATACCCCTTTGCCTTTTATAGTGTGCGCTATTATCATAGTAGGAGACTCTTTACTCTCTTTAGCCTTTTCTATAGCAGATATTATCTGAGAGAAGTTATGGCCATCTATCTCCAAGACATTCCAGCCAAAGGCTCTCCACTTATCTGCCAGTGGATCAATCGGCATAACACTCTCTGTCTCTCCATCTATCTGTAATCCGTTCCTATCTGTTATACCTATTAGGTTATTAAGTCTAAACTTTCTAGCAGACATAGCTGCCTCCCATACCTGTCCTTCCTGACTCTCCCCATCTCCAAGTAGGACAAAGGTATAGTAATCTTTTTTATCTATCTTTCCAGCAAGGGCAACACCAACAGCAAAAGAAAGCCCTTGGCCCAAAGAACCAGAAGAGAACTCTGCCCATGGAAGTCTCTTTACATCAGGATGACCTTGAAGCCTACTACCAGGTTTTCTAAGAGTATCCAGCTCTTCTTTTTTGATTATCCCAAGTTCATAGAAGATTGCATATAGAGCTGGACAGGCATGTCCTTTAGATAATATAAACCTATCCCTATCTTCCCAGAAGGGGTCTTCCACTCTATAACGCATAATATTGAAATACAGAGTAACCATAATATCAACTGCACTCAGAGACCCTCCGGGATGCCCTGACCCCGCTTTGGTTATCATATATAAAGCATTATATCTTACTCTTCTAGCAATTTCTGCTAACCTTTCTACATCATATCTCATATTACCTCCTTAACACTTCTATAAGGTCATTCAAATCATAAGTATTCACTACATCTTTAGCTTCTAGCCATCCTCTTCTAGCAGTAATAACTCCATATATAGAATTATCAAGATGCAAGGGACTATGAGCATCTGTATTAATAGAAAACCTTACACCGTATCTCTTCCCTTCTCTTATAAGAGCCTCGTTAAGGTCTAATCTCTCTGGAGAAGAGTTTATCTCCATAATAACTCCTCTTTCTCCTGCAACTTTCAATATCCTCTCTATATCTACTTTATACGGTTCTCTCTCAAGGAGAATCCTGCCAGTTGGATGGGCAAGTATATCCACGTAAGGGTTAGATATCGCTCTTATTATCCTTTCAGTCATCTCTTTCTCTTCCATCTTAAAATTGGTATGAATAGAAGCTATAACTATATCCAATTCTTTAAGAATCTCCTCAGGCGTATCTAAACTGCCATCAGGTAGTATATCAACCTCGATACCTTTAAGGATAGTAAATCCGTTTAATTTATCCTTTATCATTTCCAACTCTTTATGTTGTTCTATTATCTCTTCTGGAGTTAAACCACCAGCTACTTTTAGAGAACCAGAATGGTCAGTTATAGCCATATATTTATATCCACGCTTTATGCAGGAAATAGCCATATCTAGGATATTTGCAGTCCCATCGCTCCAAAGAGAATGGGTATGGAGGTCTCCCTTTAAATCTGTGAGAGAAATTAGGTCCGGCAACTTATGTTCTCTTGCTAGCTCTATCTCTCCTCGACCTTCTCTAATCTCGGGAGGCACATATTGTAGCCCAAGGGTATTATATATCTCTTCTTCCGAGTTAAAGTTTCTGTTTTCCCCTAAAAGCTCTAAGACTCTACTAGTATGAGAATCGCTACCAGTGTAGAGGAACATATCGTAGAAAAACATCTCAGGGGTGGTAATTTTTATATCTATCCTATAACTATCTATCTTAGTCTCTAAAAGAGGGGTAATCTTAGCCTTATCTTCTGTCAATACTAATATGTCAACATCGTTATTTACCTCTTTACCTCTCCTTAAGCCTCCAACTAATACTACATCCTTTACATAAGGGTTTGACTTAAATATATCCTTTACCGCTAGATAAACTGCAAAACCCTGGTCTAATCGTAACATCCTTTTCTTTTCTAGAGCCTTTTCTATACCAGAATAGACCTTCTCTAAAGTCTTACCCTTAAGCTCATTGAATTCTCTCAATCTATCACTTAAGACCAATTCATATAACTCTTCCAATGAGGAAGCACCTGTTATTTTGTAGATGTTAAAGGCGGTCTTTGGTCCTATACCCTGTATCTGCTGAAATTCCCTTACACCTTCTGGTATTTCACGTTTAAGCTCTTCATAAAGAGAAGCGGTCCCACTTTTCAATATCTCCTCTACCATATCTCCAATCACTTTGCCTATACCAGGTAAAGTAATGACGTCCTCTTTACACTCTATCCTCTTAGGTAATCCAGAGATGGTTCTTGCTGCCTTTCTAAATGCCATAATACGGTAGACATTTTCACCTTTCATCTCTAAAAAGTCAGCTATCGCTAACAGTATCTCTGAAATCCTCTCGTTTATATCACCCAATTCCATAGGAAAGAACCCTTTCTACTATCTTTCTTACCCAGGATTCTGCTATTCCAAGTATTATAGTGCTAGATAACCATGGTCTTGTGGACTCAAATCTAGAGAGAATAATACCTAAAAAACCACATATGCCAAAGCCCCAAACAATCCCTAGAACTCCACCGCCAAGTCTATCTAAAAATCTGCCTATGCCTTTCTTGGGTCTTTTGATAAGAAAACCTATAGCATTTATTAAACCGAGCGATATAAAGAATACGACTATAAAGATAATAAATCCAGCTAAATCTTTGGATATATTAAACCTATCTACGACATCCTTAAGAAAAATCTTAGTTCCTAAATTCCCAAGATAGATAGCGGATATAGTTCCTAAAAGGAAAAAAAGTGAACGTATAAATCCTCTTCTTAATCCCCAAAATAAACCTAAAAGGATAAGGATTATGCTTACTATATCTAGACTTATCCTGCTACCATTCACGTAACCTTCCACTCACATCTATTAATCTACTCTTTAAGATCTCTACCCTATCTTCTACTTCCTCCTGCGTTAATGTCCTATCTTTAGCCCTTAATTCTAGAGAAAAACCTAGATTTACCATACCTTCAGGTATATTAGGTCCTCTATAGATATCAAAGATTTCATATCTCTCTAATATTTCATCAAAAACCTCTTTAATTATCTCTACCACTTTTACCGAAGGGGTATTCTCTGGAACTACTATAGCCAAGTCTCTCTTTAACTTGGGGAGTCTGTTCGGTTCTTTTATTAAACCGGTCTTAAAGAATTCGACGGAAAATCTTTCAATATCTACCTCTGCCAAGTATATCCTGGGAAGCTTCAAGCTCTTAGCAAGGTCTGGATGAATCTCTCCCACAAAGCCAACCACCTCTCCATTATAGATTATATTAGCGGACCTTCCAGGGTGAAGTGCAGAGTAGTATGCAGGAGTAAAAGATAATTCGCCTTTAAACAATCCATCTAAAATCCCTTTAATAAGGAAAAAGTCTGAACTTACTTCTTTATCCCAAGAATAGAGGAATCTACCCGACTGAACTATACCTAGGTGTTCTTTCTCTATATAATCTCCTTCATCCTTAAAGAAGACCTTACCAACTTCAAAGAGGCTAAAATCATCATAACCCCACCTTACATTATTTACTGCCAAAGCAAGAAGCGCCTGAGAAAGTGATGACCTTAAAACCGATTCCTCTTCTCTAAGAGGATTTATAACCTTTACAGTTTCCACCGGCTTTTGATAAAACTCTCCGAAGTAGTGTTCAAACTGAACAGGAACAAAGCTAGAAGTAATAACCTCGCTAAATCCAAATGAATTCATCTTTCTTCTTATTATCTTTCTTTTTTCCCAGGCAGGTGGCGGTGATACTACACCTGTTATCCTCTCATGGAGAGTAGAAGGAATCTTGTCATAACCAACTATCCTTACAACTTCTTCGTATAGGTCCTCTTCTAGAGATATATCCCTTCTGCAGGATATAGGAGTAACATGCCAGACATCTGTACCCTTTTTTACCTCAAATCCAAGCCTAACAAATACAGATTCCATCTCTTCAGGCTTCAGGTTGAGCCCCATTCTCTTATTAAATCTATCCGGTCTAAACTTTATCTTACTAGGTTCATATTTTACAGGATAAAATTCACTTAATCTACCAACCTCTCCTCCGCACAGCCTTAATATCATCTCAGTAGCTATGTCAGAGGCAAACCTTGTTATACCTATATCAACCCATTTTTCAAATCTTGTAGAAGCTTCCGTCCTAAGCCCGAGAGATTTTGAAGTCCCTCTAATGGAGATATGGTCAAAACAGGCAGACTCAAGAGCTACATTTCTAGTGGAAAAAGAGACCTCAGACTCCTCACCTCCCATAACACCTGCTATAGCTATTGAATGTCTCTCATCAGCAATAACCAGGTCATTATGGGTAAGCTTACGAATTTCGCCATCAAGGGTTACGATCTCTTCACCATTATAAGCCCTCCTAACTATAATCTTACCTGAAATCTTATCTGCATCAAAGGCATGTAAAGGTTGACCTAACATCCACATTACATAATTTGTTACATCTACGACATTATTTATACTTCTTATGCCAACCGATTCTAATCTATCCTTAAGCCAATCTGGTGATGGACCAACCTTTACTCCCTTAATAAATCTTAAGGTATATCTCGGGCATAACTCAGGAGAAAGGACATCTACATCTATCCCT
>JACIXS010000160.1 GCA_014360335.1 bacterium | reverse complement strand
TTGGTGGGTTCCAAATATTTACTACTGCATATATAGCTACAAATGGAGGACCAGCTAATTCTACGCTGTTCTATGTGTTGTATCTATATAGGAATGCATTCCAGTACAGCAAGATGGGCTATGCCTCTGCTATGGCTTGGATTTTGTTTATTATAGTTCTCATACTTACATTAATAATCTTTAGGACATCTGCTAGATGGGTATTTTATAGGGGAGGAGGAGAATAGAAGCGATGAACCTAAGATACTTTATGACGAAAGTTATTGGTAGATTAGTGTTAGTTTTGATTAGTATTGTATTCTTAGTCCCCATCTTTTGGATGTTTACTACTTCTATAAAAGATATGTCAGAAGTAATGACTTATCCTCCTATCTGGTGGCCTAATCCTCCAAAATGGCATAACTATGTAGAAGCAGTAAATTATATACCATTTGGACGTTACACCCTGAATACTCTTATAATTACTGTAGGGAATATAGCAGGGGTCCTTTTTTCTGCTCCTCTAGTTGCCTACAGTATCTCAAGGATAAAATGGAAGGGAAGAAATATTCTGTTTATGATTATTCTTAGTACTGTTCTTATCCCATTTCCCGTGATAATGATCCCTGTATTCATTATTTTTGCTAGATTAGGTTGGATAAACACCTTTAGACCCCTTATTATACCAGCTTTCTTTGGTGGAGGAGCTTTCAATATATTCCTCTTAAGACAGTTCTTTATGACTATACCAGAAGAACTTTCTGATGCTGCTAGGATAGATGGAGCAAGTGAATTTGGTATTTACTCTAAGATAATGTTACCTCTCATAAAACCCATACTTATAGTTATTTCTCTATTTACATTTTTAGGAGCTTGGAATGATTTTATGGGACCACTCATTTACCTACAGAATGAGGCGAAATATACACTTGCTCTTGGATTGCAGATGTATAGGTCTACTAACTATGTAGAATGGCCGCTACTTATGGCAGCTGCAACTATAGTAGTTATTCCTACGATTATAGCCTTCTACTTCACACAGAATACTATAGTTGAAAGTGTAACACTTACAGGGCTTAAAGGATAGAGTAATTATTTTTTATTATGAAAAAAGTTCTGATTCTTGCTTTAATTTTCTTTCTATTCTCCCCTCCAGCCACTATTAGAGGAGGGGAAATTGCTTTTATTTCTAAAGCCTATTCTTTTCTTAAGGCAATGTATGTCCCAGAAATTGGACTTCTAAGAGAATACTGGGGAAGTAAAAGATGCTGGCTTTATAATGATAACTATCTTGCATATAAGATTTTATCTAGGCAAAAAGAATACTTAGAGCTTACTAGGAATATAGAAAGGGTCTTTGATAATTATAAAGTCTCTCTAGAAGGAAATGGAAGGTTAGAAGTTCTCTTTGATCAGATTATCGAGTTTCCTCCTAAAGTTGGAGAGTCTTTCTATCTAGATTACAGAGATGGATTCAGTATTTTTACAGAAAATGCCAAAATGTCACCTTTAGACTGGGATGAATATGGAGATCTTCTATTGTATGGAACTATAGATGAATCTAGAAAGGGCAATAAGGATTACCAATCTCTTTGGATTAGAGCAAAGGATATGTTTGATGGATTTGGAATAAGAGATAGGGTAGCTATAGCCACAGGTAAGTATGAGACCTATAAGTTAGCTCTATTTCTCTTTACTGCAAATCTTTTAAAAGACGACTCGATTGATAGAGAGAAGATAATAGGGATATTATCCAAATTGCAGGATGAAGATGGAGGTTTTGTGACGCATTACGATAAAAATTCTAATTGGCTTGGATTTTCTAATGTGGAGACTACCTGTTTTGTAATTCTTGCCTTAGAAAGTTGTAATTGGAATTCTCTTGATTAGGAGGAAAATATGATTCGAATGGGTAATATAGTAGTTTTGGTATTGTTCATATTTCTCGTCTTGATACCTTCAGATGTGTTCCCTTCACAGCCATACACTAGTTATGTTGAACCTTCTATAGGAACAGGAGGGCATGGTCATACTTTCCCTGGAGCAACAGTTCCGTTTGGTATGGTCCAATTAAGCCCTGATACAGGAGTAGAAGGATGGGATTGGTGTTCAGGTTATCATTATTCCGATAACTCTATTATGGGATTTAGTCATACGCATCTTAGTGGAACTGGTGCAGCTGATTATGGAGAGGTAAGGATAATGCCCATAGTAGGGGATTTGAAGATAATACCGGGACCTAAAGAGAATCCGCCAGTTGGATATAGGTCTAGGTTTAATCACAATAGAGAAGTTGCACAGCCCGGATACTATTCTGTCTTCTTAGAAGATTATAAGGTTTTAGCTGAATTGACCGCTTCTTACAGGGTTGGATTTCATAGATATACCTTCCCAAAGACGAATAAGGCTTATATTATTATTGACCTTTTTACTAGGATAGGGGATATGGCTGAAAAGGCTTGGGTGAGAATCGTTGGAAATGATGAAATTGTTGGCTCTATAACTGGAGGACACTTCTGTGGAGCTAGAGACCCTCAAACTATATATTTTTCTGCCAAGTTTTCTAAACCATTCGAGGAATTTGGAACGTGGAAGGTCTTTAGAATAGATAAGGGAAATAGAGAAGAGAAGATGTTAAGCAGGTCAGACCCTTTTATTGGGGCATATGTAAGATATTCTACAAAGGAAAAAGAACAGATAATGATAAAGGTAGGGATATCATTTACTAGTATAGAAGGTGCTAGAAGAAATCTACAAGAAATACCTGATTGGAATTTCGAGAGGGTCAGAGAAGAAGCCAAAAAGCTTTGGGAAAAAGAACTAATGAAGATAGAGGTTGAAGGTGAAGAGAAGGATAAGATAAAGTTCTATACTGCCCTTTATCACTCATTTATTCATCCTAGTCTCTTTTCAGACATAGATGGCAAATATATAGGAGTAGATGATGAGGTCTACACTTCTAACTATAAACATTATACAGTCTTTTCTCTATGGGATACATTTAGAAGCTTACATCCACTTTTTGTTCTTGTCCAGCCAGAAAGAAATATAGATATAATACGGAGCTTTTTAGATATCTACTCGCAATCTGGTTGGTTACCAAGATGGCATAAGGGTAATAGAGAGACTAACTGTATGATTGGTACCCACAGTGATTCGGTAATAGCAGATGCGGTAGTTAAGGGACTAAGAGATTTTGACTTAGATAAGGCTTATACTGCTATGTATAAAAATGCGATGGTAGAATCTAGAGATTTTAACCAGGGTAGAAGAGGTATTACAGAGTATAAAGCGTTAGGCTACGTCCCTGGTGATAGATTTAATCAATCTGTATCTAGGACTTTAGAGTATGCCTATAATGATTTTTGTTTGGCTCAAGTTGCTAAAATTCTTGGGAAAGAGGCGGATTATAAACTCTTTATTAAAAGGGCTCAGAATTACAAGAATCTCTATGAGTCCAACACAGGTTTTATGAGAGCCAAAGATAGTAATGGGAATTGGCTGGACAAAAACTTTGACCCAACAGATGCTACTTCTCCTCATTATACAGAAGGCAACGCTTGGCAATGGACATTCTTTGCACCACAAGACCCATATGGACTTATTAGGCTTTTAGGTGGAGAGGAATCTTTTGTTAGGAAATTAGACGAGTTTTTCAATACCAAGGTTCCTATAAAGGGTCCACCAGATGTTACAGGACTTATTGGGCAGTATGCCCACGGTAATGAACCTTCACATCATATAGCCTATTTCTATATCTATGCTAGAAAGCCTTGGAAGACTCAAGAGATGGTAAGAAGGATCTTAGATTCTCTCTATGGGACAGAACCAGATGGACTTTGTGGCAATGAGGACTGTGGGCAGATGTCTGCCTGGTATATATTTAGTTCCCTAGGGATTTATCCCTTCTGCCCCGGAACGCCAGTTTATCTTGTGGGATCTCCCATATGGAAAAGGGCAGTAATACACCTGCCTAATGGGAGAGATTTCATTATAGAGGCAGAGAATGTGTCTAAAGAGAATATCTATATTCAAGAGCTCTTATTAAATGGAAAGCCCCTAGATAGGCTATGGCTTTGGCATAGTGAGATTATAAATGGTGGAGTCCTTACTTTTAAAATGGGAAACAGACCTAATACAGAACTTGGCGTTAAAGAGGAAAATCTTCCACCAGATTTTATTAAGTAGGATAAAGGGGCAGGAGTTAACTATCTCCGCCCCTTTTATTAATTACTCAGAAAAGTCCTTATGTTTCTCCGCTATAGTATCGGCAAGCCTGTCTAATGCTTTTAAGTCTTCTGCTCTAGGTAATCCTTTTACTAAGACTGGTTCTAATACTTCTACTTTTAGATTAGTTAACATTCCCTTCAGGTAATCTATAGTCTTTCCTCCCCAACCATAAGAGCCTATTATAGAAACGTATCTTGTCTTAGGCCTTAAGGCATTAAATAGATATACCGCATAGACGACATTGGGATGGGGTCCGGTTAAAACAGTTGGGGTTCCAACCACTACAGTTCCTGCATCAACTAGACTCATTGCTAGTTTCCCCAGGTCAACAGATGATAGGTCAAATCTTTCTACCTTTATCCCTCTTTCGGTAA
>JACIXS010000159.1 GCA_014360335.1 bacterium | reverse complement strand
TCAGTATATTTCCACAAAGATTTCTAAATTTCCTCTCAATTTCTTCCCAACCTACCGGATTTTCAGGGTCACCCTTAGCATAATCTGTTCTCTGGGTATATCGTTTTCCATCAGTTGTCTCAATCTCTACAATAGAAGCATATCCCTGTGGAAACTCCTTTTCTAATGATTCATCAATAACTAATCTGATTTTTTGTAATAGAGATTTAGTTTGGGCATCATCAACTAGTTCTTGAGTAAATACATTTATATTACAGTCTCTAAACCTGATAGCTGAAGCGACACAATATGGGATACTGAATTTACCATCAGTAGGATTTTTAGGGTTAGCGTTACCAGTGAGTTCCTGAGCTAACTGGTAAACTCGCACAGTCACCTGGGCAATCTTATCAGGATTAAGATCATATTGTTGAACTAAGGCCAAAGTACCATCTACTGGAGAATTAGTATGTCTACAACCCGCATGAACCTTAAATCCTATCTCACCCATACAGTAGTATTTTCCTAAATCTGTAATAATGCTTTCTAGGTTTGTCTCCTCAGAAGTAGCCCGAGCAAATCCTCTTCTGCCTTCAATAATTTTAGAAGGTCCAGTAAAACCCTTTT
>JACIXS010000016.1 GCA_014360335.1 bacterium | reverse complement strand
TGGTATATTGGAAAGGTCGATTGGAGGCTTATATATAAACTAAAAAATAAAGATAGAGGGAAACTTATACTAGTAACATCTATAAATCCTACCCCAAAGGGTGAGGGTAAGACTACCACAACTATAGGATTGGGGGATGCATTCTCGAGGCTAGGTAAAAAGGCAATTATCTGTCTGAGAGAGCCATCATTAGGTCCTGTATTTGGAGTTAAGGGAGGGGCAGTAGGAGGAGGAAAAGCTAAAGTCTTTCCTGATGTAGATATAAATCTACACTTCACTGGGGATATCCATGCTGTTTCCTCTGCCCATAACCTCCTATCAGCGGTTATAGATAATCATATATATCAGGGTAATGAATTAGACATAGACCCATTACAGATATATTGGAAACGATGCATAGATATGAACGACAGACAGTTAAGGTTTATAGTAAGTGGACTTGGAGGAAAAGGTAATGGGGTACCTAGAGAGGATGGATTTGAAATAACAGCAGCCTCAGAGGTAATGGCTATACTATCTATAGCAAAAAGTTTAAATGACCTAAAAGAAAGGTTAGGAAGTATAGTAATTGGAGTAAATCGTAAAGGTAATCCCGTCCTAAGTAAGGACCTAAAGATAGAAGGAGCTATGACCGCCTTACTAAAGAATGCCCTTTCTCCCAATCTAGTTCAGACATTGGAAGGAACACCTGCATTTATACACTGTGGACCCTTTGGTAATATAGCTCATGGATGTAACTCCATAATAGCAACTACCCTTGCTAGTTTATTGGCAGATTATGTAATTACCGAGGCAGGATTTGGAGCCGATCTAGGAGGAGAAAAATTCTTTGATATAAAGTGTAGAATTGGGAATTTACATCCCGATTCTGCAGTTTTAGTAACATCTATAAGGTCTCTAAAATATCATGGATTGGGGAATCAAAAAGGGATAGAACAGGAAAATCTAGAGGCAATTGAGAAAGGATTATCCAATCTATTACACCATTTAAAGGTTCTAAAAGATGTCTTTAAAGTCCCCGTAGTTGTAGCAATAAATAGGTTTCCTACCGATACCGATAATGAAATAAAATTATTAGAAGATAGACTAAAAGATGTAAATGTAAGGTTTGCTGTCTCTAATGTTTATGAAGCTGGAGGAGAAGGAGCCTTAGAGCTAGCTAGAGAAGTTATAGATTCAATTTCTAACGATTCTAACTCTTTTAGATACTTGTACTCCCTAGAAGAATCATACGAAGAGAAGATAGAGAAGATAAGTAGATTAGTCTATGGTGCTGAAGGGGTAAGATTCAGCGACGAAGCAAAAACTGACCTCAATAAGATATACAAATGGGGATTTACAAATCTTCCAGTATGTATAGCCAAGACACAGTATTCTTTGACTGATGATCCTAAAAAGTTAGGTAAGCCTGAAGGTTTCTATATAAATGTCCAAAGATTAAAGGTATCGCTAGGAGCAGGATTTATAGTAGCCTATACAGGAAATATACTAACAATGCCAGGACTACCTAAGTCTCCATCTGCAACAAAGATTGATATAGATGATAGCGGAGAGATTATAGGAATTACTTAGTATCTACCATACTTTTTAACTAACTCTATTACATGTTTATAGTCTTCAAAACTTACATTTTTAGGGATAGAGTGATCGCTGTGGTATATATAACCTCCACCCTTCTTAGCAACTTCAAACTTTCTGCTTATCTCCTCTTCTATAGCTATAGGGTCTGTCATCTTTCTTACATCTATGCCCCCCATAAAGGCGATCCTATCTCCGAACTTAGGTTTAAGCTCTAGAAGGTCCATTCCAGCCTTTACTTCCAACGGCTGAAGGCAATCAAATCCAGCCTCTATCAAGTAGGGAATGAGTTCTTTCACGTTACCACAGGAATGTAGTATGACAGGCATATTGTGTTTATGGAAAAATTCACAGACCATAGCATCAGTTTCTTGAAGAACCCTCTGGTAGGTCTTAGGAGAGAATAAAAGTCCATTCCTATAACCCATATCATTAAAAAGGAATGCACCATCAAACTTAAATCCATGTTCCATCATAATCTTTGCCATCTCAATAAGGAGAATGGCATGTGTCCTAAACATATCCTTAGCCCATTCGGGGTCTTCTATTAAGATAACAAGTAGCTCCTCAGTTTTTATGTAGGATTGGAATAGGTCATATCCCATAGCAGCATTGTAAGTGATAAATTTCCCATCCTCATAAGCCCTATTATAGGCATTTAAAGATGAGACCCAGTCAACTCTAGTTATATCTGGTTGTAATCTATCCTTTATCTTATACCAATCCTCTTTACTTTTTATTGGCCAATCTATAATTTCGGGCGTGGTAGAATAATCTCTAAAGTTCTTCCTTATCCCTCCATAAGGAGTAGTCTCTACTATGTACGTCTCATTCCTTTCCAATACCTTGATAGGAAACCTTGGAGAAAGGTCAGCACCAAAGCCTACAATCTCGAAATCAAAATACTCCGATACAGGAATCTCTTCGGGAAGCCCTTCTTTATGCCATCTACTTACAGTTGCACTCCAAATGCTATCCTGAATAGGAACCCTATCAGGTTCTCTGTGTTCCAAAGCCATCCTTACCCTCTCTCTACTAGTCATCTCTATATTTCCCTCCTCATAGAAAATCTTTTGGGTCTACTGGTTTATCATTTATCCTAACTTCATAATGAAGATGGGGCCCAGTAGTATATCCCGTCATACCCGTATAACCGATGATATCTCCTCTCTCAACCCTCTTACCAATATTTACAGATATCTTAGAAAGGTGAGCATAAAGAGTACTAAATCCAAAATTATGCCTTACAATTACTGTAAATCCATATCCACCCTTCCATCCTGCATAAGAGACTATCCCATTAGCTGTAGCTTTCACTGAAGTTCCTATATTTGAACGAATATCTATACCGGTGTGAAATGACCTTCTCCTATAACCAAAACCGGAAGATATATGACCTGGAACAGGCTTTCCACTTGGGACAGAATACCTCCACTCGTATAAGATTTCTAACTGAGATCTTACCTGATTTAAACTGTCCTTCTGAATCTCTACAGTGTTATCTAGTTTATCAATCTTTTTACGAATTTCTTCAAGTGAGGTATCTCTCCCTCTGGAAGAATAACTTCTCTGACTCCTCTTATAAGAGAGGTCTATGCCTAAAGCCTTTTCTGCTAGAGCTTGAACCTGTTTACTTAATTTTTCTAGATCTTCTATTTTATTTTTCAATCTTTCTGCTTCATCGTTTAGTCTACTAATCTCTACCTTCTGTCTATTGTTTATCTCTTCAATCTTTCTTAAATCTTGAACTTTTGCTTGAGCTAAAGAGAGACTATCTTCGAGTCTAGCTATATGTAGCTTAGACCTATATAGGTAGCAGGAAAGAACAACTATTATAGCAATCAGAGCAGTTATACATACCTTTACAAGTTCCCATCCATCCCTAGTCATCCAACACCTCCCTTTATATATCTTTTATAGTATAACCTTCTTTCAATGCTACTTCTACCGCTTTCTTTTCCTCTTTCGTAAGGTTACTGTTATTATCCTTTGTATAAGGCTTAAGATAAAGGTAAGACTGTTCTCTAGTATGTATAGATGTGAGTATAACTCCTTTATCTCCAGCCATAAAAGCTAGTGAAAAACTAAGCTTGCCAGACATACCCTGAAAGGCATCATATCTAGTTCCACCTATAGAAAGAGAAGAAAGAATCAACTCCCCCTTTTGCCTCTCCTCAATCCTCTTTATATTAGCCCTTAAAAGAATAACAATTATAAGGAGGATTATGTTTACCACTATTAATGCACCAATGGTAAATAAAACTATCTCACTCATACCTTTTCTCTTCTAATAGAATCAAACCGGGTTTAATCTTATGCCCTGCTCCTTCTGACTTAAATAATAACATTCTCCCGCCAATCTTTAATAGAGGGAAAATAATAGACTTTAAGTAATTAGTTTCCCCTACTCCTCTTGATAGAGCAATATCAAAGGCTCCGATAAATCTCGTATCTTCTTTTAGCGTATTAGCATCTATGCACAGAATTTCTACATTCTTAAGCTGAAGCTTAGACTTGACTAGGTTTAGAAAAGCAGTCCTCTTAACAGAGATATCGACTAATAAAAAATTAGCATCCTCTCGAACTATAGATAAAGGAACACCTGGGAATCCAGCTCCAGAACCTATATCTATAACCTTTTTGTTCTTCCAATCATCTATAACTAGAAGTGGGGCTAAC
>JACIXS010000158.1 GCA_014360335.1 bacterium | reverse complement strand
CATTCAGATTCTAAAGAATATAGAAGCTATATTAAAAGAATTAGACCTAACTATAGATTCGGTAGTCAAGACTACGGTCTTTCTTACCAGTATGGAAGACTTTAAAGAATTTAACGAAGCCTATGAGACGTTCTTTAAGAAAGACCCACCTGCTAGAAGCACTGTAGCGGTAAAAGAACTACCTAAAGGTGCTAGGATAGAGATAGAGGCTCTAGCCTTTAAAGGATAGAGGTAAGGGCGGAAGATACCGCCCTTTAACCTCTCTCTGCTTTTATCTTTTCTAGATACCCACTTTTTCTCAAGGCATCTATTGGGTCTAGTGGAACTCCTAATTCCTCTCTGGCTTTATATATTATTGGCATTACATCAGTTTCAAAGGCATCGGTAAGAACCTTTTCTGCACTTACAACATCTCCTTCTAGTTGGTGTTTCTTCAGAGATTTCCTATCTACTATTAAAGCCTTGGCGTAAGCCTTTTGAATATTCTCTACACTCTGAAGCATCTCTTCTATTTTCTGTTTTATGTTATGGCTTTGGTCTATCATATATGCTACATCAAGTTTTACCCCATCTTCTTCTGCTCCAACCAGTTCATTATAGATAAGGAATAGCTCATACGGATTTATAGAGCCTACTGTTAAATCATCATCTGCATACTTCTTTGCATTAAAGTGAAATCCTCCAAGTTTTCCCTCATCTATAAGGTAGGCAACTATCTGCTCTATATTTGTCCCTAATGGATGATGCCCCAGGTCTACTAGGACCATAGCTTTAGGACCTAGCTTAGTTGAGAGTAGATATGCCATTCCCCAGTCCCCTACATCTGTCAAGTAGAACGCTGGTTCAAAGAATTTATATTCTAAGAGGAGTCTCATTCCATCGTCTAGATGTTTATATATTTCTCTCAATGACTCTTCTAATCTATGCTTTCTATCTCTTATATCATCCTGCCCAGGGTGGTTTGTCCCATCCGAGATCCATAGACTAATATCTCTTGAGCCTAGCTTCTTAGCAATCTCTATACACTCTAAGACATGGTTTATAGCCTTTTCTCTTATCCTTTTGTCAGGGTTACATAGGCTTCCAAGTTTATAGTCGTCATCCTGGAATAGATTTGGATTTATAGCACCTGGCTTTACCCCTAGGGATTTTGCATACTCTAACAGTTCGTCCCAATTCTCGGTATAGTCCCAAGGGATGTGTAATGCTACCGTAGGACAAATCCCTGTAAGTTTATGCACCTCCGCTGCGTCCTGTAGTTTCTCACGTACATTTCTAGCTGAACCCTTCTGTTTAAATACATAGAATCTTGTACCAGAATCTCCATAAGCCCAGCTTGGAGTCTCTATCCTCTGTTTCTTTAATTTCTCTTTTACTTGGTCTATATCTATCCCTTTTTCTCTGAGAGATTCTTTTAGAAGTTCATAGCTTTTCTCATAGTTTTTCATATCTCCCTTACCTCCTGATAGATTTAAGTACTTTCTCGGAAACTCTAGAGTCCCTTGTAGTCTCACTTCTAAAGATAGACCTTCCTAGGTTCACCCCCACAGCCCAACTATCTTGATTTCCATAACCTAGACAATACCTACAAGGTTTTGTCCCCTTACTACTCTAATACAGGTAGACCTGCTAAGTTTCAGGCTGAGATATTACGTTCCCTTGTCGCTATGACCTACCTTAAAATCTATAGCACTAACAACCGTTATGACCTACCCTTACACTTTATACTACCTCACCTTGCTAAGCCTAATATAGTTAGAAAGCTTACTAGTTCGGCTGAAGAGGCTAAGTAGATCTAAGTTTGTTTGGTACTAGGATATAAGAGTATGAGAGACTACAAGAAGATCTCTTAGAGATATTTTACTCTTTTTACTTCCCAATATTTAACTGTCAAGGTACAATCTCTTTTTGTACGGGCTCTATAGCCCTGGGGATATAACCCACACACTAACTTTTGTCTATTATTTTATTCCCTCCCCACATTTGTCAAGAGGAGTTTCCGAGAGGCTACATTTAACTTTGATATTAATGTTATCATAATTCTATAATTAGACAAGTCTTAGAGTGTTTCTGCTATAATTAAGATGAATCTTTATGATTAGCTAGAGGAGGGAAAGTATGCCATGGATAGAAGAACCTTTCTTGCCTTTGATTTAGGGGCTGAGAGTGGTAGGGCTGTCGTTGGAGTCTTAGAGGGAGAAAAGATTACCCTTAAGGAGGTTCATAGGTTTATAAATAGACCGGTAAGAATTCTAGGCCGTTTATATTGGAATATCACACAGATGTTTCAAGAATTAAAGGTAGGCCTTTTGAATGGGGTTAAGGAATTTCCAGATATAGAAAGTTTAGGAATAGATACCTGGGGTGTAGATTTTGGTTTTATCAGCAAGAACAATGAGCTAGTCGGACTGCCTGTATGCTATAGAGACCATAGGACTGATGGAGTTCCAGAGAAGGTTTTTGAGATAATCCCTAAAGAGAAACTCTATTCTCTGACTGGAATCCAGATTATGCAGATAAATTCTATCTTTCAGCTCTATAGTATGATTCTAGAAAATTCTCCACTATTTAGGTCTATATATAAACTTCTCTTTATGCCGGACCTCTTTAATTTTATGTTCACTGGTAAAATTACTACAGAATTTTCTATAGCAACAACCTCTCAACTTTATGACCCAATAAGGGATACTTGGAGTGATGAGATATTTACCTCTCTTGGTTTACCTATAGAGATTATGCCTGATATTATGCCTACAGGAACTAACCTTGGTAGTATATCAAAGGATATAAAAGAGGAACTAAATATAGGCGATATTACAGTTGTTGCTCCTGCTGAGCATGACACTGGTTCAGCGGTAGCAGCTGTCCCTGCGGAAGGTGAGAATTGGGCTTATATAAGTTCTGGGACCTGGTCCTTAATGGGTGTCGAGATAAAGGAACCAATAATCAATAAAGAGTCGATGGATGCTAATTTTACAAATGAAGGTGGGGTTAATAGAACATTCAGGTTTTTAAAGAATATAAGCGGTTTGTGGCTACTCCAAGGTTGTAGAAGGTCTTGGGAGAAGGAAGGGTATAGTCTCTCTTATAGTGAGATAGTTAAGCTAGCTGAGGAGAGTAAGCCGTTCAAGTTCTTTGTTGACCCTGATGACCCTATATTCCTTAATCCTCCTGATATGCCAACTGCAATAAAGAGTTTTTGTGAAAGGACAAATCAGGGAATACCTGAGACTAAGGGAGAGATAGCTAGATGTGTCTTAGAGAGTCTGGCATTTAAATATAAGGAAGTCTTTGAGAAGCTAATAAGTCTTATCAAAAGAGATATAGATGTCTTACATATAGTTGGTGGTGGCTCTCAGAATACACTTCTGTCACAATTTACCGCCAATGCCTTAGGTATACCAGTATATACTGGTCCTGTAGAGGCTACCGCTATGGGGAATATTATGGTTCAGGCTATGGTTAAGGGTGCCATTAAAGACTTGGAGGAGGGAAGGAGACTTATAAAGAATTCCTTTGAAACAGTAGTGTATCATCCTCAGGATGTAGATTTATGGGAAAAGGAATATGAAAGGTATCTAAATACTGTTATAATAAGATAGAAGACTTTTGAAAAGGAAGTGATTTAGATTGAGTAATAGTGAACTTACACCTAAGGAGATAGTTAGAGAGCTAGATAGATATATAGTTGGGCAGGAACAGGCTAAGAAGGCTGTAGCTATAGCTATAAGAAACAGGATACGTAGGATGAGACTCCCAGAGGAACTTAGAAAGGAGATATCCCCTAAGAATATACTTATGATAGGTCCTACTGGAGTAGGTAAGACAGAGATAGCTAGGAGACTCTCTCAGATAGTCGATGCTCCCTTTGTCAAGGTAGAGGCTACCAAATTTACAGAGGTTGGTTATGTCGGAAGAGATGTAGATTCTATGGTAAGAGACTTAGTAGAAGTTTCTGTCCAGACTGTAAAGCGTAGAGAGATGGAAAAGGTTAAAGGACAGGCTAGGGTTTTTGCCGAAGATAGATTATTAGAGTATCTCTTCCCTAACCCACAAAGTTATGAACCTGTTAATCCCCTCGAGATGTTACTTCAAGGAGTCACTAGAAGTCAGAGTAGGATTGTCCCTCCAGAGATAAAGGAGAAGAGAGAAAAGGCTAGGATAGACCTAAGGAAAGGACTATTAGATAATGTTATCGTGGAGATTGAGGTTGAAAGTTCCGCTACCCCATTCTTTAACGTCCTAAGTGGTACTGGTATGGAAGACCTAGGGATAAATATGCAGAGTATATTTGATGGTATACTGCCTAAGAAAAAGACTCGTAGAAAGACTACAGTTAGGGAGGCGTTAAAGATTCTAGAAGAGGAAGAGGCTAAGAAACTTATAGACGAAGAAGGTGCTATCAGAGAAGGTGTAACTAGGGCTGAACAGTCTGGGATTATATTTATAGACGAGATGGATAAGATTGCTGGAAGAGAACGTGGAGTAGGACCAGATGTATCTAGAGAAGGGGTTCAGAGAGACCTCTTACCTATAGTAGAGGGCTCTACGGTTAATACTCGATACGGTCCAGTAAGGACAGATTACATACTCTTTATCGGGGCTGGTGCATTCCATGAAACAAAACCAAGCGACCTTATACCTGAACTACAGGGAAGATTTCCAATTAGGGTTGAACTTGAACCTTTGAAAGTAGAAGATTTTGTAAGGATATTAACACAGCCAGAGAATGCTCTGATAAAGCAGTATACTATGCTATTAGCTACCGAAGGTATAAATCTTAAATTTACCGAATCCGCCATATATGCCATAGCAAGAAGGGCTTTTCAACTGAATGAAGAATTAGAGAATATAGGGGCAAGAAGGCTCTATACTGTCACCGAGAAGGTATTAGAAGATATCTCCTTTGATGCCCCTGATATAGGTAATGGAGAGATAGTTATAGATGAGAAATACGTAGAAGAGAAGCTCTCCAGTATCCTTAAGGAGAAGGATATATCTAAATATATCCTCTAGCTTCTAAACTTCTCCTCTACGATCTCTTTTAGTTTTTCTATGCCACTATCAAACGAGGTGGTTAGTTTACCTCCACCCTGAGCAAGCTCATCTCTCCCTCCACCACTACCATTAAAGAGCTTGCTCACTTCTTTCATTAGTTCTCCTGCCTTTAGTCCTCTATCTACTAGATTCTTTGATACCATAAGAACAAGTCTTACCCTATCTCTATCCTTTGCTCCAAGAAGGATTACAGCATTTGGTAATTGTTCTTTTATTCTATCTCCTACAGTTCTTAGGAATTCAATAGAGAAATCTCCTATCAATGAACCAACTATATCTATTCCATTTAGGCTTATCTTATTCTCTATTAACCTTTCTGATAGAAGCCCTGCTAATATGCCTTCTGTCTTTTCGATATACTTTTTAAGAGTATCTATCTCATCTTCTCTCTTCTTGAGGCTAGATATAATCTCTTGCTGATTACTCTTGAGTATATCTGTAATCTCTTCTATTAATGCCCGTTTCTCTTGTACAAATTTTAAAGCCCTTTCTCCTACTAGTGCCTCTACCCTCTTTATTCCAGTTCCTATACTGTAGATATCCTTTATAACAAAGGTTCCGATATCTCCGGTCCTTTTTACATGTGTTCCTCCACACAGCTCCTTACTTATAGTGTCTATACTGACCACTCTTACATTTTCTCCGTATCTTTCTTCAAATAGTGCAATAGCTCCGCTCTTTATCGCTTCTTCTAGGGGAAGCTCTTCTATATTAACTGATAGATTCTCCCTTATATGTCTGTTTACTTCATCCTCTAGAAGGTCTCTAACAGATGATGGGATATCTTCAAAGTATACAAAGTCAAACCTGAGTAGGTCTCTATCTACAAGAGACCCTGCCTGTTTTGCTATCTCTCCTAGATTCTTTCTCAATACTGAGTGTAATAGATGTGTCCCTGTATGAGCTCTAGCTAAAGCGTTTCTCCTCTCTCTATCAACCCTCAGGTATACCTTATCACCAATAGATATCTTACCTTCTACAACTTCCACCTTATGATAAATGGCATTTCCCCTCTTTTGGACATCTAACACATTAAGCTTGGCATTATTTGAGAGGATGATTCCATTATCGGCAAGCTGTCCACCACTTTCTGGGTAGAATGGAGTGATATCTGTAACGAGCTCTCCTATCTCTCCTTTATTTAACTCTTCTATAGGATTATCATCTCTAGTTAGGTAGATGACCTCTCCGTTCTCTTCTAGATTCTCATACCCGACAAATTTGCTAGATAAGTCCTCTTTTATCGTAGTAAGAAGAACCTTCTTCCTACTAGCCCTTGCCCTTTCTCTACTCTCCTCCATCATCTGAGAGAATCCTTTTGTATCTACCTCTACATTCTTTTCCCTGGCTATCTCTACAGTAAGTTCTAATGGAAACCCATAAGTATCGTAAAGCTTAAATGCCTCTTCCCCAGATATATAACCATCCTTTTCTATTATGCTCTCTAATCTGTCTAAGCCTCTCTGGAGAGTAGAGAGGAAGTTTTCCTCCTCTTTCCTTACTATATTTACTATAAACTCTTCTTCTCTCTCTAATTCTGGATATGCATCCTTCATAAGGAACACTACTAATGGCACTATCCTGTAGAGGAATGAGGAATTTATTCCGAGTTTTACTCCATATCTTACCGCTCTTCTAAGAATACGTCTTAATACATATCCTCTTCCCTCATTACTTGGAATAACCCCATCACCTATGAGGAAAGTTATAGCCCTACAATGGTCTGCTATCACATTAAAATTATATGTAGTCTCACTGTTTTCTTTATAACTTCTATTGACTATCTCTTCTATATACTCTATTATCAGTAGGAATAAGTCCGTTTCGAAAACCGACCCTACGTTCTGTACTACAAATGCTGCCCTTTCTAACCCCATCCCTGTATCTATATTTTTTCTTGGTAGAGGAGAAAGCTCTCCCGATTCCTCCCTGTTAAATTCTGTAAAGACTAGATTCCAGACCTCTAGATATCTATCACAATCACAACCTATCTTACAGTCTGGTTTTCCACATCCAAACTCTGGTCCTAAATCGAAGATTACTTCAGAGCAAGGACCACATGGACCTACAGGACCCATAGCCCAGAAGTTATCTTCCTCTCCCATACGAACTATCCTAGTGTGTGGGATACCTATATCTCTCTCCCAAATCGATATGGTCTCTTCATCGTCTTTATAGACAGTTATCCAGAGTTTTTCTTTTGGAAGCTTTAATACCTCTGTTAGAAATTCCCAAGACCAGGTTATGGCTTCTCTCTTAAAGTAATCTCCAAACGAGAAGTTACCTAACATCTCAAAGAAGGTTAAATGTCTTCTAGTATAACCTACTCTCTCTATATCAGGGGTCCTAACGCATTTCTGCACTGTTGTTATACGTCTAGCAGGGGGAGTTTCCCCTAAGAAGTATCTCTTAAATGGAACCATACCCGCTATGGTCAATAGTACAGTTGGGTCATCCGGTATTAAACTTGCGCTACCAAGCCTAAGATGACCTTTAGATTCAAAGAATTTTAAAAAATTTTCTCTTATCTCTTTCGACTTCATATCCAGCCCATTCTCCTAATAATCTAGATGTTGATTTATTTTTTTTATATGTTATCATATAATTTAGCTGAATACAATGGATACGTTTCTACTTAGATATGTATCTAGATGGTGGAGATATTTAGTTGTAAGTATAGTAGCTCTTACGCTTGCTACTATACTTAGTCTTATTTCACCCCGTATTCTTCAATCTGGGATAGATAGCCTTATTCGGGGAGATACTAGAAATCTTTCCCGTTATGCAATTATTATAGTTGGAATAGCATTAGTTAGAGGGTTCTTGACGTATATACAGAGAAACCTGAGTGGTCTCTTTACTGAAAAGATAGGAAAGGCGATTAAGGATGAACTGTATGAACATCTTCACCATGTCCCCGTTTCCTATTTTGGAAAGATGTCCATTGGCGAACTTGTTTCTAGAGCTTCTAGTGATGTGGAGGTGGTAAAGAGGTTTGTTAACCATGCCCTTATAAATGTCTTCTGGATTCTACTTCTCTTCTGTGGAGCTATGTATTTTATATTTGTTACAAATGTAAGGCTTGCCCTTATAGTCTCTTTAATTCTGCCCTTTATCTCTATAACTACTGTAAGATTCTCTAGGAAGGTAAGACCCTTACACTTAAAGACCCAACAGCAGATAGCTGTTATGACTAGGGTGGCAGAAGAACATCTATATGGGATTAAGGTTGTTAAATCTTACGGTAGGGAGGACTATGTTATAGATAAATTTAATAGAGAATCTTTCGGTGTTTTGAACAAGGTATTATCTGCTACGAGGATATCCTCTTTCTATTCTCCTCTTATAGGCTTTATAGCTAACTCAAGTCTTCTCATTATACTTCTTTATGGTGGTATTCAGGTAATAAATGGTAACCTTACCCTTGGAGAGCTAGTCGCCTTTAATTCCTATGTAGGTATGCTCCTCTGGCCTATGCGTTCGGTTGGACATATAATAAATCTCTCTCAGAGATATATAGCAGCCAGGGATAGATTATTAGAGATATTTAGTGTGCCTCGTGAGGTTGAACCTGAAAAGCCTGTTCTAAAGCCGATAAGGGGAGAGGTTATATTTGAGCATGTAACCTTTGGTTACAGTAAAAATGAACCTGTCCTTAAGGATATAAATCTTAGAGTTAAACCAGGTGAGACTATAGCAATAGTTGGTTCTACTGGTTGTGGTAAGAGTACTCTCCTAGAGCTTATACCTAGACTGTACGATCCCCAGAATGGCACCATATACATAGACGGGGTAGATATAAGAAGATATAGTTTAGACTATCTAAGAAAGCATATAGGAATGGTATTCCAAGAGCCTTTCCTATTCTCAGATACTATAAAGAACAATATTGCCTTTGGTAAACCTGATGCTACTATGGAAGAGATTGTAGAGGTAAGCAAGAAGGCTCAGTGCTATGATTTCATTATGAGTCTTCCACAGGGTTATGATACTATGGTAGGAGAACGGGGAGTAACTCTGTCTGGTGGAGAGAGACAGAGGGTTAGCCTGGCTAGAGCTCTTCTAATAAATCCTCCTATACTTCTCTTGGATGAACCTACCTCTAGTGTTGATGTGGAGACTGAACTTTTGATACATAGAGCATTGGAGGATTTCAGGAAAAGGTCCACTATCTTTATTGTTGCTCATAGGTTATCCACTATAAGAAATGCGGATAAGATAATAGTATTGGAAGATGGAAGGATAGTTGAGGAAGGGACTCATGAAGAACTGCTAGATAGGAATGGAATATATGCTAGGATATACCATATGCAATTGGTAGGTGAGAGTGATGCCTGATATAGAACTGGAAGAAGAAGTCTTAGGTAAGGCTTACGACCCTAAGCTTGCTAGAAGGATATTTAAGCTTGCCCTTCCACATAAGAGAGAGATATTTATTACAGTTATCTTTATGCTCATAGCGAGCTCTGCAGATTTGGCTAGGCCATACATATTAAGATTAGCTATAGATAAGGCATTACTCTTTAAGGACTTTCACAGGCTTATAATGTATGGTGTATTCTATATGTTATGCATAGGTATGAGCTCACTTTTTTCTGGACTTCAGTCTTATTTTATGACGAGGATGGGAGAAACTATTGTATTAAATTTGAGGAACGAACTCTTTGCCCATCTTCAGAACCTTGACCTCTCTTATCATAATAGAGAGAAGGTTGGAAGAATGATATCTAGGCTTACTTCTGATATTGATGCCATTTTAGAACTTATAAGCTCAGGTATCACTACAATTATAGGCGATGGATTTGTCCTTATAGGGATTATTATTCTTCTCTTAAGTATGAACCTCACACTTACTGGTCTTACCTTTCTACTATTACCACTTCTTTTTCTCTTAAGTTTTGAGTTTAGAAAGAGGATGAGAGATATCTATAGAATGGTTAGGATTAGTATCTCTATTGTTACAGGAAACTTTGCCGAGAGTATGGCTGGTATAAAGGTTACTAAGGTCTTTGCGCGTTTTAAAGAGAGTGCGGAAAACTTCTATAGGCTTACACAGAACAGTTTAGAAGCTGTTATGAGGTCTGTTCGCCTTGCAGGTATATATTTCCCTACGGTAGAACTTATATCTGCCTGTGGAACCGCCCTTATCTTATGGTATGGAGGCACTAAAGTGATACAGGGGGCAATAACTATTGGAACACTAGTCGCATTCTTAAACTATCTGGGTAGATTCTTTGGTCCTATACAGGAACTTACCAACATATACAATGTTCTTCAATCTGCTATGGCTGGTGCAGAAAGGGTATTTGGAATCTTAGACATAGAACCAAAGATAAAGGATGCTCCCAACGCCATAGATGTAGATTTTGTTGAAGGTCGTATAGACTTTGAACATGTATATTTTGGCTATGAACCAGAGAGAATGATACTTGAAGATTTTAATCTACATATAGAGCCCAGCGAGAAGATAGGTATAGCTGGACCTACAGGGGCAGGAAAGACATCTATAACTAATCTATTATTAAGGTTTTACCAGCCTCAGGGTGGAAGAATCCTTATAGATGGTATAGACTTACAGAAGATATCTAATAGAAGCTTGAGAAGGCTTATAGCGATTGTCCCTCAGGAGCCCTTTATATTCTCCGGTACCATTTTGGAGAATATAAGATTTGGAAGACTAGATGCTACAGTAGAAGAAGTGGAAAGGGCTTGTGAATTGGCTTGTCTTGGTAACCTCCTTTCTAGACTCCCAAAGGGGCTATACACAGAACTGGGAGAGAGAGGTGCGGGGATATCCGTTGGAGAAAAACAGCTAATATCAATAGCTAGGGCGATACTTTCTGACCCTAGAATCCTGATACTTGATGAGGCAACTTCCAATATAGATACGGAAACAGAAAAGCTTATTCAGATTGCCCTTCAGAGACTTATGGAGGGGAGAACCTCTATCGTTATAGCTCATAGACTCTCTACGATAAAGAAGATGGATAGAATCATTGTGATTCAGGATGGTAAAATAGCAGAGATGGGAACCCATGAGGAATTATTAAGAAATGGAGGTTTATACTCTCACCTAGTTGAGATTAGCGAGAGGGGATAAGATGATAAGAGATAAAAGATTTATTATTCTTGTTTTAGCTATATCAATAGTTTTATCTCTAGTTTCTATATCTAAAAGATTTTCTTTAGAAAAGACAAATAACGGAGTAGAAATTATTATAGATTCTGATGATTTTCAGAGTTTAGCATTCCAAGAGGGCATCTCCTTTTATGAACTACTTAGGGAGTTAAAATCTGCCGGAGCTACTACCCTAAGTATCCCTATGTTGAATTGGCAAGACCTAGAAGTTAAAGATTATATTGGTATATTTTCTTATAGAGAACTTGGTAGATTGATTCTTTCTGGTAACATAGATCCTCTTATTTCTGCCCTTTACAGGCAGGGCAATCCTTCTGAGACGTATATCATTGTAAAGCCAGGGTTTGATATATCTAAAGGGATTGACCTCCTCAAAGACCTTATAGGCTATGGAAGGGTTAGTCTTTTTCAGTATAACTCTAATCAGGTATTTATTGTAAAGACTACACCTTCTAATCTTAGGTCGCTTCCTTCTGGCTATATAGATTCCGCACTTGTAGAAACCGCTAAATCTTTAGGCTATAAGATTATATTTAGACCACTAAATACTCCATATATAAATCAGCGTGCAATTCCTAAGATATTAGAGTCAACTCTTCCGTATAGAGATATTACCACCGCATTATTATTCCAAGGGACAGAGGTGCTTGGGTATCCTAAGTATTTAGAGGAAGTTACGAAGCTGATAAGAGAGGGCAACTTTAATATAGCAATAGTAGAATTTGCTAATCAAAAGGGTATGGATGTTTTGACTAAAAGTTTAAAGGGAAGTATTGTAAGGTTACACTCCATAACGCTAGGAGAGTTATATAAACTCAAACCTAAAGAGATAGTAGATAGAACTGTGAGGGCTGTCAAGGAGAGAAATGTAAGGCTTTTATATCTTAGACCCATACCCAATATCTATGAGAAAGAGACGTTAATAGAGGAGAATATAAGCTTAGTCTCTTCTATTAAAGAGAGATTAAGTAGAGAGGGCTTTAACGTTGGAGAAGTCGATGTTTTACCTGACTGGCAAGGATTTAGACCCGCTATCCTTTCTATGGGATTGGGGATAGGTATTGCTATAGTTTTAGTTGGTCAAGATATTTTGCCCTTGTCCTTAGTTTGGATATTAGCTCTACTATCTTTTTTGGCAGGAGGGGCATCTACTACCCTTCCATTTTCTCTATTAAAGAAGCTTCTAGCCCTTGGAGTAGCCTCTATTTTTCCTATAGTTCCTATCTGGCTATTTGTTCTTTCTAATAAGAAAGAACCTGTCCTTTACAAGATAATTAAAATAACCTTACTAAGTTTAATAGGTGGATTAATGATAGGTGGCGGATTATCTTCTACCGATTTTATGCTTCAGATAGATCAATTTATGGGTGTAAAGTTGGCACATATTATCCCGTTTTTGGTTTTGTTATTACTAATATACCTATCACAGAGAGATATTATTATTAATATCCTAACCTACCCTCTAAATGTACTAAGTTTATTAGTAATACTTGTCTTTGTTGGAGGTGGCATATTCTATATCCTTAGGACAGGTAATATCTCTTCAGAGGCTGTCTGGGATTTTGAAATTAAGATGAGAACCATCCTTGAAAGACTTATGTTTGTAAGACCTAGGACTCAAGAATTTCTGATAGGTTATCCTTCAATCTTTTTGGCTTTGGAGTTTTTAAAGACAAAGAGAGAGATAGGAACCATCTTTAGCATTATCTCCCTAATAACGCCTATTTCCATAATAAATTCCTTCTGCCATATACATACCCCAATATATATCACCTTATTTAGAACGTTAAATGGATTTATACTAGGTTCTATAGTTGGCTATCTCTTAGTTATTATTCTACGTAGGATTTTAAGTTTTCTTACCAAAACTACAAATACATAGATCTTCCCAGACCTTTCTAGTTTGTTCTTTTGTATACTCAAAGCTTATTGAGGTATCTATTCTATAATTTGCAAATCTAAGTTTAACCTCCTGGCCTAATTGAGAAGCAAGTCTTTCTTTAGCCTCTTCTAGTGTAGTATGCCACTTTTTTATAATTCTTTCTAAGAGTATCTCTTTTGATGCGTATGTTGCAATGACTAAATCTCCAATATCCCATGCTCTTACCTCTACGTATAGAGGTATCTCTATAACTAAAACCTCACTGCTACTATTATATTCTCTTAGGTACCCTAAGACAAAAGGATGAACAATAGAGTTTAATATATGTCTTTTATCGGAATCTAAGAAGATTTTTTTTATAAATTCTTTAGAGCCGTAATCTGGGAAAAAATACTCTATTAACCTTTTTACTCTAGCATCATTATTTATAATATACTTTGCTAGCTCATCGCTTGATATATACTCTGCCCCAAACTCTTTGAGATAGTTACATACTGTACTTTTACCACTGGCTATTACTCCCGTGACTACTATGCTTATCTTTGGCATTTTGGACAGTAGTAAGTACCTCTACCACCAATCTTTATCATAACTATTGGCGTTTCACAGATAGGGCAGGCTTCTCCCTCTCTCCTATGAACCCTTGGCTCAAAACTTTTGTCTCTTGATATAAGATTGGTAAACTCTTCAGTGGATGTTCCGCCTAGTTTCAAGGCTTCTTCGAGTATATCCTTTATCGATTTATATAGAGATTTTACTTCTTCTTCATCTAAGCTTTGGCAGGGTCTAGTTGGATTTATCTTTGCCAGGAATAGTATCTCATCCGCATATGTATTGCCTATACCCGAGATAATATCTTGGTCCATCAGAAATGTCTTTATATTACTACGCTTTTTCTTAAGGCTTTTACTTAGATACTCTAGTGTAAAATCTTGCGATAAGGGGTCTACTCCCAGCTCTTCTATTAGAGATTCTATCTCATTAACTATCTTCATCTGGGCTAATCTCCTTGGGTCTCCAAAATGTATATATTCTCCATCTACTGGAAGTATTATACAGTCATAATCGTCAGGCTCTCTATACTCTAGTAAGAATATGTATCCATTAAGCCTTAGGTGAAATGCTAGATATATCTTATCTAGAGAGATTAAAACCCATTTGCCTCTTCTTTTTACATCCTTAATTATTCTATCTTCTAGTAGATTTGGATCTCCACTGATTACTCTTGGATTTATTATGATAGGTCTACCTAGCCTTTTATCCTTTACCCTATCTCTTAGATTACTCACGAGGATTTCTAGTTCAGGTAACTCTGGCATCTAACCCTCCATCTTTATATCTACTATCTTTGTTTTACTTTTATGCCCACTTATAATCTTAATTTTAGATTTTGATGTATTAAAATAATCTGCCAAGACCTCTACTAACTCTTCATTGGCTTTTCCCTCTAGAGGAGGAGAATTTAGAGAAACGATATAGATATTGTCTTCTACTCTAATATTCTGTTTAGCAGAGTTTGGCTTAACCCTTACTGTTATTTTCATCCTCTTATAAATTTATCCACCTCTTCTCTCTTTACTGTTGCTACCCCTATTACGTAGTCACCTCCGCCATAATACACATAGTAGGTATCATTTACCTCTACCGCTCCGCAGGTGAATACAACATTAGGGACTATACCTTCTAGCTCATAGTACTTTTCTGGCTCCAGGATTGGTTCTTCCTGTCTCTTTACTACTATACTTGGGTCTTCTAGGTCTAGGAGTGCTACTCCAAGTCTATAGACCATATCCTCGTCTACTCCATGGTAGAATAGAAGCCATCCCTTTTCTGTCTTTATAGGTGGAGCCCCCGCTCCAATCTTCTTACTATCCCATTTACCTTTTCTGGGAGTCATTATGACTCTATGTCCTTCCCAATGGATGAGGTCTTCAGAGTAGGCAATCCATATATCTGGTGGTATCCTGTGTAACATCACATATTTACCGCCAATCTTTTCAGAGAAAAGCACTGCATCTTTATTATCTACATCAGGTAGTACTACACCATATCTCTCCCATGTTATAAAGTTTCTGGTACTAGCTAGGGATACTCTAGTTCCCTTCTCTGAATATGCGGTATAGAGCATATAGAATACATCTCCTATTTTTGTAACCCTTGGGTCTTCTGCTCCATAGGTTTCGTAATCTCCAGTATGTTCAAAGACTGGCTTATCTAGTTTGAAGAAGTGAAATCCATCCCTACTTACCGCATATCCTATATTTGACCTATTCTCTCCATATACAGCTCTGTATAAAAGATGAAACAGCCCATTATGGTATACCGCTCCTGCATTAAATGTTCCACCTTCTTCCCAAGTATATGTAGGTTTAAGTATTGGGTTTCCTGGATATCTAACCAGTTTCATAAAAGCTTCTTATCCCTCCATTACTTCATCATCTTATAGTTCTTTTTTATATCACCTATATTATACTCCAAAGCTAAGCACATAGTATAATGTTAATGTGAAGAATAAGATTCTTATCTCTACAGCATTGGTGTTGGTTTCACTTTCGCAACTTTATCTAGAGGTGCTACTTACAAGGATGTTCTCTATAACTCAAGGTTATCATTGGGCGTTCCTGATCGTAGGTCTGGCACTTCTAGGTAATGGTATGGGTGGAACATATCTTATCTTTAGAAAGGATGTTCATAAAGATGATGGCATAAAACATCTTAGATTGATAAGTATGCTCTATCCTCTATCTATAATCCTTGCTTATATTGGAATTAATCTACTCCCATTCGACCCTTATCTAGTCCCTTGGTCTAAGGTTCAGTTACTCTATTTCTTTTTCAATCTCTCTATCTTCCTGATCCCCTTTTTCTTTTCTGGCTTAATAGTGTCTCTCTCCTTAACACTCTTCTCTAGCATACACTCTACTCTTTACTGTATGACATTTATAGGGGCTTCTGTTGGTTCTCTCTTTGCATTGCTGTCCCTTTCTATGTTAAGCGAATTTAGGGCTTTATTAGTAAGCATTATTGTTGGATTTTTAGCCTCACTCTTACTCTGCAGGGGTTCTAGGTATAACTCTATCTCAGCTGTACTTTTACTGGTCTTTATGCATCTTTTTGTCTATATGCCCTTTGATATTTCATTAAGATTTTCCCCCTATAAGGACCTTTCACAGATGCTAAAGATTCCTTCAACAAGAATTTTGGCTACCTATAGAAATGTCAGTTCAAGGATAGACATTATAGAGTCTCCCACTATAAGGTATGCGCCAGGCTTAAGTTATAAATATATAGGGAAGGTGCCTTCAGGGATAGGTATCACTATTGATGGAGAGAATCTAAAGGGTATAATTACCTCTAATCATTTTACAGACTATCTACCTCAGGCAGTTCTATATGAGTTAAAGAAAGATCCGAAGATCCTTATAGTTAACCCTATTGGAGGACTAGATATAGTTTTGGCTATGGAAAAGAACACTAAAGATATAACAGTAGTTTTTGAGAACCCTATTATGGTAGATGTAATAAAGAAGTACCTACCATACTCATCTAACATCCATTATATAGCTGAACACCCTAGGGTATACTTTGCCCAAGATAAAGAATTATTTGATGTTATTCAATTTTCTCTAGAGGAGTCCTTTTATGTAGTTACCTCTGGTTCATACTCTTTAAAGGAAAATTATACCTATACAGTAGAGGGGTTTAAATCAGCCTATAGTCGTTTAAATCCTGGCGGTGTAATACTCTTTACTAGATGGCTCCAGAGACCTCCTGTAGAGGAATTAAGGCTTTTTAATATTATCCTTACCGGGCTTAGAGAATTAGGTATCAAAGAGCCAGAAAGAAGGGTTATTTCCTTTAGAAGCCTAAATACAATGACATTTCTAGTAAAGAATGGTGAATTTACTAGAGAAGAGATATATAGAATCAAATACTTTTTAGAGTCTATGGCTTTTGATCCTGTATTTTTTTATGGTCTTAAACCCGCTGAGGTAAATAGATTTAACGTTTTACCTGATGATATATACTATGAATATTTTCAGCAGATATTAAAGGATAAAAACTTTTCTAAGAGATACCCATTCTGTATAGACCCACCTAGAGATGATAGACCATTCTTCTTCCAATTCTTCAAGAGAGCTCAAATCCCTACAATACTAAGAAATTGGGGTCGCACCTGGCAACCTTTTGGAGGTGCAGGATACATCATTATAATTGCGGTAATTCTTTTAATCATATTGATTTCGATCCTTATAATTATGTTACCCTTTATTCTAAAAAGAGCTATACTTCCAATGTCCTGTAGAATTTCTAGCCTATCTATTTATTTCTTTGCTATAGGCTTAGGCTATCTCTTTGTAGAAATCCCTATTATTCAAAGACTTATACTCTACCTAGGAAAACCTGTCTACTCATTCTCTATAATACTGGCAATTATACTAGTATCCTCTGGCTTTGGAAGTATATTTGCCCTTAGGTTAAACAAGTATCCAATACCTCTGGTCTTGGGAGCTTCTATTATTACTATCTCTCTTACCTTACCCTTTATATTGGAATTTTCTTTGAAGTATCCGTTCTATCTTAGAATATTCATCTGTATAGCTATAGTAAGTCCCTTGGGTTTCCTTATGGGTATACCGTTTCCTATAGCATTGGAGAGGGCTAAGAACTATTCAGTCAGCACTATACCCTGGTATTGGGCAATAAATGGGGTTGCCTCTGTTTTAAGTTCTTTTCTATCAACAGTAATAGCTATGTATACTGGATTTACATTTATCTTGATTATAAGTGGATTATTATATCTTTTGTCCGGATTTATACTTTTATCTTCTGACAAGAGGAACAAAGAGGACGTCACCTAGATTCTTATAGATAAGTTTTTCCTCTGTTTCCTTCTTGATTAGCCATAGTGTCTGATATAATCCGGTAGGACCAACAGGGATTACCATCCTTCCCCCAACCTTTAACTGTTGGATGAGTGGAGGGGGAACGTGGTCAGGTGCACAGGTAACAATAATGGCATCAAAAGGGGCGTACTCCTCCCAACCGTTATAGCCATCGTCTATCTTTATCCTTACTTTATATCCGAGACTTTTTAAGACCCTATCTGCCCTTTTGCCTAGTTCTTCTATTATCTCTACTGAGTATACTTTATCTGTGAGTTCTGCTAGGATAGCTGCCTGGTATCCTGACCCAGTTCCTATCTCCAGTACCTTTTCTCCCTTCTTTATTCCTAAGCTCTCTGTCATTAGGGCAACTATGTATGGCTGTGATATTGTTTGTCCATAACCTATTGGTAAGGGCCTGTCGTCATAGGCAGATTTCCACTGGCTCTTATCCACGAAGAGATGTCTTGGGACCTTAAGCATAGCAGATATTACCCTCTCATCCTTTATCCCTCTACTTCTTATTAGTTCGACCATCCTTTCTCTAGCCTCTTTTAGGTATCTCTCCTCCCCCTCAGACCCCAGGAGGAAGAGGAGGGATACTATGATAAAAAGAAATACTAAGACCTTACCCCTCAAAGCTACCTAAAACCTCCTTATATCTTCTTTTCTATCTCATCTATAATCTTCTCTAAGAAAGATTCTATACTAAAACTCCCTAGGTCTTTATCTATCGTTCTTACAGAGATGGTATTATTCTCAATCTCTCTATCACCTATTACAACTATATAAGGTATTTTCTTTACTATGGCTTCTCTAACCTTATAGTTTACCTTCTCATTTCTTGCATCAAGTATTACTCGTATATCTTTATCTAGAAGCGTATTCCTTACCTTTATTGCTCTTTCATTATGTCTATCCGCTATGGGTATTATAACTACTTGAATGGGCGCTATCCATAATGGAAATCTCCCCGCAAAGTGTTCTATAAGTCCTCCTATGAACCTCTCCATAGAGCCAAGGACTGTCCTATGTATCATTACTACCCTATGTTCTTTACCGTCGCTTCCTATGTAATTTACATCAAATCTCTCTGGGAGATTAAAGTCTACCTGTATAGTTGGACCTTGCCATTCTCTCCCAAGGGCATCTATAAGTTTTATATCTATCTTTGGTCCATAGAAGACTCCTCCCCCTTCATCTATCTCGTAATCCATTCCTTCTAGTTTGAGAGCCTCCTCTAGTGTCTTTGTTGCCATCTCCCATATCTCATCTGTCCCTATATACTTTTCTGGCCTTGTAGATAGGTAAGGCTTATAATCATACTTGAATGTCTTCATAAAGAAGTCCATAAGATTTATAACTCCCCTTATCTCATCTAAAAGTTGGTCCTCTCTACAGAATATATGGGCATCATCTTGGGTAAATCCTCTAACCCTTAGCATTCCGTGGAGTGTTCCTATCCTTTCATATCTATAGACAGTGCCTAATTCTGCATACCTTATAGGTAGGTCTCTGTAGCTTCGCTGTCTTGTCTTGTAGATAAGAATATGTCCAGGACAGTTCATTGGCTTTAATCTGTATCTAGCGGTATCTATCTGTATTGGGGCATACATAGATTCAGCATAATTTTCTAGGTGTCCACTTATCTCGTATATCTTCTCACTTGCTATATGGGGTGTATATACTAGTTCGTATCCTCTCTTTATATGTTCCTTACGCCAGAAATCCTCAATAGTATTCCTTATAATGGCTCCATTAGGATGCCAGAAGATAAGTCCAGGTCCAACCTCTTCGTGAGTGCTATATATATCAAGTTCTCTTCCTAGGACTCTATGGTCTCTTCTTTTAGCCTCTTCTAGGAAAGCTAGATAGCTATCTAATTCTTCTTTTGTATAGAAGCTTGTCCCATATATCCTCTGCATCATAGGGTTATGCTCGTCTCCTCTCCAATACGCTCCAGAGGAAGAGAGGAGCTTGAAATATTTTACCCCACCAGTACTTTCTATATGAGGTCCCGCACACATATCAACAAAGTCCCCTTGCCTATAGAAGGTTATCTCCCCCTCTATATCTTTTGCCAATTCTATCTTGAAAGGTTCATCTAACTCTTCTAAGAACTTTATTGCCTCCTCTTTTGATAGAGAAAACCTTTCTAGTTTATAGTCTTCTTCGATAATCTTTTTCATCTCTTCTTCTATTCTTTCTAGGTCTTCAGGGGTAAATGGTTTCTCTACATAAAAGTCATAATAAAATCCTTCATCTGTTGGTGGTCCAATACCTAACTTGGCATTAGGATATAATCTCTTTACCGCATGGGCAAGTATATGACTTGTTGTATGCCTTAGGGCAAGTAAATCTTCTTTTGCCTCTATCTTTTTCTCTAGACTCATTGCTTCCTCCTTTAAAAACTATTAAGACTAGGGAGCTCAATTTCTATTATAACTCTCCCTAGTCTTATAGTATACAGAATTCTGAAAAGTTTCTCTACTCTACTTTTATCTCAACCTTTTCTCTTTCGTCATCTACCTGTATAAGTGTCCCCTCTAACCCTTCATCTATCATCTTTTGTAGCTCATTTACATCTATTCCTGACTCCTCTAGCTTGAATCCTCCAAAAGCTATTCCACTTGTTAAGCCAAATTTAAGGAAAGCCTTGGCTAGTGGTAGTGGAACAGAGATATCAACTTCCTTCCTGCCTGCTTCCTTATTTATGACAGATATCTTCACCCTTTTACCTAGAACTCTCCCGGTATCTCTTGTAGTTTCATCTTTTATTGCATCTAAAAGTTTAGCACCCTCTTCTGCTGTTATCTTACCCTCTTCTATCATCTTAAGTATCTTAAGTTCTTCTTCTTTCATTTTTATCCCCTCCTAAGCCTTCTTATCCTTTCTATAGCTTCTTCATAACTAATCTCACCACGTTCTAACATCTCTAAGATTCTTAATCTTTCCCCCTCGTAGTACTTAGTCCTACCTAAGAGCTTATTTACTAAAGACTCTATCCTCTCTTCTAGCCTCATCCTTTTATGAGGACTTTCTATCAGCCCCCAGATTATTAAAATAATTCCAAGAACAAAGAAGACAGGTGCCAAAAAGATTATAAGTTTTACCAATAGTGCAACGAGTAGCACTAATAAAGTCCCAGCTACTATCCAGAATATGCCTGCTCCTAGGGTCAATGGAAGGAAAAACAATGCTCCTCCTAAAGATATGATTGCTAGGATAATCCATAGTATCTCCATACTATTCCTCCAAGATATTATTTAATCCTCCATATCCCATAGCGTCTATAAGACTCATAGCATCCTCTTTGGATAACTTGCCAGCTCTATACATATCCCTTACCTTCTTTACCTCTTCAGGTATATAAGAGATAGCTGTATCGTTTTCGATAGAAGTTGAGATTTGACTCTCCGGTCTATTCGTTTGCGCTTGCTGTAGGATTTTTATCTCTCCAGTTCCCTTACCAGTCTTCACCGAGACATCTCCAGAGATTACATTTATACTGAGTCTATTTCTTCCCCCATCCGTTACTAGATGCTTGTTCCCTATTCTACCAGTCCCTATGCTCTCATTATTTACAGAGATATCTCCGCTGATCCCTTTAATATAAAGGTCTATCGAATTTGTCTCTGTATCCACATCTACATCTCCGCTTACCCCTGAGATATCCACACTCCAGTCTTCACCTCTTAAAAATATCCTTACATCTCCAGACTTAAAGTTTAGAGAACCCTTCTTAGTCTCCATATCGATATCTATATCTCCACTGGTAAGATGTGCCTGGAAAGAGTTGCATAAGAGTCTTCCTATGTTTATATCCCCAGATACCGCTTTCAACGAAATATTTTCTCCTCTATAGTCTGTAAAGAAGATGTCTCCGGATTTTAGATTTAAGTCAAGGGACCTATCTCTAGGTATATATAGTTCTATATCTCCGTTAGAGCCTCCGAAGTTAAAAAATGGTATTCCAAGTACACTCTTACTTCGAATCTTCAGAAACAGACTGTTTTCTCTTATCTCATGCTGTATCTCTAACCCCCCACCTATATTGTACACTAGCTCATTTCCTTCAGATGGCAGTATCCTTACATCTCCTCCAAAACCATCTATAGAGACCCTTTTTATCCCCTCAGTAGGGATCTGTCCTTTCATTTCTATTCTCCTCCTTTTAAAAGTTTTACTGCCTCTTGGGGAGTAACCTCTCCCCTTTCTATTCTCTCTAAGATTTCCATCTTATCTATTCTTTCCTCTTCTGTTGGATATCCTAGAATTTTGGCTATCTCATTTAGTCTACTTCTTAATGTAGGATAGGATAGATTCAATTCTCTTCCCAAATCACTTAAGTTGCCTCTGTTTTTTATGAATAACTTAATGAAGTTTAGCTGTTCTCTAGAGAGTTTGAAGAATTCGTCTAAATAGAATGTCCCTTTTACTTCTGTATCGCAGGCAGGACATTTTAGGGTAGTTATATACATCTCCTCTCCACACGCAGGACATTTGGTTACTATCTTATTCATTTTAATCACCCCTTTCACTTTTTTAAAATTATACATTAAATTATTTAAAATGTCAATAAAAATATCTGCATAGTGCAACAAATTTTCTATTTGACAAACTTCTCCTATTGTGCTATAGTTTATGAGGATTTATCTAATATTCCTCGAATCAAATTTTTGATAAGGAGGTTATGTATGCAGGAGCTTGTTGAAATACGTTGGCATGCGAGAGCAGGGCAGGGAGCTAAATCTGCTGCTTATCTCCTTGCCGAGTCGGCTTTAGGGGCTGGTAAGTATATACAGGCTTTTCCAGAATATGGTCCTGAAAGAATGGGCGCCCCAATGAAAGCCTATACTAGGATTAGTAGTAAGCCTATCAGGATACATTCTCAGATAACTAATCCAGATATCATAGTAGTATTGGACCCAAGTTTACTTAAGATAAAGGACACGTTAGATGGTTGGAAAGAGACAAGTGTGCTTATAGTCAACACTAACAAATCTCCTAAAGAGATAAGGGAGAGCTTAGGACTTAGGAGTGGTAAGGTCTATACCTTAGATGCAACTAGAATTGCCCTAGATACTATAGGAAGAAATATACCAAATACACCCTTGCTAGGTGCTCTCATAAGGATTATGGGTAGTCCAACCCTTGATGAGGTTCTAGAAGAACTAAAACATAAATTCTCTGGTAGGTTTAGCGAAAAGATCGTCCAGGGAAATATAGAGGCAGTAAGGCGTGCTTATGAGGAGGTGCAGTCAGAATGAAGCTTCCTACATGGAAAGAGATGCCAGAAGGTATAGTAATTTTAGAGGCAGGAAATGCACAAGAATACGAAACCGGTTCTTGGAGGACATTTCGTCCTGTTGTAGATAAAGCTAAGTGTATAAATTGTCTATTCTGTTGGATCTATTGTCCTGATACATCCATTATTGTGAAGGATGAAAAGATGGAAGGTATAGATTATGCCCATTGTAAAGGTTGTGGTATATGCAGTAAAGTTTGTCCAGCCAAGGCTATAAGTATGGTAGAGGAGGGAAGCCTATGAAGACGAAGAATCTAATAGCTTTAGAGGGTAACCAAGCTATAGCATTGGCAATGAAACAGATAAATCCAGATGTTGTTGCTGCCTATCCGATTACCCCTCAAACAGAGATAGTTCAAGTATTTTCAGAATATGTTGCTAATGGAGAGGTCCATACCGAATTTGTTACCGTTGAAAGTGAGCACTCTGCTCTCTCTGCTTGTATTGGTGCCTCTGCTGCAGGGGCTAGGACTATGACAGCTACTTCTTCTCAAGGGCTAGCTTTAATGTGGGAGATGTTATACATAGCCTCTGGAGCCAGACTTCCAATAGTTATGACTGTTGTAAATAGAGCATTGAGTTCACCTATAAATATTCACTGTGACCACTCTGATGCTATGGGTGCTAGAGACAGCGGTTGGATTCAGTTATGGTCTGAGACCGCTCAAGAGGCATACGATAATCTTATTCAGGCGGTAAGGATAGCAGAGAGTGTAAATCTTCCTGTTATGGTAAATATGGATGGGTTTATCACAAGTCATGCTGAAGAGGTTATAGAACCATTAGATGATGAAGATGTAAAGAGTTTTGTTGGAGAGTATAAACCACTAAGATCACTTCTAGATATAGAACATCCGTTTACCATTGGTCCATTGGCATTGCAAGATTCCTATTTTGAGTTTAAGAGGTCTCAGGCAGAGGCGTATAAGAGAGTTATCCCAGTGGTAAAGAGTATAGCAGAGGATTTTGCTAAGATAACTGGTAGAAAGTATGACCTCTTTGAAACTTACAACCTTGACGATGCGGAAATAGGATTGGTAGTATTAAACTCTACCGCTGGAACCGCTAAAGAGGTTATAGATATTCTAAGAAGAGAAGGTAAGAAGGTTGGTCTTCTAAAGCCTAGACTCTTTAGACCTCTTCCAGTAGAAGAGCTTAAAGAAGCCCTCTCCAAACTTAAGGTTAT
>JACIXS010000157.1 GCA_014360335.1 bacterium | reverse complement strand
TTTCATAAGTACTATTCTCTCCTCTGACTTCCAAGATATTCAACTATCTTCTAGTGATTCTAGTTCTATGCTTCATTATAGCATGAATAAAATATGGTATAGAGGAATTAAAAGCTATATAGATTCTAAATTTTAGGGTCTAGAGGAAATTCGCCTAAGATACGAAAATCGACCTCTTCCCTACTATCCGGAATCCCCTTAAGAAAATCTAATATGCCAGGAAATCCTAATTGAGCTTTTACACTATACGATTTACCACTTTTTGAATCTGAAAGTGTCAAATCTACTGCTATATCCTCTTTAAGCCTCATGTTAATTGCTTCATCAACTGAAGCCCATTCTATATAAGCTGACCCTCTCCAGACTAAATGTCCCGGGACTACCTTTACATAAAGATCCTCAAAAGATCCAATTTCTATACAATCTCTATAGCAGGAAATAGACCATTTAATGATGGCTGCTATAACTCTACCCTCAAAATTTACCTTACCCCCCATCTCCGAATAACGGAAACATCTTCTCACACCTTAACTATTCAGCCTTTTTCCGTATTGATTCATTAATTCTTTTTAGTTCATTAACTATTTTGTCCAGAGGATCATGAGGAATTTGGCTCTCCTGGTATGGTTTTAAATCTATCACTGTTTTCTCTTTTACCTCTTTTCTCTTTCCCCATAGATATTTATAACTTGCTTCTATAGTAAACTCTA
>JACIXS010000156.1 GCA_014360335.1 bacterium | reverse complement strand
TATCACTCTCCAATTTAGAAAAAATTATTTTTTAAAACTCCCTCTAACTTTATATCATACTTATTCCGCTATGTAAAGGTTCGTGAAACTCTGTAGGATAGAAAATTTAATAAAACAGCAGGTCCCAGTATTGAGACCTGCCTGTCTATACTTATTGTATATTTTGCAAAGAATCTACCTACTTACAATATTAACCTTGGCTGGTTTACAGCCTTCTGCCTCAAAGGTTACTTCAACCTCTCCCGGTTCTAGGGTTGAACGGATAACTGCTAAAGCCTTACCATGATAGGTTGTCCTTTCACGATCATAAAAGTTTTCTGTACTTTTAGGGTCAGCGCTTCCAAAACCTTGGATTATACCGGGACCCTTTATATCAATATGAATCTTTCTGTTATCTAATTGATTAAGGTTACCTTCTTTATCTAGTAAGAATAACTCAATAAATACTAAATCATCGCCATCTGCAACCATCTCATATTTATCTGGTTTGGCATATATCATTTCTGGTGGACCGGCTGTCTTAAGACTGGATCTTCCATCTTCTTTACCATTTGTATACGAAATCGCTAATATCTCTCCTGGCTCATAAATTGTTTCGAATATTGCTTTAAATCTATTTTCTTCGCCTGCCGGCTTTTTACCTATCAATTTACCATTTATATATAGCTCTACAAATTCGGAGGATGAATATACTTCTATCTTTATTGGCTTTCCTATAAATTCTTTCTGCCATGTCCAGCTATCAGTGACGTCTGTCCAGCTCCATTGAGTTACTATCGGTTTCTTTCCATAATAAGCTGGATTTTCTACCGCTATATAGGGTTCCTTCCTTAGACCCCATACAATCTCTCTATAGAAGGACTGTGGTCTTCGGAAACCACATATATCAATATCTCCACAGTTGGCTATATACCATGGATAACTCGCAAAGAATCCGGTATTACTACTGTCATACTCTATCTTGCCTACACCTGCCTCTCCAATATAGTCCCATCCTGTCCAAGTAAAGTCTCCTATTACATAACTGTTAGCTTTGACCAACTTCCAATTTCTATCAATACTTGGTGGTGCTGTTTCTGTTCCGCAGATGATTCTATTTGGGTACTTAGCTCCATCCATTTCATATCTACTTTCCATATAGTTATATCCAGCAATGTCAAGTATACTAAAGGTTTCTTCAGTTATCTCATCTATGATTGGATGTGTCATCAAATTTCTCATAGCTTCCGCCATATCCTGATTTTCCCCAATTTGAGACTGCGATGGGATAGATTTCAAAATTTCTTCTAGTCTTGTAGAGATAACAATGAGTCCATTGACACCACTTGTAATATATCTAGTCTTATCTAATGAACGTATGTATTCAGCGATCTCTCTTGCCCATACTGCTCCATGCATATTCCCAATATCAGGTATTTCGTTGCCTATCGAATAGATAATAACACTCGGATGGTTATAATCTTTATCTATCATTCTCTTT
>JACIXS010000155.1 GCA_014360335.1 bacterium | reverse complement strand
CCTGCGCGCGGCCATTCCAATGTTGCGAGAGATCGGGGTGGAATTGGAGCCATTTGGGCAAAATGCGTTCCTTTTGCGGGGCTGGCCGGCGGTTTTGGCCGAGCGTCAGGCAAAACTTGGGTTCCTCGAGCCCCTGAAGGAGGTGGCGGAAACGTGGCGCGCGGGAAATCGCGCGCTTTTGGAGCTGTGGCGAAGGGTAGCTAGCGCTGCAGCCATACGGGCTGGGGAGGAACTCTCGCCCACGGAACAGGAGGCCTTAATTGCGGCCTGGAAGGAGACCCGCGAGCCCGCCCGCTGCCCTCATGGCCGGCCGGTGGCAGTGAAGATCACGTTTGAAGAACTCGCCAAAAAACTCGGGCGCTAAGTACGCAGGACCCAGCGCGTTCCCTCCGGGCCGTCCCGGAGCTCCACGCCCAGCTTCCCGAGCTTTTCCCGGATCATGTCCGCGAGGGCAAAATTCTTTTCCTGGCGCAAGATGGTGCGCAGCTCAACGATGAGGTCAAGGAGTTCCTCGGAAAGCTTTCCGAGTTCGGCGGAGGCTCCCTCCCCTTGGAAAAGTCCCAACGGTCTTCCGAGTTCTCGCACGAGTTGGGCGGCCTGGCGCATGGCGCCCGGATCATTGCGGCGATAAGCCTCGCCGATGATTTCCTGGATCACTGCGAGTCCCCCGGGGGTGTTGAAATCGTCCTGAAGCTCCGCGTGGAACCGCTCTTTTTCCTTGGCCAGGAATT
>JACIXS010000154.1 GCA_014360335.1 bacterium | reverse complement strand
AACTGATAGATGCTGCTAGAATAGACGGATGTAACGAATTTGGGATATATTGGAGAATAATAATTCCTAATATTAGGTCTGCACTTTTAACTCTTGCTATTATAACTTTTATGGATAGCTGGGGACAATACTTCTGGCCTTTGATAGTTATAAGAAGCCCAAATAAAATGACGATAGAGCTTGGTTTAGCTTTTTTTACGAATCAGTATTTTACAGACTATGGACCTATGATGGCTGGAGCATTGTTATCTCTGCTTCCTGTCTTTTTGGTTTTTGTTGCTTTACAGAATAGAATGATAGAGAGTATAGCACATACCGGATTAAAGGGATAAACAGAGAGGTGAAAGGATGAAGAGGCTCTTTATAGATGAATCCGGAATAGTAAAGATAAAAGAGGTACCAAATTTAGAAATAGGAGGAAATGAGGTCTTAGTTAAAATAAAGGCTTGTAGTATATGTGGAGGAGATATAAAGATTTATAAGGGGATAAAGGAGGGAGTTCTGAAGAAAGACCTTCCCTACCCCTTAAGTGGACATGAATGGAGTGGAGAGATCGTAAAAGTTGGTAATAATATATCTAATTTCAGAATTGGTGATCGAGTTGCTAGATGCTTTAGTAACTACTGTGGTTTCTGTATAAACTGTAGATTAGGGATGCCAAATTTTTGTATAGGTATTAAAGAGCAGGAGCATTCAGGTGGTTTTGCGGAATTTGCCAAATTTTATGTGCCTCCTATTGGAGGAAGCGGATTATTTAAGATTCCTGAAGGAATATCTTATGAATCTGCCGCATTAGCGGAACCCGGGACCTGCGCTATAGGTGCGACTCTCAAAGTCAATATACATCCTGGAGATTTTGTTGCTGTGATAGGGCTAGGAGGTCTTGGGCAACTGATATCTCAAAGGATTTCTGCTTATCAAAGCTATGTGATAGGTATAGACATAAATGAAAGTAAACTGAAAAAAGCTTCTCAATGGTGTAAGTATACTATAAACTCTAGCACTGATAACCCTGTAAAGAAAGTACTAGAGATTACAGG
>JACIXS010000153.1 GCA_014360335.1 bacterium | reverse complement strand
GTAATTCCCGGCTTATCTCTTTACCTTCTCTGTGTAGAGTTACCGTAATGCTTTGCGCATCTGTCTTTCCAGTGGGGGGAATATCTTCTTTTTTCACTATATAACTACCCTGGTAAATACCTCTTATTCCTGAAGTGTAGGATAAAGTCTTTATCTCCTCCATGGGAATCTCTTGTAAATTATTTCCAATTCGAAATACCGCCTCAGTTCGGGGACTTCCCTGAATAATCACCCTCAATTGACTACCTTCTTCCAGCACCTGATTCTGTCTGGGCTGAACATTAGCAGAATGAATAGCCAGTGGCTCTTCTGGCATTTCCTGCCATGCTGGTTGATATATTACCGTCCTTTCCAGTGAGGTTTCTTCTCCATTAAGAGCAGCAGTAACCTTTATAGGAAATTCCATTCCTTCCGGAACTTCTACTAAGGTAAGAAAATTCCCACTGCGATAATCAAATTTCTCTACCTCAACACCATTGACATAAACAGTCACTTCTCGAGAAGGAGTAGTACTACCAAAGACAAAAATAGGATTTCCTCTTATCCTCTGTCCACTCTGAACCGGATAGGCTACTTTTAAGAATGGTTTCTCCACTCTTTCCACTTTTTTTTGCCAGTCTCTTAATCTTTCTAAAAGTCCTAAAGAAAATCCATCCTGGAATACTTCCCGGGCAAAAATCCTCTGTTCGGTAGCAGGTAATTTCTCTAGAAGATCAATAAATTCTTGTGCATATTCGTCTAAATCTTCTAATGAGGCCAGA
>JACIXS010000152.1 GCA_014360335.1 bacterium | reverse complement strand
AGTAAGATACGTTCAAGACTTCGATGTAAGAACTACCCCAGTTCTAATGTTATATCCTTTAGACCTTCTCTATGCCAATGATAGGTTTGGAAGTTGGATAGTACAATATGGATATGGAGATTATATAACAGAAGAAATGCTATTAAAACATTCTCTTTTGACTAGTGATGGAAGAATAGCTATATATAATAAAACCTACAATACAGTAGTCATTCTCTTCCAACCAACTATTAGGGAAGAGACTCTTACTCTATTAACCGAATTTATAAGGAGAGGAGGGAAAATAGTATGGATGTCTATTCCTCCTAGAATATCAAATAATAAAATAAATATATTTGAAGAATGGGCTAATTTATTTGGCATAAAAAAAGATTCTGAGATTAAGGAAGAATTACATCCTAGGGAAGAGGTAGATTTTACAGGAGAATTAGAAAAAGTAGGAAAGATGCTGATTCCTACGAGTCTATTCCCAGATATGGTCTATTTTCTAGAATATGCAGAAGAAGCTAAACCTATAGCTATGTTAAGAGAAAAAGTAGTTGGTAGTATTAAAAGGGTCGGAAATGGATTAGCTTTATATTTAGGTTTTAGAGTAAGAGACAATCAATCTGAAAAGATATTTACCCTATTTAATCTTTTAAAAGCAATTGGAAGTTATAAAGAAAATGATGTTCACGATCTGTCTCATACTACTTCATATATCTTTACTCGATTTCCTAACGGGGCAATTTCAGTTGCAAGACATTATTATGAAGTAGAGGAG
>JACIXS010000151.1 GCA_014360335.1 bacterium | reverse complement strand
AAATCAAGCCCCCAGTTAAGTCCCTTGGTGAAAAATAGCACAAATGTAGATGCAATTATTAAAACGGTAATGCCTATCCAGAGAGAGGTATACTTTATAATATTTATTCTAGAATTTTTAAAATATCCCATAAGCTCCTCCTATATCCCAAACATCTTAGGGCTCTTAACAATTCCTAACCGCTCAAAAAGTTGGAATAATATCTGAGTTACTATAATTGCTGTAAATAAACTAATAATAGTCCCCAAAGCAAGCATCACAGCAAAGCCTCTTACGGGTCCTGTTCCAAAGTAGAAGAGAACCGCTGACGCTATCAGTGTAGTTATCTGAGAATCTAAGATTGGGGCATAAGACCTCTTAAAGCCTGTCTCAATACTTGCCATTAAGGATTTCCCTTTTCTAAGCTCTTCCTTTACCCTCTCAAATATAATTACATTTCCGTCAACCGCCATACCTACACTCATTATAAGCGCAGCGATACCCGGTAATGTAAGGGTAGCTCTAAGTGCAGAAATCAGACCTACAAGTAGAGCAACATATGTAACAAGTGATATATCCGCTATAATTCCAGGGAATCTATAATAGATAAGCATAAATATCATTACTAAAATTACCGCTATAATTCCAGCCTTTATACTAGCGTTTATAGTATCTCTACCAAGGGTAGGTCCTACCCTTTTCATCTCTATAAGTTCTAAGGGAACGGGTAGGGCACCTGCCCTTAATAGGACTGCTAACTGTGTTGCTGAATCAAGAGTAAAATTTCCCTCTATCTGTCCCTTACCATCTGGGATCTCTGAACGAATTACAGGACAGCTTATAACAACACCATCTAATGTTATTGCAAGATACTTCCCTATATTATTTCTTGTAAATTCAGCAAAAATTTTTGCCCCCTTTGGATTAAACTCCACCTCAACCACAGGTCTACCATACTGGTCATAACCAACTCTAGCATCCTTGAGGTCCGCACCGGTAAGTATAGTAGGGGCATCAGTTAACTTTGTCCCTTCCTCAACATACTTAGTTCCAGTATCTTTAAATTCCAAAAGGGCAGTCTTGCCTATAAGTTCTATAGCAGACTTAGGGTCCTCCTGATAACCCGGAAGCTCAACTACTAATCTCCTTTCACCCTCTCTCTGAATTATCGGCTCTGTAATACCAAGCTGATTTACCCTTGAGTCTATAATTGCCTGGACTCTATTGAGAGTATCCCCAGTAACCTTTACCTCAGGAGTATCCTTAGCCTCAAAAACTAGATGCACCCCACCTTGCAGGTCTAACCCTAATTTTAGAGAATATCTCATAAACGTCCACACACTCAAACCTACTAACGCTATAATTATTACCACTTTAATTGGAAGTCCTATGCGCATATTACCTCCTACTAGTAAAGAATTTTACTTAGAAACATAGCTGTTCTTTCCTCTTTTGGATTAGAAAAGATCTCTTTAGGAGTTCCTTCCTCTACAATATATCCGTCATCCATAAATATTATCCTAGATGCCACCTCTTTTGCAAAACCCATCTCATGTGTAACTATTACCATAGTCATCCCATCATTTACCAGGGCCTTCATAACATCTAGGACCTCTTTTATCATCTCTGGGTCTAATGCAGACGTCGGTTCATCAAAGAGCATTATATCTGGCTGCATAGCCAAAGCTCTTGCTATGGCAACCCTCTGTCTCTGTCCACCTGAAAGCTGACTTGGATAGGCATATAGCTTATCTCCCAACCCCATTCTCTCTAACAGAGACCTGGCAATCTGTTCTGCGGTATTTCTAGATAAACCTTTTACCTTCATAGGGGCAAGGATAACATTATCCATAACATTTAAGTGGTTAAAGAGGTTTATATGCTGGAAGACCATCCCAATCCTTTCCCTAACCTTATCTATATTTCTTCCATCCATCCTTGTTATATCTATCCCTTCAAATATTACCCTACCAGAGGTTGGTCTTTCTAGAAGATTTATACACCTTAAAAGTGTACTTTTCCCTGCACCACTGGGTCCTATAATTACGACAACCTCTCCCTTCTCAATATTAAGGTCTACCCCTCTAAGGACTTCTAATTTACCAAACCTCTTGTATATCTTCTCCAGTCTAATCACTTACACTCATTCTCCTCTCAGCATATCTAACAAGTAGGGAAAGTGGCAAAGTAATTGCCAGATACAAAAGAGCCACTACTGTTAAGACCTCAAAGCTTCTGAAGGTTCTGCTAGTTATTTCTCTTCCTACTCTCATAAGTTCTGCTATAGCTATGGTGGATGCAAGGGAAGAGTCTTTTAACATAGCAATAAACTCATTACCTAGAGGAGGAAGTATCCTCTTAAACGCTTGAGGTAATATTATATATCTCATAGCCTGTAAGTACGATAGACCGAGAGGCCTAGCCGCTTCCATCTGCCCTTTCTCTATAGACTGGATCCCCCCTCTAAATATCTCAGTAACGTATGCACCGCTGTTTATACCCATAGCGATAACCGCAGCAGTAAAAGGTGGTAGATTTATACCTAGAGAGGGAAGTCCAAAATAAACGAGGAATAGCTGAGCTAAGAGAGGAGTTCCTCTTATTACCTCAACGTATATAGTAGAGGGTACCAAGAGGATTGGATTTCTTGAGACCCTAGCCATTCCACCAAAGATACCAATAATTACCCCGATCCCTACCGAGATAATGGTAAGTTCTACAGTCATTAAAGCACCTTTCCCTAAAAAAGGAAGTATGCTTCTTAAAAAGGGGAAGAAAGGTTCGTTAGTCATAAGTTGACGTTACCAACTAGCCCATTTTTCTCTGAGCTTCTCTATAACTCCCTCCTTCTTTAACCTTGCTATAACAATATTTATCTCTCTTAAAAGAGCCTTATCCTCTTTACGAACAGCTATACCATACTGTTCCTTTGTAAGGAGCTTATTTATAACCTTAAGCCCTTTAGTACTTTTAACAAATGCTAAAGAGGTAAGATCATCAGCTATTACCGCATCTACTCTCCCATTCTTAAGTTCTAAAAATGCACCATCTACAGTTTCAAACTTCCTAATCTCTTTTATACCGGGTAAAGATTCTGCATAGAATTGTCCCGTTGTCCCTAACTGTACTGCAACTATCTTCCCTCGTAAGTCTTTCTCACTCTTTATCCTATTATCATCTTCCCTTACTGTTATAAGCTGACCTGCGTTATAGTAAGGGATAGAAAAATCTACCTGTTTAGCCCTCTCAGGGGTTATAGTCATAGCAGAGATGATAATATCAAATTTTTTGGCTAAAAGGGCTGGTATAATACCATCAAAACTGGTATTTACAATTCTAAGCTTTACACCAAGATGGTCCGCTATTGCCTTAACTATATCTATATCAATCCCTACAATGTTCCCATCCTTATCTACGAACTCAAATGGTGGATATGCTGCATCACTTCCAACTACAAGCTCTCCTCTAGCCTTTATCTCATCTACTATGGTCTTAGACCATGCTACTGTAGAAAATAACATACAGAAAAGTAAAAACAATACCACATACTTAGACATAATAGTACACCTCCATCATTTTTTAAAAATTATAACACAAAAGAAGAGATAAATTTATGCAACCGCTCTTAGATTCCTAAGGAAATCTTCATTTCTTCTGTATTTAGAGAGCTGTTCTATAAGGATCTCTGTAATATCTTCTGAATCTACAGCGCTCAGCATCTTCCTCAATAGCCAGACCTTCTTTAGCTCCTCTTCAGAGTAGAGTAATTCTTCTTTTCTTGTCCCAGACATCCTTACATCTATAGCTGGGAATATCCTTTTATCGGCAAGCTTACGATCAAGGTGTATCTCCATATTACCAGTCCCCTTGAACTCTTCATATATGACATCGTCCATCCTGCTTCCCGTATCTACGAGTGCGGTAGCTATTATAGTAAGGCTACCCCCTTCTTCTATATTCCTAGCGGAACCAAAAAACTTCTTTGGTCCTCTCAGTGCGGTGGCGTCCAATCCACCAGAGAGAGTTCTTCCAGTTGGCGGAACAACATGGTTATACGCCCTAGCAAGACGGGTGAGGCTATCAAGAAGAATAACTACATCCTTCTTCAATTCTACCAATCTCTTAGCCCTCTCTAGAACTAACTCTGCCACCCTCACATGTTGCTCTGGAGGTTCATCAAATGTTGAACTTATCACTTCTCCCTTTACCGAACGTTCCATATCTGTAACTTCTTCAGGCCTTTCATCTATTAGTAAGACTATAAGATGAACCTCTGGATGATTAATTGCAATACTATTAGCTATCTTCTTGAGGACAGTAGTCTTACCTGCCTTTGGAGGGGAAACTATAAGTCCTCTCTGGCCCTTTCCTAAAGGAGCTATAAGGTCAATCATCCTAGTAGTTATATCTTTCGGGTCCGATTCCATTACTAGTCTCTCCATAGGATATATTGGCGTTAGGTCATCAAAGTGTGGTCTAATTCTTGCCCTATCTATTGGTATACCATTAACCGTCTCCACTCTCAGAAGGGCAGGGTATTTCTCCTGTGTCTGAGGTAGTCTTATAGGACCCCTTATAAGGTCACCCATTCTAAGACCTAACCTTCTAATCTGAGACTGTGAAACGTATATATCCTGAGATGTAGGGACATATCCATCGTGTCTTAAGAATCCGTAGCCATCTGGCAATATCTCAAGGATTCCCTCTCTAACTTCCCCTACAGCTTCTCCAGGGACCTCTGTAGGCTGAGGAGCTGGTGCTTCTTGAACCTTCACTTCTTGCTCCTTCTTCAGAGCCTCTTCTTTCTTCTTCTCTTCCTCTTCTCTCTCCTTTAGGACCTCATAGATCTTCTCCGCTAGGTCCTTCTTATGCATCCTCCTAGCTCCAGTTATTCCTAATTCCTTTGCTATTTCGAAGAGTTCAAGTATCTTTTTATTCTTTATTTCTTCTAAAGTGAGCAAAACTTTACACCTCCTAGAAAATCTTTCTTCCTTTCCATAGATTCTTTAATCTTTCCTTTATCTCCCTTTCTAAGCCTTCACTAGAAGGCTCATAGTATCTTCTTCCCAAAAGCTCTTTGGGAAGATAATCTTGCAATACAAAGTGATCGGGATAGTCATGAGGATATAAATAACCTGAACCCTCAACATTCCTAAGATGTTTAGGAACATCACCCAATACCTCATCTTTTAAATCCTCTCTAACCTTAGATATAGCCTTATAAACGGAGTTACTCTTAGGAGCACAGGCTATATATATTGCTGCCTGAGCTAATGGTATAATAGCCTCTGGTAGCCCTACATATTCTAAAGCCTGACTAGCACTCACTGCAACTACTAGAGCCATAGGGTCCGCATTACCTACATCTTCAGCTGACTGAATAATCATCCTACGAGCTATAAATCTTGGATCTTCTCCAGAGTCTATCATCCTAACAAGCCAGTAGACACTCGCATCAGGATCAGAGCCTCTTAGACTTTTTATAAAGGCAGATATAAGGTTATAATGCTCATCTCCATGCTCATCATATCTAAAAATTCTCTCAGTAAAGAGCCTTTCAACATCTTCAGGCTCGATTGTATCCCTCTTTTCACCTGCAACAAGTAAGGCAGATTCTTCAAGAAGATTTAACGCTTGTCTTGCATCGTTATTGGCATATCTTATTATAAGAGCCTTAGCAGATTCGGTAAGTTTTAAGTTAAGATGCTTTAGACCTCGCTCATCGTTCATTGCTCTGTCTATAATGATAGAGAGGTCCTCATCCGTCAATGGCTCAAGCTTTAGAACCCTGCATCTGGATATTAATGTACTGTTAAGTGTAAAGTACGGGTTCTCTGTAGTAGCCCCAATAAGTATTATAGAGCCATCCTCTACGTATGGGAGTAAAACATCCTGCTGTGCCCTATTAAATCTATGTATCTCGTCTATAAAAAGAATTGTCCCTTTCCCATATAA
>JACIXS010000150.1 GCA_014360335.1 bacterium | reverse complement strand
TGGTATATGAAGTGTATGAAAAATTAGTACCAGAAATACAAGGTGAGTTAATTCAAGGATTATCTGTAGTACATCCAGGTAAAGTAGGAAATGAGTATTTTATGACAAAGGGGCATTTTCATTCTATTCTTCAAACTGCTGAGTTTTATCTCTGTCTTCGAGGACATGGATATATGATGATGGAAACCAAGGACGGTGACTGGGCAGTAGAAGAACTTATCCCAAACACTGCTGTATATGTTCCAGGAGGGTGGGCTCATCGTTCTATAAATATTGGTGATGAAAATTTAGTAACCTTGTTTGTTTATCCTGCCAATGCGGGTCATGATTATGGAACCATTGAAGAGAAGGGTTTTAAGAAAGTAATTGTAGAAATAGATGGCTATCCTAAGATCATGGATAACCCTAAATGGAAGTAAATTTTAGCTTACTGTAACAGTACTATAATAACATCGTTGTCAGAAAAGGAGTAAGAGAGGATATGCGACAGAAGCCTTTAAGAGAGTGCTGTATTTTAGTAACACCCACTAGCTATGGTAAATATGATAAGAATCTAAAACTAAAACTTGAAGAGATGGTAAAAGAAGTTGTATATAACACTAAAGGAAGGCCACTTACTTCAGATGAACTAGCTTTAATAATAGAAGATTTTGATGGGATGATTGCAGGTCTTGATGAGATAAATGAGAAGGTAATTTCTAAAGCTAAAAAACTAAAGGTAATTTCAAGATATGGCTCAGGCTATGATAGAGTGGATGTAGAAGCAGCCAAAAAAGCGGGTATT
>JACIXS010000149.1 GCA_014360335.1 bacterium | reverse complement strand
CTAATTCTAGATGGTATTCTGGTAGTGGGATATATAGATACGTAAGATTAATAGAAGGAAAACTTTTACATATTAGTGTAGATGGGGTAAAGATAACTACCCTTGACGTAAATAAGGATGAAGCGGTTATAGAGGTTATGACTGTCTTAGAAAATGAGAGTCTAAATACTCAAAAGATTATACTTCAAACAGATATTAAAGATACGAACGGAAATATTATTACTTCTGACTCAGCTAAGGTTACAGTGTACAAAAATGACTCAGCAATTGTAAGACAAAGGCTGTATATAGAAAATCCAAAACTGTGGTCTTTAGAGAGTCCAAATTTATACTATTGCCATTCCAAGGTGATTTCTAATGGTCATCTAATAGATGAGGATATGAATCATTTTGGAATTAGAAAGCTCCAACTTACAAGAAAGGAAGGATTAAAAATAAATGGAGAGACAGTCAAGTTAAGAGGAGCATGCATCCATCATGATAATGGAGTAATTGGGGCATGCTCATTTACAAAGGCAGAAGAACGAAGGGTAAGGATACTGAAAGAGGCTGGATTCAATGCTATTAGAATGGCACATAATCCGGCATCAAAGGAGCTATTAAATGCCTGTGATAGACTTGGGATGTTAGTAATGGATGAAGTATTTGATGCCTGGAACATTTCTAAGACAGATTATGACTATGGTAATTACTTTACTGAGTGGTGGAAAGAAGATATAAAGAGAATGATAGATAAAGATTATAACCATCCGAGTGTTATTATCTATTCGATAGGCAA
>JACIXS010000015.1 GCA_014360335.1 bacterium | reverse complement strand
ATATCTTTAGCTGTAGATATTTATAGTATGGCCTTAATGGTAAGTAAGACAGGGAGGTTGGTGCTTATGTTGGAGGGGATCAAAAAGTGATTACATCCCAGTTAACAACCCTCTTGACTTTATCTTTTTAGATGTTAAAATATGTTATATTTTTACTACATATAACATATTTTAACAATAGGAGAATGGGTATGAGTAATAATTTAAAATTTGGAGCATGTTTACCTGTGTTTGATTCCTGTGCTGATAGGTATGTCTTGTCTGGGTATGGAAAAAAGAAGACATTAGAAGAGCTTTTTCTCTCTGCTAGTGAGGTTGAAGACCTTAGGGGGATAGAGCTAGTAGGAAACTGGCATATTAATGAGGCGAACTTTGACTTTGTAAAATCTCTTTTAGAAAGAACCGGTTTAGAGGTAGCTATGGTTGTCCCAGATTTATGGACTCAAGGTAAATGGGGGTTGGGATCTTTTACTTCTAAAGGCCCTAAGGTTAGAGATGATGCTATAAAGGAAGTTAAAAAGACTATAGATATGGCTTTGGCTTTAAACTGTAATAGAATTGATCTTTGGTTTGGGCAGGATGGATATGATTATTCTTTTCAGGCTAATTTTCCTCTGGCTTGGAAACAGTTAGTAGAGGGGGTACAAGAGTGTGCGGATTATAACCCTAATATAGATATCTGTATAGAATATAAGTTAAAAGAACCACGCGCTCATCTCTTTATTAATAGCGCAGCCAAGACCCTCTTATTGATAGAAAGGGTCAATAGAGAGAATGTTGGTGCTTTATTGGATGTTGGTCATGCTCTGGCTGCTCAGGAAAACACGGCAGAAGCAGCTTCTTTGCTAGCTGAAGAGGGGAAATTGTTTTATGTTCATTTAAATGATAACTATCGGCTTTGGGATGATGATATGATGGTTGGCTCAGTGCACATTATAGAGTACTTAGAGCTTCTCTACTGGCTGAAAAGATATAAATATCAGGGTTGGTATACTTTGGATATCTTCCCATACAGAGAAGATGGAATTAAGGCGGCTAAAGAATCTATCAAGTGGATTAAAGGATTAATGTGTATAGTAGAGCAGATTGGAGAAGAGAGGATCGGAGCCTTGATAGATAGAGGAGATGCTACAGAAATTTCCGGAGTTATTAGAACAGCTTTAATTAAGTAAAGAAAGGAGTTAGCGTTTATGAAACAATTATATGATTCTCAGTTATTTGAGTATATGTTTGAAAGTGGAATTGAGAAATATGTTGTTGCTACTTATTATCTAGAGGATACAGTAGAGGGCGTAGATTTCCTTGATCATCTTTCGCTTATAAAGACTATAATTGTTGAAGGTTCTACTGGAAGTTGGCAAGAGGTAAAAGAAGAGACTCCTGAAGTAAGAGAGAAGCTTGCTGGAAAGCTATTAGGTTACTATGAAATTCCGAGTCCTAAAGGAGTAAAAAAGGCAGTTATACAGCTCGGATTTCCTATCGAAGCTTGGGAAGCAAATGTACCAATGATGCTTCTCTCTTTTGCAGGGAATTGTTTTGCCTATTCAAAAAATTTAAGACTCCTTGATGTATTTATACCTTCTAAGTTGGCAGAGAAATTTAAGGGTCCTAAATTTGGCATAGAAGGAATACGAAAGTTGGTAGGAGTCTATGATCGTCCGCTATCTCTTCATATTATAAAGCCCAAGATGGGGATGACTCCAAAACAGATCGCTGAACAGGTTTATGAGACAGCACTTGGTGGTGTGGATATGGTTAAGGATGATGAGATGACTAGTGATACTGCATATTGTAGGTTTGATGATCGTCTTAGTGCTGTGATGGAGGCCTTAGCTAAGGCGGAAAAGAAGACTGGTAAAAAGGTAATTTATTTTATAAGTGTAACAGATGAGATAAATAAAGTACAAGAAAAGGCTAGAAGGGCTGTAAGAAATGGAGCTAATGGACTACTTTTGTGTTACTCTGCGGGTCTTTCTACTTTAAGGGTTTTAGCAGAGGACCCTGCGATTAATGTCCCTATTTTATTGCATCCTTCTCATATGTTGGCTTTACTTAATAGGATTAGTTTTGTTGCACTTTCTAAATTGATAAGATTATGTGGAGCAGATATGACCCTTTCTCCTACAATTTGGTCCAGTATACCAGTAGCCTCCTTGGAAGAATCCCTGCGTTGTTATCAGGTTTTAAGAGCTCCATTTTATCACATAAAGAGAGTTTTTCCTATGCCTGCTGCAGGGATGCATCCTGGACTTGTTCCCACTATTATTCAGGAAGCAGGGATAGATATTGTTATCCCTGCCGGAGGAGGAATGTTAGGCCATCCAATGGGTTACACTGCTGGAGCAAAGGCTTGGCAGCAAGCTTTTGAGGCGGTAAAGAACGATATCCCTTTAGAAGAGGCTGCCCAAAATTATCCTGAGTTAAGAGCTGCTTTAGAAAAGTGGGGGACAATAAGGCGTCCGATAACTCCTTGGACATATATAGCTCCACAATATCGACCTCTTTCTTTGCAGGGAGGAACTGAGAGATGATAGAGTTAAGTAGAGAGAAACTCCTTCTATTATATAGACAAATGCTTTCAATACGTCTATTTGAAGATCGTGTATACCAACTTTTCCTTCTAGGAATGGTACCTAGCACATTACACCAATATCAAGGACAAGAGGCGGTAGCAGTAGGAGTATGTGCAGTATTGAATAGGGATGACTTTATAACTAGTACACATCGACCTCATGGACACGCTATAGCTAAAGGGGTACCGATGAAGAGGATTGCTGCAGAGTTGTTCGGTAAAGTAACTGGATGTTGTCGTGCTAAGGGAGGATCAATGCATATAGGAGATTATTCTGTGGGGATGCTTCCTGCCATAGCTATTGTTGGTAGTGGTATCCCTATAGCTAATGGAGTTGCTTTAGCTTTTAAACTTAGAAAAACTAAGCAAGTAGTAGTTTCTTTTTTTGGGGATGGTGCTACTAATAATGGCTCATTTCATGAAGCTCTCAATATGGGGGCTATATACAATTTACCTGTTATATATGTATGTGAAAATAACTTTTATGGTGCTTCTACGCATATTTCTAAGGTAATGAAACTAGAAAATATAGCTGATCGAGCATCAGCTTATGGGATTCCTGGAGTAGTAGTTGATGGGATGGATGTTCTGGAAGTTTATAGAGTAGCTAGTGAGGCGGTTAATAGAGCTAGAGAAGGAGAAGGACCTACACTAATAGAGTGTAAGACTTATCGATATTCAGGACATTCTCGCAGCGATCCTGCTAATTATAGACCTAAGGAAGAGGTAGAATTTTGGAAATCGAGAGATCCTATATTCCAATTTAAGAAGAAACTACTCGAATTAGATGTATTAAGCGAAAAAGAGGATAATCGGATAAGGTCTGAAGTGGAAAAGGAGATAGAAGAGGCTATAAATTTTGCTATTGAAAGTCCTCTTCCCTCTCCAGAGATAGCATTGGAGGACGTCTATGCGTAGGTTAACAATAGCTGAAGCTATAAGAGAGGCTTTAAGGGAAGAGATGAGAAAAGATCCCAACGTAATCCTTATTGGAGAAGATATAGGGATTCCTGGTGGTTGGGGAGGACCCTTTACCGTTACTCAAGGATTAGCAGAAGAATTTGGACATGAAAGGGTTATAGATACTCCTATATCTGAAACGGGAATTGTAGGGATGGCTATTGGAGCCGCTATTATGGGGCTTAGACCTGTAGCAGAAGTACAGTACTGTGATTTTCTATTTTGTGCAATGGACCAGATAGCAAATCAAGCTGCAAAGTTAAGGTATATGTCTGGAGGACAAATAAAGATTCCATTAGTCTTGAGAGCTCCTACTGGAGCCACGGGACGAGGAGCCCAACACGCTCAGAGTCTAGAGGGTTTATTTATTAATATATCGGGGTTAAAAATCGTGGCTCCTAGTACACCGTATGATGCTAAAGGTCTATTAAAATCAAGTATAAGAGATGATAATCCAGTACTATTCTTCGAGCATAAGCTACTATATGGAAGTAAAGGAGCTAGGAAGGAGAGAGGCGGGGTAGAATTACTTGGAGAGGTTCCTGAGGAAGAATATACTATCCCTTTAGGTGTGGCGGATATAAAAAGGGAGGGAAAAGATATCACTATAGTTGCTAAGCTTTTGATGTTACATCGGACTTTAGAGGCTGCTGAAGAGTTAGAAAGGGATGGAATTAGTGTAGAGGTTATAGACCCGAGGACCCTCGTCCCGCTAGATAAAGAAACTATAATAAATTCTGTGAAAAAGACAAATCGTATTTTGATAGTTGATGAATGCCCTAAAACGGGAGGTTGGGCAGCAGAAATCTCTGCTATTATAGTAGAGGAGGCTATGGATTATTTAGATGCACCAATTAAGAGATTATGCACTAGTGATGTCCCTATTCCATTCTCTCCTGTTTTGGAAGGTTATGTTATTCCTACTAAGGATAGAATTATCCAGGCGGTTAGGGAGATGCTGGGATAATGTCGGAAAAGATAATAATGCCTAAATTGGGACAGATTAGTGAGGAATTAACCCTGCTTAGGTGGTTCAAGAAGAAGGGAGAAAAAGTTACTAGAGGAGAACCTTTATTTGAAGTGTTAACAGACAAAGCAAGTATAGAGGTAGAAGCGACAGTCGATGGAATTTTGGCTGAGATATTTGTTAATGAGGGAGAGAGAGTTCCTTCCTTAAGTGTTATTGGTATTATAAGTAAACCTGAAGAGGAAGTTAAAGAAATTAAAGATGAAGAAAGGCAAAAGGTTTCACCTATAGCTAGGAAATTGGCAAAAGAATATGGGATAGACCTCTCTAAAGTTAAAGGAACTGGGCCAGAAGGAAGGATTGTAAAGGATGATATATTAAAGGTTATCTCCTCACTAGGAGAGTCGGAATTTGAAATTATTCCTATTTCAGGAATGAAGAAGGCTATTGCTCAAAGAACAGTAGAAAGTAAAAGTACAATACCTCATTTCTATTTAAAAACCAATATAGATATGTCTGAGGCAATAAAGTTTAGAGAATCTTTAAATTCTTGTTTAAAGGCAAAAGGTCAAGATATTGAAGTCTCCTATACTGCACTAGTTATAAAGGCTTCTTCGATGGCTTTATTAGAATTTCCTATACTTAATGCCTTAGTAAAGGGAGATAAGATTTATATCAGAAAAGATACAGATATAGGGATAATTGTCTCTGTAGATAATGGGATGGTTATTCCGGTATTACATAAGGTAAATAAAAAGGGGCTCGTCGAGATTGCTAAAGAATTAAAAGTTATAGTAGATAAAGCTCGAAATAATAAATTAGGTGCAGAAGATCTGGAGAAAGGGAGTTTTACAATATCGAATTTGGGTATGTATGATATAGAAGAGTTTACAGCTATTATTAATCCACCTGAGGTTGCTATCTTAGCGGTAGGTAAGATTGAAAAAAGGCCAGTAGTGAAAGACTCCCAAATTATACCTCAATGGATGATGACTGTTACTCTTTCCTGTGACCATCGTGTTATTGATGGGGTTACAGCGGCATGTTTTCTAGGGAGGTTAAAGGCTATTTTGGAGAATCCATTAGTTTTAATGCTTAATGATTTCAAGGAGCACTGATTATGTCTTTGGCTTTACTTGCATTTGACTTAGGAGCAGAAAGTGGAAGGGCTATATTGGGAAGATTTAACGGGGAAAGGATAACTTTAGAAGAGATATATAGATTTCCAAATGAACCAGTTTTACTGTATAAAAGTATACATTGGGATGTATTAAGAATCTTTCATGAGATAAAGCGAAGTCTTGGTATAGCATATTCTAACTGTAAAGGGGCCATATCCTCTCTTGGAATTGATACTTGGGGAGTTGATTTTTGTCTCTTAGATAAAAAGGATAATATTCTATACAATCCTTATCATTATAGGGATAGAAGAACAGAAGGAATTATGGAAGAAGCTTTTAAGACGCTATCTAAGAGAGAGATCTTTAAGAGGACGGGGATTCAATTTATCAGGATAAATACCCTTTATCAGCTTCTTGCTATGAAAAAGGAAAATTCAGCTGTTTTAAACATAACAGGAGCTCTACTGATGATGCCAGACCTTTTTAATTTCCTATTAACAGGTGAGAAGTTTACAGAATTTACTATGGCTACTACTACTCAGCTCTATAACCCATTTAAAATGGATTGGGATAGAGAACTTTTATCTATATTTGATTTACCAGTAGAAATCTTCCAGGAGATTATTCCGCCGTGTACAGTCATTGGGAAGGTCTATCCTAGAGTAGCCCAGGAGATAGATATAGGGGAAGAATTACAGGTAATAGCTCCGTTAACCCATGACACAGCAAGTGCAGTAGCAATAGTTCCATTGAAGAATATTAATTATGCCTTTATCAGTTCGGGGACGTGGTCAGTTGTAGGAACTAAGGTTTCACAGCCTGTAGTAGATGATCTTGCTTTAGAGCTGAATTTTTCCAACAGTGGAGGACTAAATGACTTTTTATTCCTAAAAAATACAATGGGTCTATGGTTATTACAAGAATGCCGTCGTAGTTGGGAGAAGAAAGGAGAACACCTAGATTATAATCAACTTATCGAGATAGCTCAAGAAAGCAGATCCTTAGGTTCTCTGATAGATCCAGATGATGAAAGATTCCTTAGCCCTAGGGATATGCCTCTTGAGATCCAAAGATACTGTCAAGAAACAGGTCAGCTTATACCTCAGACGAAAGGCGAGATGATATTGTGTATTTTAGAGAGCATAGCTTTGAGATACCGTAATCTTATAGAGGAGTTAGAAAAGATTATAAATAAAAAATTACCAGTAATTTATATGGTGGGTGGTGGAGTAAGGAATAAACTACTTAATCAGTTTACCGCTAATGCTACAAAACGTATGGTAATTACAGGACCTACAGAAGCAACGGCAGTTGGAAACATTATATCACAGATGATTACATTAAGAGAGTTGTCTTCTTTAGAAGAGGCTCAGGAGTTAATAGGTAGCTCCTTTCATTTACAGGAATATAAAGGTTTTAGTAGTGAGTATTGGGATGATCTATATGAAAAGTTTTTGAAGCTTAGAGGTATAGAATAGGTTATCATACTTTATCAAAGGGAGGCGATAGAATAGAGTAAGGGGCAAAGATAAGTTTATTAGAAGATTAAGAACTTTAGTCAAGTTAACCTGAATTAAGGTAGTGGAATATTAAAAATATGAAAGGAGGAGAAGTAAAAAAATGAGAAAAGGTTTAGCGATATTAGTGGTTTTGAGTTTGTTGATTTCTGTCTTTTTGGGTTTTAATGGTATCTCTTCTGCTCAGAAGAAATACAATGAATCACCAATGCTAGCTGAACTTGTAAAACAAGGAAAGTTACCGCCAGTAGAACAGAGATTGCCGAAGAAACCTTTTGTTGTTGGACCTGGAGTTCTTCTTCCTAAAGATGACCTGGATTTTGAGATAGGAAAATATGGGGGAACAATGAGATTAATCCACCATATGCCGGATACAGAGCTTAGTGTGTTTATTATGAACAATGAGCCACTAGTAAGTTGTCCTGGAATTACTGGGACGAATATTCAAGGGAATATAGTAGAGAGTTATAAAGTATCTCCTGATTGGAAGACATTCACCTTTAAACTTAGAGAAGGACTAAAGTGGTCCGATGGGGTACCGGTAACTACTGAAGATGTTCAGTTTACTTACGAAGATTTTCTTCTGAATGAAACACTTACTCCAGTTTTCCCTACCTATCTAAGGTCTGGTAATCGCCCTGATGGTAAACCAATGAAATTAGATATTCTGGATAAATATACATTTCGTATCACCTTTGACGAACCCTATGGCGGTTTCCTTGTTCAGTTAGCAATAAATAGCTGGAGAAGTTACACCGACTTATTAAAGCCTAAGCATTATCTAAAACAGTTCCATATTAAATATACTCCTGTAGAGAAATTAGAGCCACTGCTTAAGGAGCAGAAACTTACTAAGGAGGAATGGAATAAATTATTCCACTTGAAAGACTGTACCATCTGGGAGATGGCACAGAAAGATGCTGTAGCTATGCCGTATCTTACTCCATGGATACCGGTACAAATAACAACACAGTATAAGACATTCGAACGTAATCCATACTATTTCAAAGTAGATACTGCTGGTAATCAGCTACCCTATATTGATAAGCTCACTTCAACCTTGGTCCAAGACCCAGAGTTGGCTAACTTAAGAATAATAGCAGGAGAGGCTGACCATTCATACGAGTATGCAGTCTTTAAGAATATGCCACTATATATACAAAACGCAGAAAAAGGGAATTATCGAATTATACTTTATGACCTTCATAGAACCACAGCAGACCCAGTTCTTAATCTGACCTATCCAGACCCAACATGGCGTAAAGTAGTTAGAGATGTTCGATTTAGAAGAGCTCTCAATATGGCTATAAATCGTAAAGAGTTGATAGAGACAGTTTATTATGGATATGCATCACCTCCCACTTCAGTTCCGAGTGAATACAATCCCCAGAAGGCAGAACAGATTTTAGATAGCATAGGACTTAATAAGAGGGATACAGAAGGATGGCGCTTAGGGCCTGATGGAAAGAGATTTACTATCGATATTGAATACTTTATACATTTCGAAGAGCAAAAGATGACCGCTGAATTAATAGCTGAGTACTGGAAAAAGATAGGAATCTTCACTACTACTAAAGTTATAGAACCAGGACTTTGGAGCCAGCGATTAAATGCGAATGAATTGAAGGCTACCATGTATATGTGGACTCACGATAAGAACTTATGGTGGGCAATTTGGACTCCTGGAGCTAACTATTGGGGACCACTATGGCATATTTGGATGACGACAAAAGGCAAATCAGGAGAGGAGCCTCCAGCAGAAGTAAAAAGATATTATGATACAATCGCTAAACTGTACTTAATTCCTCCTCAAGAAAGAGCTAAAGTACGTGCAGATTTCATTAGGTCTATCTATAACAATATCTGGTGGTTCATTACAGTAGAGAACCTCAAGTATCCAGTTGTTGTATCAAAAGATTTAGGGAATGTAGCAAAGAAAGGTTATGGAATCGCAGCTCAGTTTGCTGGAGAAATTTATTTCTTTAAAAAGTAAAACAGATTAATTTAGGCAGGTACCTCTTCGATCAGATTTTTAAGATAGAGGTACCTGCTTTTATAAAAATTTAAGGAGGTAAAAATGCTTGCTAATACTGTTGCTGACAAGATAGAAGGATGCCTTTTAGGTGCAGTAATTGGAAGTGAGCTAGGTACACAGAGTATTCTTCTAGAAGAGAGATTAACTCCTTCAAAAGCTATAGATGCCTTAAAACTAAATCTCGAATGGAAAGAAATTCCAACTCAACATCCGAAGCGTATAGGATTTACCTCGCTAACTCCTCTTATACAGAATGTAGCTAAGACTTATATTAAAAAGGCTGAAAGGATTACTCCTGAAGATTGGGCGTTAGAATTGATAAATGACCCTAACATCACTGAGAATAAGGCTTTTTGGTTGATAGATATTCACTCAACTATAGAACTTTTAAAAGAGGGTATGAATCCAAGGATAAGTGGACTAGGCGCAACACCTACTGGCAATATAAGTGTTGGTATAATCCCTGTAGGAATTTATCATCTAGGAGACCCAGAAATGGCTTATCTTGATGGTGTAGAAATCGCCTCTGTATTACAACGTTCTCCTGCTGTCGACTGGGCTGCTCTTACTGCATCTGCTATAGCTGAAGCATTGAAGCCAGAGGCAACAATTGAATCTGTATTAGATGTTGTGCTTAGATTGAGTCATAGGAACAATAAAGATGTATTCTACGAGATAAATAACTTAGTTAATATAGCCAAGAGAAGAGGAGGAGATTATATTAATATCTTTGCCTATTCTAACAGATTCGAACGAGACCAATGGTTAGGACACAACCCGATAGGTTGGGCTCTAGCTTTATTATCAGCCTTTGGAGAAGATGCTGAAAGATTAATAACCATTTCAGTTTTATTAGATGCCTTCCCCTCTATACGTTCTAGCGTAGTAGGGGCTATTCTTGGTGCTTTAAAGGGAACAAATTCTTTCCCTAGAGAGTGGGTAGAAAACGCTAAACCTCTTGTAGAGCCGATGTTAGATATTAAAGAGGTGGTCGAAAAGAAATTAGAAAAAGAGCGAATTATTATTAATGAAATTGATAGACTGATTCAAACTAAGAAGGACGATAAAACTTTGCTCTTTGATAAGATTTATGGTTGTTTGTTGGCTGGGGCTATTGGAAATGCTATGGGGTCTGTAGTAGAAGGGTTGTTTTATTGGGAAATCGATGAGAAATATCCAAATGGAATTACAACAATCCTCGATCCAAGCAGACTAGAAGGTGAAGATGATAATCAGATGGCGATGCTTCTTATTGAGACATATATAGAAAGAGATGGGCTTCCTGTTTCAGCAAGAGATTTTGGAGATATATGGAAGAGAAAGTTAAATAGAGATCACTTTTTCTACTGTATGAGGAATTCTTATGAGCTTATCAGAAGAGGAATGGACCCTAGAATAGCAGGACATTGGAATATTGTTACTGGTTCTACCGTGATGTGTATGGAACCTGTAGGGATTTACCATTTATGTGATCCAACAAACGCATATATAGACGCCACTTCAATAAGTTATATGTATCAAAGAGGGCTTGATGTTGTTTCTGCTTCAATTTTATCTGCTTCTGTAGCTGAGGCTCTTAGACCGGATGCTACTGTAGATAGTGTATTACAAACCGCATTGAATGTTGCCCCTAAAACGAAGATGGTAACTTTTGACGAGAGAAAGATTGATACTCCATATGATTTTATAAGTTTATGTATAGATGTGGCAAGTAAATACGATGATGTATTTGAAGTACGTAAGGAATTGTATGAAAAGTGTCTGTATTATCATATGATAGACCCTTTAGAACTGCTTGGTTTAGCTTACGCTATATTTAAGGTGTCTAAAGGAGATGTTAGGCTATCAGCTATCGGAGGTACAAACATTGGTAGAGATTCGGATACAATAGCTGGGAGAGCTGCTATGCTTTCTGGGGCTCTCAATGGAGTAGATAATGTTCCATCCGAATGGATAAAACTTTTTAAAACTTCTTCTCTTGAAAGAATTAGAAGTAATGCATTCAGAATTGCTAAATTAATAGAAGAAAGGAAATTGCCTTATATGCGTATGAGGCAAGAAGCCCTTCTTTAATACCATTTAGGAGGTTTTCTATGAGATATGTTACGCAGAACTGTATAATTGAATGGTCTTTTGAATCTGAAAGGTCTTATAAGGACCCATTTAGTGAGGTGGATGTTTCTGCAGTTTTCACTGAGCCTGATGGCGAAGAAAAGCTTATCCCAGCCTTTTGGGCAGGTGGAAACATCTGGAAGATCCGTTACGCAAGCCCTAAGATAGGAAGGCATAAGTTTCGAACAATTTGCTCAG
>JACIXS010000148.1 GCA_014360335.1 bacterium | reverse complement strand
TTTATATCTTTAGGAAAGGTTCGACCTTCAAATCTAGCAAAGTGAACATGCCTTAGATGATCTTTACACTCTTTTAGAATGGAAGGGTCTTCCCTCTCGCTTCTTAGATGATAGAAATCTACCAGCAATTTTACATTACCTCTACTAACCTCTTTTACCAGCCTTAGTCCCTCTGAGACCCTATTTATTATATTGCATTCTTCTCTTCTTAGAGGCTCTATTGCTATTGTTACATTGTATTTCTCTGCAAGGTCACTAATATACTTAGTAAGTTCTACTAGCTGTTGCCATGCCTTCTCCATAGGAAATCCTTCAGGAACCATTTTAGCGGGACCACTGCCAAAGACTATTACCTCTACACCAAGCATATTAACCCTAGATAGAACTAATCCTAAATACTCTTCTATCTTCTTATAGTCTACCTGGTCACCGGTTAATCTTATCTCTGGAGGGAAAAAGTTATTACAAGCCTCACATTTTAGGCCAGAGGCATCAAGTCTAGTCTTTAGCCCCTCAAATTCTTCATCAGAAAGTCTAGATATATGTGCTAAAGATAATTCTATATAGTCATATCCAATCTCCTTAAGCTTCTCTACTATCTCTATTCCTGTCTTATCTTTTTCTACTGCGACCATATTCCCACAACAGCCAAACTTCATATCATCCTCCCTTTAACAGATTGATAGCGGTATCCACTATAGCTTCAGATGTTAACCCATAATGCGCTAATAGCTCTTCATAGTTACTGGCAGATGTCCCAAACTTATCCTTTATCCCTATGAATTCAACTGGAGGATGCTTTACATTTCTAAGCTGTTCAACAATGGCGCTACCAAGCCCACCTATAATGCTATGCTCTTCTGCTACAATTATTCCTTTTGCTCCTTTTATATACTTCAATATCTCTTCCTTTTCTAATGGTTTAACCGTGCTTACGTTCACTACTCTTGCATAGATACCCTTCTTTTCTAAGGCTTCGCTTGCAGACATAGCTTTAGAGACCATTACTCCATTTGCAAATATAGTAATATCTTCCCCATCTTTCAACTGATAGAGCTTTCCTATCTCATACTCTCCTTCTTCACTTGTATATACAGGTAGATCGTTTCTATTTATCCTTATGTACATCGGTCCATAGTGTTTCACCATAGCCTTTACCATCTTCTTCGTCTCATTAGCATCCGCAGGTACTAATACTACCATATTTGGTAGGACTCTCATTAATGCAACATCCTCTATCGATTGGTGTGTTGCACCATCTCCAAAGTCAGATAAGCCACAGCTCGATCCACATATCTTTACATTAAGACCAGCTATACATACTGATTGCCTAATCTGGTCATAAGTTCTACCTGTAGCAAATACTGC
>JACIXS010000147.1 GCA_014360335.1 bacterium | reverse complement strand
ATTGAATAAACCTGTTAAAGGGTCAGTTATCGCTAACTTTTCTGCCTCTTCTTTTGCTCTTTCTGTCTCAAATAGTTTCATATCTAGACTTGCTAGTGCAATCTCTAACTGTTGACTCCTCTTATTAAGCTCTTCATTTAAGGTCTTTATCTCTTCTAAGGCGTCCTCTAGTTCCTTCTCCCTCTTTTCTATCTCCGTAAGGTCAGAAAATACTATTAGGTATTCTAATATCTCCTCGTTTATCCTTAATACCTTTATGGAAGCAAGGACAGGAACTAAACTTCCATCTTTCCTTATCATGTTTGTTCTACCTTTACACTCCTCCTTCTCTAGGCAGTCCTCTAATGCAATCTTTACCTTTTCTCTATCGCTAACATCAAAAAGTTCTATCGGATTTATACTGTTGAGTTCTCTTTCAGAGTATCCTGTCATCTCGGTAAATCTTCTATTTACAAATTTGATTTTTTTGGCTTTATCTAAGACGAGGACCCCTTCACCCATCTCCAATAGAAGCGTCTCTAGATACGCCTGTTCCTCTTTTAGTCTTTCCTCACGCTCCTTTATGGCATTACGCATCTCCTGAAAGGCACTGATTATATCGTTTATCTCAGTAAAATTAGAGATAGATGGGTCCTTAGGAGGGATGCCTAAGACATAATCTAATGCTAACTTCCTAAGTAGACTAAGAGAATTATTTAACTTCCTTAGAGGTATAATTATTACCAGAAGTAGGACTAGTATAAGAATAATAGTTATAGCTATCATATATCTAAGATTTTTATAGGAGTGAAGTAGTATATCTTCCTTCTCCACAGTAGCTAAGATTTTCCAGTTTGTCTCCGGGATTGTGCTTATACCAACTACATAATCTTTACCGTCAATATTTTCAATCCTTATACTTCTATAACTACCATCTAAGGGAAATTTATTATAAATCCTTCCTACCTCTGTGGGATCCGCACTAAATAAAACTACTCCTTTACTGTCTAGTATCCTTACCGTTCCACTACGGTGAAAACTACTAGAAGAGAGAAGATAACCAAATCTTGGCTGGTTAAGTAATATTCCTCCTAGTATTATACCATTAAAAGAGTTTTCTTTTACAATAGGAACCGTAAATGCAACTCCGTAATTGCCAGCTATATTCCTAAAACTATCACTTATATAAGG
>JACIXS010000146.1 GCA_014360335.1 bacterium | reverse complement strand
AAGGACTTTAGCAAGAGAGATAGGAATCCCAGAAAGAATTATATCTAAACCTCCTACCGCTGACTTATGGATTGGTCAAACGGATGAAGGAGAGTTAGGTATAACTTATGAAGAGGCAGATGATATATTGTATAACCTTATAGAGAAGAGAATTTCTCCTTCTATTTTAGTAGAGAGGGGATACGATATTGCAAAGATTAATAAGGTTATAAATCTAGTGAAGAAGAACCAGTTTAAGCGTTCTTTACCTATTATTGCAAAATTGACAGATAGAACTATTGGCATAGATTTTAGATATCCTAGAGATTGGGGAAGATAAAAAGGAGGAACAATCTATGGGTGAAGCGATAGATATTATACAAAGGATAAGGGAAAGGGCAAGAAAGGCAAATAAGAAGGTTGTGCTACCGGAGAGTTTTGAAGAAAGGACTTTAAAGGCAGCTGAGATAGCGACTAAAGAAGGTATAGCCAGGATAGTGCTTATAGGGGAAGAGTCTGCTTTAAGAGAAAGAGCTAGAGAACTAAAGGTTAGCTTAGAGGGAATGGAGATTATAAATCCAGATACGTACCCTGAAAAGGAGTTATTGGCTAATACATTGGTAGAGATTAGAAAGACAAAGGGTATAGATACCTTAGAGAAGGCGTATGACGTTCTTAGGAATCCTCTCTATTTTTCTACTATGCTGTTAAAGTTAGATAAGGTGGATGGTTGGGTAGCGGGAGCAGTACATTCTAGTGCAGATGCGGAGAGACCTATCTTCCAAATTATAAAGACCGCTCCAGGTATAGATATAGCGTCAGGGGCATTCCTTATGGTGGTGCCTGATTGTCCTTATGGAGAGAATGGAATCTTCCTTTATGCGGACTGTGGTGTAAATCCTAACCCAAATGCTAGTGAACTTGCTTCTATAGCTATATCTAGTGCTCAACTATTTAAGTTATTGGTTGAGAAAGAACCAAGGGTAGCAATGCTTTCTTTCTCTACTAAAGGAAGTGCTAAACATGAACTGGTCGATAAGGTAGTTGAGGCTACTAAGATAGCTAAGAGTAAAGCACCTGAGCTTATTATAGATGGAGAGCTTCAGGGGGATGCAGCGTTGGTTCCTGCTGTTGGTAATTCTAAAGCCCCTGGTAGTCCTGTTGCTGGGAGGGCAAATGTCCTTATATTTCCTGATCTGAATGCGGGTAATATATGCTATAAACTTACAGAAAGGCTTGCCAAGGCTAAGGCTATAGGTCCAATACTTCAGGGAACTGCTAAACCTGCAAACGACTTATCTAGAGGGTGTAGTGTTGAAGATATAGTAGATTCTATCGCTATTGTATGTGTGAGAGCTACTGATTTATAGGAGGTTAAAGTATTATGAAGATACTAGTAGTAAATTGTGGTAGTTCGTCTCTTAAGTATCAACTTTTTGATATGGAAAAGGAGGAGGTTATAGCAAAGGGCATAGTAGAAAGAATAGGGACTCCTCCATCTTACCTTACCTACTCGGTCAATGGAGAGAAGGTAAAAAAAGAAGTAATCGCTGGTAATCATACAGAAGCCTTCAAAGTAGTTATAGAAACTTTATTGAATGGGTCTAGTCCTGTAATAAGCTCCATAGAAGAGATCAAAGCGGTAGGTCATAGAGTAGTTCATGGTGGTGAAAGGTTTAAGGAACCTACTATTATAGATGGTGAGGTAATAGCCGAGATAGAAAGGAATAACGAATTAGCTCCGCTCCATAATCCTGCGGGTCTCGCTGGTATAAGGGCTAGCATGGAAGTCTTACCAAATGTCCCTCAAATTGCTGTGTTTGATACATCTTTCCATTCAAATATGCCTAAATATGCCTATCTATATGCAATACCTATGAGATTCTATAGAGATTATAGGATTAGAAGATACGGATTTCATGGAACTAGCCACTACTATGTAGCTAATAGAGCTGCTCAACTAGTCGGAAGACCTATAGAGGAATTAAAAATTATTACTTGTCATCTTGGTAATGGTTGTAGTATCAGTGCGGTAAAAGGAGGTAGGTCTATAGATACTAGTATGGGGTTTACTCCTCTAGAGGGACTCATTATGGGAACTAGAAGTGGAGATTTAGACCCAGCAATTCCTCTTTATCTTATGAGAAATCTCAACTATACTGCAGAAGAGGTAGATGATATCCTTAACAAAGAGAGTGGTCTCTTAGGTATCTCTGAATTCAGTAATGATATGAGAGATGTTATGAAATCTGCTGAGGAAGGTAATCAGAATGCAAAGCTAGCTATGGAGATGTTCTGTTATAGAATAAAGAAGTACATAGGAGCATACACCGCTATTATGAATGGATTAGATGTGTTAGTATTTACCGCAGGGATAGGGGAAAACGAACCAGAGATAAGAGAGATGGTGTGTGATAATATGGATTATCTTGGCATTAAGATAGACCCTCAAAAGAATAACTTTAAGGGACAGGAGAGAGAGATTAGTACTTCAGATTCTAAGGTAAAGGTATGGGTTATTCCTACCAATGAGGAATTAGTTATTGCAAGGGAGACCGCACGTTTGATTAGTTGAGTGTCTTTATGAACATAGATGTTAAAGAAATACTAGAGGGAAAGGTTGAGTCTACTTCTTTCCACTATACTGAGACTTTAGAAGCAATGGAGGGACTTACATTTTCCACCTTACCTGAAGTGGAAGGTAGACTTAAGAGAATCGAGAGACGGAAATTATTACTTACCTGCAAGGTTAAGACTAAGGTCCTACTCGAATGTAGCAGATGTCTAGATATTTATCCACAGGAGCTTGAGTTTTCCTATGAAGAGGTCTATACAGAAGAACCTTTTAGAATAATAGGGAAATTGACAGAAGAGGATTTTAAGTATACAATAGAGAACAATATGGTTGATGTTTCTAAGAGTGTCAGGGAGAATATAATAATGAATCTCCCTATTAAACCCTTATGCAAGGAAGACTGTAAGGGTCTTTGCCCTATATGCGGAAAGAACCTTAACAGAGAGAAGTGTAATTGTAGCTTAGAGGATATAACTATAGAATACTAAAGATATGGAGGGGATAGATAAGGTATGGCTAATCCAAAGAAGAAGATGTCTAGATGCAGGACGCATAGGAGGAGGTCTCTATGGAAATTGGAACCTCCAACACTAATACGTTGTCCACAGTGCCACAGTTTGACCTTGCCTCATAGGGTATGTCCTTCCTGTGGATATTATGATGGAGAGGAAGTTCTAACAGTCAAAGAAGAGAAATGAAGATAGCTTTAGATGCTATGGGTGGGGATTTTGCCCCACAGGTGTTAGTAGAAGGAGCTTATATAGCTAAAGACAGTCTAGGTGTTGAGTTAGTTTTGGTAGGAGATGAAGCGAAGATACGTGAAATTGTTGGTAATAGAAATATTCCCTTTGAGATAGTGCATACAGATGAAGCTATAGAGATGGATGAGCATCCTACTCAGGCAATAAAGACTAAGAAAAGAGCTTCTCTAGTTGTTGCAGTAGAAATGCTTAAGGCTGGTAAAGTGGATGCTGTGGTATCCGCTGGAAATACTGGTGCATTTGTCGCTTGTGCCTCTTTAATATTGGGAACTCTACCTGGGATAGAGAGACCCTCTATCGGTGTTACTATCCCAACGTTAAAGAATCCCGTTTTTATTATAGATACAGGGGCTAATGTTGACTGTAAGCCGAATTATCTATATCAATTTGCTATTATGGGTATCAGTTACTCCCATAATATACTGGGTATTGAGAATCCAAGAGTAGGGTTACTAAATATAGGTGCAGAAGAAACTAAGGGTAATAATCTTACAAAATCTGTCTATCCTTTGTTGAAAAAACTAAAGAACTTTGTGGGTAATATAGAGGGAAACGATATATTTGAAGACAAGGCTGATGTAATTGTATGCGATGGTTTTGTTGGTAATGTGCTACTAAAATTTGCTGAGGGTTTTGCGTATACATTTGGAAAGGTGATAAAAGATTTTATAGTGGATTCTTCTATTCCTCGTTCTGCTAGATTTTTTGTTGATAGTGCTATAAACAATGCCTTTTCTATATATGACTTTTCGGAATATGGAGGTACCCCTTTGCTCGGTGTTAAGGGGATCTGCATAGTTGCCCATGGAAGGTCTAATGCTAAGGCTATATTTAATTCTATAAAGGTGGCTAAGAAATCTATAGAATCTAATCTTCTCAAGGAGATAGAAGAAGGAGTAACTTCCTATGTCGGTTAGAAGGGTTGGCATTAAAGGGATAGGCTCCTATACCCCTCCAAAAGTCTTAACTAATGCTGATTTGGAGAAGGTTGTTGATACTTCTGATGAGTGGATAGTTACTCGCACAGGTATTAAGGAAAGGCATATAGCAGAGCCCAATGTTGCTACATCTGACCTTTCT
>JACIXS010000145.1 GCA_014360335.1 bacterium | reverse complement strand
ACATCTATCGGAGGAAGAACCTCTCCATCTTCCATCTTTTTCTTTATATTCAGATACCTCTCTGAGGGTTTCTTCCATTTAAACCTAAGATCTGCATTCAAATCTTGAGACCTTCCAACGGAACCAATAATTTTATCTACCTCTATGGCTTGGACTCCAAGGTCTCTTGTCTTTAGATATCCTATGCCACCATACTCTTCCTGTAGGGATTTTATATTTCCTATCTTTTTCATAATCATCACCCCTATTTGAATCCTACAGGAAGAGTTTTAAATAATATTTAAAAAAGATTTAAGGCTCGTTTAATCTTTGTTTAATAATAGGTTAAGATTTATCTTATTACAACACCAGCTCTTTTATTATTGTAATTTCCCTTTTCTATAACAATATTGCCGTTTAGAATTACATACTCTATTCCTTCTGGGTATTGGAATGGGTCATCGTAAGTCGCTTTATCTTTAATATTTTCAGGGTCAAAGATTGTTATATCTGCATAAGCTCCCTCTTTTATTATCCCTCTATCTGTAATCCCTAGTTTTTTTGCTGGAAGATATGTCATCTTTGCTATCGCCTCTTCTAACGATAGAATATTAAGTTCTCTTACATATCTTCTTAAGATTCTAGGGAATGTACCAAACGAGCGAGGATGAGTCCTGTCCTCCTCGTTTCTCTTCTTGTAGCTAGAGCCATCGGAGCCTATAAATGAGTACTTATAACTTAGGAAAGTCTTTATATCCTCTTCATTCATCTGAAAACTTATAACTCTTACTGGCTCATTTCTCTTTAGCAATTCTAAAGTAAACTCTTCTGGAGATATCCCGCTATCTCTTGCCAACTCCAAGATACTTTTACCGTTTCTTCTATTATCTATATCACACTTAGGAATATGTATTAGGTCCCAGTCTATGCGACTAGCTTTTAGCTCTTCTAATGCTTCTCTGTACTTATAAGGGTCATCTAATTCACTAGAAGAAGCTCGAAATGGTAGTATGGCTATGTTTAACCTTGTCATATAGGCAGTGTAAGGGTATATATCGTATGAGACATCGACTCTATTAATTCTTGCAGACTCTATCATTTCGATAATTTTCTTCGATTTTCCCCAGTTTCTCTTTCTCTCCACCTTTAGATGAGAGATCTGAACGGGTATCTCTGCCAATTTTCCTATCTTTATCGCCTCTTCTACTGCTGCTTCTAGATAGTCTCCCTCATTTCTAAGGTGTGTAGCATATATTCCTCCCCTTCTGCTAACAACTTTTGCTAATTCTATCAGTTCTTCAGTAGAAGAGAATGCCCCAGGTTCATACTCTAATCCAGTAGAGAGCCCCTTTGCTCCCTCCTCAAGTGTTAATTCTAAAAGTTCTTTCATCTTGTTTAGCTCTTCTTCCGTTGGCTTTCTTTTTTCATTTCCCATTGCCTTACTTCTTATTACTCCTTGACCTGCTAGGAATATAAGGTTCGTTCCAATCCCTCTTCTCTGTAGCTCCTCTATAAAATTCCCAAGGCTTCCCTCTACCATCCCTATGTTTATTCCACAGTTACCAACTACCTGAGTAGTTACCCCTTGTTTTAGTATGTTTTCCATATCTGGAAAATCCCTTACCGATAGGTCCGAATGGGAATGTATATCTATAAAGCCGGGGGCCACTACTAGACCCCTAGCCGATATATTTACCATAGCTGATTCTTCTAACTTACCTATCTTTACAATCCTGTCTCCTTTTATCCCTATATCACAGGTGTATCTATTCTTTCCTGTTCCGTCTATTACTGTTCCTCCTATTATTGCTATGTCAAGAATCTTTATTCACCTTCCTTTATCTCTTCCCAGAGTTTATCCATTTCATTTAGCGTCAAATCTTCTAAAGAGATGTTTCTCTCTTTAGCCAATTCTTCCATCTGATTGAACCTGTTTATAAATTTTTTTACCGTGTCCCTAAGGGCAGATTCCGAATCTACACCCAAGAGCCTAGCTGTATTTACAACAGAAAATAGAAGGTCCCCTATCTCCTCCTTGATATTTCCTCCGGTATTTATAGCCTTATCCAACTCCTTTAACTCTTCTTCTATCTTCTCCCTCGGACCTCTATAATCTTCCCAATCGAACCCTACCCTTCTTGCCTTCTCCTGTACCTTATTAGCCAAGACAAGGGATGGAAGATTCAAAGGTACATCCATAAGTTTTTTATTCTCTTCTCTCTTTATCTTTTCCCAGTTAGTTAGCGCCTCTTCTGAGCTTTTTACCTTTATCTTGCCAAATACATGCGGGTGTCTATTTATGAGCTTATCTATTATTCTATCCGCAATATCTTCAAGGTCAAAGAGACCTTTCTCTTCAGCTATAATAGACATAAAGAAAATATTGAATAAGAGGTCCCCTAATTCCTCTTTGAGATGCACATAATCTTTCTCTTCTATTGCATCTATGACCTCATACGCCTCCTCTCTTAAGGTATACTTGAGTGAATCAAAATCCTGTTCTGCATCCCAAGGACATTTCTCTCTTAGTATCTTACCTATTTTAAGTAGCTCTTTCAATTTTTCCTCTAAAGTCTTTTTATCCAAGGCTAAGCGCCTCCTTTATCTTTAAAAGCTTTTTACTTTTATCCTCCCACCATCTTATAACCCAATTCTCATCATTTATCCTTTTGAGTTGGCCAAACCTCTCTAGTTTCTTTATAGAACTTCCATTAGTATTTATGTCTCTAAGCACTATTAATATCTTATCATCAGTAATAGATAATTTCTTTATATTCTTCCGCTCTGCTAATATCCTTACTATAGTCACATTTAGCAGATTTTCTACCTCTTTTGGAATCTTCCCAAATCTATCTATCAATTCCTCTCTTATCTCCTCTATCTCCTCTTTTGAGGATGCAAGAGATAGCCTCCTATATATTTCGAGCTTATACGGTGGTTGTATATAAGAATCTGGAATAATTGCTGGTATAGATATCTCTACTATTGTTGGTTCTATCCTCCACTTTACAGGTTCTCCTCTAAGCTCTCTTACAGCATCTTCTAGCATCTTTAAATACATATCAAAGCCTACAGCAATTATATGCCCATGCTGTTCTTTTCCTAAAAGATTTCCTAATCCTCTTATCTCTAGGTCTCTCATAGCTATATTGAATCCAGAACCTAAGATGCTATTTTCATATATAGCTCTTAACCTCTCCTCTCCTTCGGGTGTAAGTTGTCTACTATGAAATATATATGCATATGCTCTTTTACCTGACCTTCCTATTCTGCCTCTAAGTTGATATAGTTGGGCAAGCCCAAACCTCTCTCCCTCCTCTATGATGAGAGTATTGGCATTAGGTATATCTATACCACTTTCAATTATGGCAGTTGATATAAGTATTTTTGTCTCTCCTTTATAGAACTTCCAGAATTTCTCTTCGATCTCTTCCTCATCCATGGTCCCATATAGTATATCTATACTTAAGTCAGGGAACATATTTTTTAGCTTGAACTCAAGTTCTTTTACCCCACTTATCCTTGGATGTATATAGAATATCTGTCCATCCCTTGCAAGTTCCCTCTCTATTGCGGACCTTACAATCTTTTCATCGTATTCTCCAACGTATGTTGTTATTGGAATTCTACCTTCAGGAGGGGTCTCTATTATACCGATCTCTTTCAAACCATATAGAGACATAGATAGTGTCCTAGGGATAGGGGTAGCTGAAAGGGTAAGGACATCTATAAGTGGGAATAACTCCTTTAGTTTTTCCTTTTGTTCTACACCAAATTTATGTTCTTCATCTATTATTAAAAGCCCTAAATCTTTAAACTTTATATCTTTTCCAAGTATCATGTGAGTTCCTATAACAATATCAATACTTCCATCCCTTATCCCCTCTTTTATTCTCCTTACTTCACGTGCTGGTATAAATCTAGATAGTATAGCAATATTTACTGGGAAGGTGGCAAATCTCTCTCTAAATGTCTCGTAGTGTTGATGAGCCAGTATAGTTGTCGGGACAAGAAATGCTACCTGTTTACCGTTCAAAACCGCCCTAAAAGCTGCTCTTATAGCAACCTCTGTCTTTCCGTACCCAGGGTCTCCACATACCAAAAAGTCCATTGGCCTAGGTCTTTCCATACTTTTTTTGACCTTTTCTATGATATCTTTTTGGTCAGGGGTTTCCTCATAGGGAAAACTTTCCTCTAGGAGTTTCTCTATCTCAGGATAGGGCTTAAAGGATATACCTGGCATAACCTCCCTTTTTGCATTTATCTCTATAAGACTTTTGGCAACATCCTTTACATCATTTTCTACCCTATTCCTTATCCTCGTCCACTCTGGACTTTTTAGTCTGTATATTGGAGGTGGCGTATCATCAAAGCTCCTATATTTATCAAGTCTCCCAGCTTGCTCTACAGGAACTAATAGTCTATCATTTTCGGCAAATTCAAGTACTATAAATTCTCTTGGAGTCTTTTCTATAAAGTGTGTTTCTAGACCGGCAAATCTACCAATTCCATGATACGGGTGTACAACATAGTCACCTATCTCAAATGGGAGTTCTCTTCTTCCTTCTATTGGAGATGAGAAGACAGGCGCAAACTCAAAATTGAATAACTCCTTATCCGATAGGATTACTATCCTAGGAGAATGAAGCACAATACCGCTGGATAGTTTCTTCTTATAAAAGCTTAATTTCTTCCACTTCTTTATAATGGATTGTAGTCTCTTCGCCTGTACTGTATAGATATAAACATTATAGTCGTTATCTATTGCTCTCTCGATATATCCCTTTATTCTTTCTATATCTCCTGAAAAAGACTGCGGGGTCTCTCCCTTTATATCATCCCCACTGTCTATCCTAAGCTTTCTTGTCGATATATCAAAACTGGAAGAGTAAGTTATAAATAGCGTCTCTGGAGGAAGTACTTCCTCGACCTTTGTTTTTACCTCTACTGGATTGACGGGGACAATACTTATAGGTAGTTCCATCTCTCCAGTAGACCTCTGGGTTAGTGTGTTAAACCTTTTGATGCTAGCTATCTCATCTCCAAAAAAGTCTAGCCTTATGGGATGATTTAGATTTACAGGGTATATATCTATTATCCCTCCCCTTATAGAAAACTCTCCCCGTTTTTCTACCATAAAGACCCTTTTATAGCCAAAATCTATGAGTCTATTTACTATGTAATCCCACTTGCTTTCCTTTGTAATTATTAAGGAGATTCCTACAGCAGGGAAGTTCTTTATACTTTCTGGGGTTCCTACTAAGACAGAAAATTCTCCCCTAACAAACCCTCCAGCTAAACTGGCCCTCTTCCAATTGCTCTCTTTATCTATAGGGTCGTATGGTAGATATGTTGTATCGATATCGAATATCGACCTTATATCATTTGCCACTTTGATCGCAGATTCCTCATCGTCTATGACTAGCGCAATTGGTACTTTGAGCGTTATCGAGAGATAACCTGTTAGAATTGGAATTAGAGAAAAAGAACTTATCCCTACATATGAAGAGGTAGAGTTTCTTACCTCTTCAGCTAACTTAGAAAAAGCTTCCTCTTTTGAGAGGACCGATACTATAGGATTCATCCTTTTATTCTTTTATTATACCTACTCATTGCCTTTTCTATATCTGTAACTAATAATGGTAGTCCTTCTAGGGTAGATTCTATAGTCTCTTCTAATATCTTTAGTTCCTCATCAGAAAACTCTGAGAGCACAAAATCTACACTGCTAGCCCCTTCTGGAAGGGGGCCTATCCCTATCCTTAACCTTGGTATCTCCTCTGTTCCAAGTGTATTTATTATAGACTGCATACCATTATGTCCACCGCTAGAACCCTTTATCCTTATCCTTACGCTTCCTAGTGGGATCCAAAGGTCATCGTATACTACAAGAATTTCTTGTGGTAGAATAGAAAATCTCTCAATAATTGATGGGATAGCATCACCACTTCTGTTCATATATGTAAATGGCTTTAAGACTAGCACATTTTTATCATCTATAGATATTTTCCCCAAGATACCTTTTCCTGTCTCCTCTAGCCACTCCCCCCATTTTGAAACTGCTGAGTCAACAAACATAAAACCAACATTGTGTCTAGTGTTGGCAAACCTTAATCCTGGATTTCCTAAACCGACTATAAGCTTTATCATTATCATATATCATAAATAAAAGGGTGATAGTAAGCATCTCTATCACCCTTTTAACCTATATTACTCTTGAGTTTCCTCTTGAGCCTGTGCTTCTTCAGCTGGAGCCTCTTCAGCTTCTGGTGCTACTACTGTTACTATTACTTCTTCTGGAGGTGTAACTACTGTAACACCTTCTGGCACCATTAAATCTCGAACGTGTATACTGTCACCTATATTTAGGTTACTTATATCTACCTCTATATGGGGAGGTAAGTTTATTGGTAAGCATCTGACATCTATTTCTTCTAGAACTATCTCTAATATTCCGCCTACCTTTGTCCCTACTGCTTCTCCCTTAAGTACAATAGGTACAGTAGCTTCAATCTCCTCCTCTAAGCTTATCCCATGCCAATCTACATGGAGTACATTTAACTTTGTTGGGTGAAACTGTATGTCTTGTAGGATTGCGTATTCCTTTCTTGATTCACCATTCTGTATGTTTAGTGTAAATAGTATACCTCTACCTCCTTCAGTAGAGGTTAATACCTTAAGCAGGTCTTTTTCAGGTATCATAAGACATATCGGTTCTTCTAAATGCTTACCATATAGTATACTAGGGATAAAACCCTGAGCTCTTAATCTTTTCACCTTCTTACCTTTTACGTCCCTTACAAATGCGTTAAGTTCTATCTGCTCCATCTATTTATCTCCTCCTATACAAATAGTTCGCTTACTGATCTGTTATTGTGAATTCTATCTATAGCCTCAGCGAATAATTTTGCTACTGAGAGCACTTCTATTTTATCACAAAGTTGTTCTTTATCCAATAATATAGTATTAGTTACTATTACCTTCTTTATATGGCTCTTCTTTATATTTTCAATAGCATTCCCAGAAAATACTGGATGTGTAGCACAGGCATACACCTCTATCGCTCCTTCTTCTAATAGTGCATCTGCTCCTTTTACAAGTGTCCCTCCTGTATCTATCATATCGTCTATTACAATGCAGGTCTTCCCTTTGACATCACCTACTATATACATAACCTCTGACTCATTTGGTGCAGGTCTTCTCTTATCGATGATTGCTATAGGAAGGTGTAATCTGGAGGCAAATGCTCTAGCTCTTGCTACTCCTCCTACGTCTGGAGAGACTACTACTGAATTTTCTAGATTTAGATTGTTCTTTACATATTCAGCTAATATTGGACTCGCCTGCAAAGGGTCTACAGGTATATCAAAGAAACCTTGGATCTGTCCAGCGTGGAGGTCCATAGTAATAACCCTATTGGCTCCTGCTACCGTTATAAGATTTGCCAATAGTTTTGCTGAGATGGGTTCTCTCGGTCTAGTCTTTCTATCCTGTCTAGCATAGGCAAAGTAAGGTACAACTGCTGTTATTCTTCCAGCAGATGCCCTTCTCATTGCGTCCATCATAATAAGGAGTTCCATTATGTGATGGTCTACAGGGTTACTGAGAGACTGAACAATATAAACATCACAACCTCTTACCGTCTCTTCTATATTTACCCTAGTTTCTCCATTACTAAAGGTAGTTGCGTATCCTTGTCCAAGTTTCATCCCTAAATGGCTAGCTATTTCCTCAGCAAGGGGTATATTAGAATTACCAGCAAAGATCTTTATGTTATTACTCACTTTTCCCTCCTTCCTCCTTTGGCTTCCTTTCTATGGGACGAGCAGGAACTCCTACCACGGTAGTTCCTGGTTCAACATCTTTTAATACTACTGATCCTGCTCCAGTAATAGCTCCTCTACCTATTTTAATAGGTGCTCTTAAACAGGTATTAGAGCCGATAAATGCTTCATCTTCTATAGTGGTTTTGTGTTTAGTCTTCCCATCGTAATTGCAGGTTATAGTACCAGCACCTATATTTACCTTTTCTCCTATCTCTGCATCACCTAGATATGAAAGATGAAGAGCTTTTGTGTAGCTTCCTATCGTACTCTTTTTTACCTCTACAAAATCCCCTATAGCAGAGTGACTCTTTATATGGGTTCCATCCCTTATATGAGCAAAAGGTCCAACCCTTACATTAGATTCTATCTTGGAGTTCTTTATCACTGAATAGAATATTTCACATTCGTTCCCTATATAAGCATTTAGTAAATATGTAGATGGACCAATGATACATCTTTCCCCTACCACAGTACTGCCTTTTAAGACAGAGAAAGGCTCTATCACCGTATCTTTTCCTACGCTTACATCAATCTCTATGTATGTATTTTCGGGAGAAACTATTGTAACTCCTTCATCCATAAGTCTTTCTAATTTCTCTTGTAATAACTTCCTTGTTGCTAAGGCTAAGTCTAATCTGGAGTTTATTCCAAGAGCGAGAGAACCCAGGTCAGTCTGACAAGATATAACCTTCTTCCCCATTCTATTCAATATCTCAACTAACTGTGTTATATAGTATTCTTCCTGGGCATTGTTGTTATCTATCTTCTCTATTGCTGCCTTTAGGTCTTCTACTGAAAAACAATATGCACCAGTATTTACCTCTTTTATTTCCCTTTCTTCTTCACTAGCATCTTTTGCCTCAACTATCTTTATGACGTTTCCATCTTTATTCTTTATAACTCTTCCATAGTGCATTGGGTCGTCTAAGATTGTAGATAACACAACTGCAGATACATCATCTCTGTAAGAATCCAAGAGCCCTTTAAAAATTTCGTCTGTAATTAATGGGGCATCTCCATTTACTACAAGAACAGTATCAAACCCTTCTAACTCTGGCATAGCTCTTCTTAATGCATCTCCTGTTCCAAGAGGCTCCTCTTGGAATACATAAACAATCTCAATCTTTTGATCTTTCTTAGTTTCTAAATCTTCTACTACTTTCCTAAAATCTCCTTCTTGGTTAGGCGGGATTACCAGAATGGTTTTGTTTAGTTTTAGCTCTGAGAGGTTATCCAATACATACCTTATGATAGGCTTACCTAATAGATTATGGAAAAGCTTAGGAAGAGAAGATTTCATCCTTACCCCTTTACCACCAGCAAGGACTACCCCGGCGATCACTTTAGACCTCCTTATATAAAACAATATTGGCTGGGGCGGTAGGATTCGAACCTACGAATCTGGGATCCAAAGTCCCATGCCTTACCGCTTGGCCACGCCCCAATTATTTTCTATTGAGCCTTATTGAAGGCTTCGAGGACGGCATTCTGGATACTTTCTCTCATCTGATTGTTGATCGGATGAGCTACATCCTTAAACTCTCCATTACCCACATCCCTTCTTGGCATAGCAACAAAGTATCCATTTTTCCCGTCTATAACCTTTAGACCATGGACTACAAATGCATTATCAAATGTTATAGACGCAAACGCCTTCACCTTTCCCTCTTGGGAATTTACCTTCTTTATCCTTACATCTGTAATCTTCATTACTCTACCACCTCTTCATTAAATCTAGGAGATATTATAACAAAAAATATCTTCTATGTAAATTGCCCTTTTTCTATTGTTCTCTACAATTTTTACACACAGATGTTTCCATTTTCGATGAAGTCTATCGAAGTAAAACCCAAATGACTCGCTATCATCTTAAGATGCCTATTGTGATGAAAGAGACATTTATAACTTTTTGCAATAGAGACAATTTGGACAACTCCCATAGAACCTCATATTAGTGAGATAGGCATCTTGTCCCTAAAACATCTAATCTTTTATGTTATAATTACCTTATGAAGGTCGGTTTTAGTTTTAGCACAATAGAGGATTTATATAGCGCAGGCTTACAGGCACTCAAAGAGGCAGACAAGAGAGTGTACAAAGAGAATAGAATGATCTTATTACAGAACGTTAGCCCACCTGGAGATTGACAGGGTTCTTAAAGTATGTTATAAGTATAATAAATATAAATCATTAAGTAATGCTGTCAATTTGAGACTTAGATATTCCTTACAATATAGAATTGGTGAGAGGAAAGGCGGAAGAGAGGATGTTGGAGAAATGAGGGATGCTAAAAGAGAGAGGAATCTAGTGATCTATTTATATGATAATTCTGTTTAAACTTAGTAACCCTGTAGAAGGGAGTCTAGTAGTGATTAGTTAAAAATTTTGGTAGGCTCTCGGAAACTCCCCTTGACAAATGTGGGGGGGGGGAGTAAAATATAGGTAAAATAGAGTGAAAGTTATATGACCCCGGGGAATAAGATCCCATAAATAAGGGGTACGCACCTTGAAAGTTGAATATTGGAGTAAAAAAGTAATTAGCTACCAAGAGACTCTCTTGTAGTCTCTCATTCTTTACACTTAGATTTCGATAACCTTAAGTCTAGGCTACTTCTTCAGCCCAACTAGTAAGACTTTCAACTATATTGAGCCTAGCAAAGTCTATCCAAGCGTCCAGATGGATATTGATACATACAAGAGCAATTCTCCATATCCACTGCTTTCTGCTGTAGACTCTGGCTTTCTCTAACTCATAATCAACCAAGATTCGCTTTATACATCTTTCTACTGAAGACCTATTCCTAGTATAAAGTTCATTCCACAAGTTAGACCCTCTTGGTGGATTAGTAAATAGTCTGGGATTAACTTCAGGATAGGTATACATAACTCTACCATAACTAGAACTGGAACACCTATCTTTGATAGGACACTCGCCGATTTGTTTCTTAAAGTTCTTTCTTGTTAGAGCTGGACATCTCCACTTTATTCTACAACGGTCTTTGTTATAGCCCCAGTTAACCATAGGTAGACCAAGAGGACAGATGGGCCTACCGTAACTATCAAGGTTAGCTATTTTCTCCTTACTAGAATTCTTAGGATTTAAATCTATGATAGGATTTAGTCTATAGAACCTACAGAGTTTATAGGTAGCAATATTGTCATGAGCGGAATCAGCAATAAAATAGCTAAAGTTATAGTCTGGGTAGATGGCTTTTAATTGGGATAGGGCTACCACAGCACTAACACTATCGTGTCTATTAGCTTGAGGTAGAATAAAGTGCAGAGGTAGGTCATAATGGTTGTTGTTAGTGCTGATGGTATATAGGGTATAACCGAAGAAGTATCTTTTATGGTAACTATCCCAACCCCAATTAGCTGAAGGGTCTGAGAAATGTCTCTTGCAGTTACAATGCTTTATACCATTTTTAAAGCAATCGCAGAGTTTCTTCCCGTAGGGATTACTAGGAGATTCTAAAGGGGCTCCATCGCTGGTTAATACAGAATTAGGTTTTACTAGGCCCATCTTAATAGAAGGTTTGACAGCAATTTCGGAGAATAGGATAGAGATAACCTTTTGAGGTCCAAGAGATACATTTCTACCGCTAGTGATTTTTCTAACGATATCTCTAACTACATTAGGATGCCTAGGAGGGAGCTTATCCTGTTGTTTAGAAGGCTTCTTTGGTTTACTATGAGGGACTCTTACGTTACTAGGTTCACTATTAGCTAACCAGAATCTATCCAAGAAATCATAGAAAGTACCAATACCTGGTATATCGTCTGGATCGAAGCCACAGATGATAGCAAGGATTTTATCAGTTCTGAGCTTTTTGACCCATTTAGTAATGCTATAGATTCTAAGGTGAGTCATAGCAACAAGGGAACGTAAGATTTCGGCTTGGAACTTAGCAGGTCTACCGGTATGAGAGTAGAAGGGAGCTAAGACTTTGTAGGCGTCATCCAAGTTAAGGTAGAATAATTTATCGATAAGCTCAGAGTATTCGTTAATTCTATCTTTGTAAGAATCATAGAGCGACCTTAGTGAATTAATGATGTTCTTTTGGTATAATGAATGCGGGATCCAGTGTTGTGGTTTTAGCATGACTATCGCCTCCTTGTCTTAGAATTTCTAATACTAGGATAAGGAGGCAAAAAGATAAAAGCAAGATAGTTGGGCTGTGGGGGTGAAACGAAGCAATATAATCTTTAAAATTGAGACTACAAGAGGTTTTAGAGTTTCCGAAAATCTACGTTCAGGTTACGGGGGGTGGAACAGGGGTTGGAGTTGCCGGGATTATAAACAGGGTGACAGATATAGCTAATGCCTCTAGACCATTGAGCGATAAAGAAAGAGATAGTATTAGGAATGTATGGAATAAAGAGCCAAAAGAATTTAGAATAGCCCTTGATGGAATTACTATATACGTTAATCCTTCTAATCCTATCAGAGAGATCTCTTTAGGGCAACTAAAGGGTATATATACAGGTAAGATTAGAAGTTGGAAAGAATT
>JACIXS010000144.1 GCA_014360335.1 bacterium | reverse complement strand
CATCCCTTGAGCTTTAGCCATTGACGCAGATTCTAAATTTGTCTATACTTACTATTAGAGGGGATGAGAAGATAAGAAATAGAATATTGAAAATACTTTTTATAGGGATATTATCACTTCTCTTAGAGTCTGATGGACGTTCTTGTGTCAAAGAAACTATATATAGTGGTTAATGAAACCGTCTCAATTGAAGGAGGAAGTTATAAATCATAGCAAATAATCTGCAAGTGTAATCTCTGGGATTACTCTTTATCCTTTTGATGAAGCAAGTTATGAACAATGATTTACTTATTATACCTGGTGATTATCACTATATAGCAGTAGAAAGAATTACAAAGCTTACGAGATATATAATCCTATAAATAACTCTACAGGAGGTATCAATAACCTTTAGGAGGAGATATGAAGGATATAGACAGTCTTGTATCAAAATATATAGATTACGGAGCCTTCCCTGGAGGAGTCTTATTGGTAGGAACCGATAAAGAGATTCTTCTAAAAAAGGCTTATGGCTATAGAGCAATCTATCCAGAAAAAGAAGAAAATTCTACAGATACCATATATGACCTGGCTAGTCTTACCAAAGTAGTAGCAACTACACCAGCTATTATGAAGCTTTTAGAAGAAGGAGAGATAAGATTATGGGACCCTGTAAAGAGATTCTTACCAGAATTTTCTACAAACTCAAAGTATAATATAAGAGTTTTCCACCTTCTAACACATACCTCAGGGCTTCCGCCATACTCTAATGCGTGGAGATATACCAAAGACCCTTTAGAACTAAAGAAAGAGATACTAAAGACAGAACTCTCTTACCAAGTAGGAACAAACGTCGTATATTCCTGTCTTAATTTTATACTTTTGAAATATATTGTAGAAAAGATCACCGAAGTCTCTTTTGAAAAATTTGTAAAAGAATGCATCTTCACACCTTTAGAGATGAATGACACTGACTTTCTTCCCAAAGATATCTCAAGGGTAGCTCCCACATGTAAAAGGGAGGATAAGATACTAAGAGGAGAGCCAGACGATGAACTAGCCTATTATCAAGGCGGAATTAGTGGGAACGCCGGTTTATTCTCTACTGTGCAGGACCTATACAAATATGCTAGGTCATACATAAATCCAAATTACTATATCTTTTCTCCGTATACAATAGAGCTTTTCACTAAGGAACATGTATCATTCGGCGAGGAAAAGAAGGGTTTAGGTTGGATGGTCAAAAGTATCAATTCTTCCTGTGGAGACCTATTTAGTGAAAAATCTTTTGGCCACACTGGCTTTACAGGGACAAGCCTCTGGATAGACCCAGTAAAGAAGCTTATAGTTATCTTTCTAGCCAATAGAACACATCTATCTAGGGAAGTAGGCGAATACGATAAAACTTCTGAGCTAATAATAGAATTTCGCCCAAGATTACACAACCTTATAGTAGCTTCTATATTTAAACAGGGCAGGCACGACAGTTAATTCCAACCTGCCCTAAAGATACTACAGTGTATCTAGATATACCTCTTTTCTCTCTTTGCTAGACTTATATATGGCAAGTATAATCTTTAGTGCCTTCTTTCCTTCCTCTCCGGTTATCAATGGGTCTCGATTGTTCTTTATTGCATCTATCATATCCTGTATAAGGAGCATATGACCTCTATATCCTACAGCTCTAGGGTCTGAAGCTGTACTACCTACAGTCACTTCTGGTTCTAACTTAAGCTCTACTCCGGGAACTTCCCATCTGGCTATCCTCTCTCCATCTACCAAGATACTGCCATCAACACCATGAAACTCTAATCTATGGTCAAACCCTGGAACTACAGATGTTGTTCCCTCTATAATGCCAATAGCACCATTCTTATACTCAAGAACCGCTACTGCTGTATCTTCCACCTCTATTCTTCTAGCTAACGTTCTTGTATAGGCAAATACAGACCCTACTTCTCCCATAATCCACTGCATAAGGTCTATACAGTGAATACCTTGGTTCATCAGGGCTCCTCCACCATCTAAAGCCCAAGTCCCTCTCCAATCTCCGCTATCATAATAAGCCTGACTTCTAAAGTATTTCATATAGGCATCACCAAGTATAAGCTTACCTATAGCACCTTGGGACACAACCTCTTTTATCTTTTTAAAAACACTCTGTGTTCTACGCTGGAAGATACAGGCAAGTTTCCGTTTATACTCCTTACTAGCAGATATCATTGCATCTGCCTGCTCCAGCGTTATAGCCATAGGCTTTTCTGTTATTACATGTTTACCTCTTTTCATTGCCTCTATAGCCATCTCAGGATGTAATCCGCTAGGTGTGCAGATGTTTACTATATCTATATCTGGTCTATCTAGCAATTCTTTATAATCTAGATACCAATCACAGTTGTATTTTTGGGCAAAACTTCTAGCCTTTTCCTCGACTATATCAGCTACTGCCACCAATCTAGCATTTGGAGTATGTACTATTCCCTCTGCATGGTTTGGAGCTATAACACCACATCCTATAATAGCAAAGTTAAAAACTTTATCTCCCATAGTTTCCTCCTCCTATATAGAATACTCCTCTTCTACTTTCTTAAATACCTCTATTGTATAGTTAACCTCTCTTTCTGTCCATCCTTCGTGAAGATAAAGTGTCATATGGTCTGCCAATGCTCTTTCTGCGTTTGGACAGCAGTTCGTATAATCTATCTTTCTTGCTCCAGGCATAGACCACGGATATTGGGATGTTCCATAAGTAACCCTATTCTTTATCCAATACTGGTTATAGATAGGAACCACATAGTGTGCACCTATAGGTAATCCGTATTCTGCTAAGACTCTGGCAGTTTCCTCTTTGTTTATCCTCATATACTCTTTATTGAACTTAACAAAGGCAAACCAAGGGTTTGGTTCTGCGCCATCTATAAATCTCCAAAGTCTAAATGCCTTAAGATTAGATAGTCCCTCTCTCAATTTCTCTACTATCCACTGTCGTTTTTTCTTTATATCGGCAAGTTTAGTAAGCTGAACTCTACCAACAGCTGCCTGCAATTCAGTCATTCTGTAGTTTAAACCCAACAAAAGGTTTGTTGTTTCTGTAGAGTTAAATGGCTTTCCTCTATCTGAGAATCTCTTAACATTCCAATACAACTCTTCATTATTTGTTATGACCATTCCCCCTTGCCCACCTGCATTCATATGCTTACCAGCCATAAGACTAAATGCAGATAGGTCTCCAAATGTTCCAACATATCTGCCCTTATACTTTGCCCCATGAGCCTGTGCACAATCCTCTATAACGTAAAGGTTATACCTTTTTGCTATATCCATTATAGGATCCATATCACAGGGTTGCCCTGCCAGATGGACAACTATTATGGCTTTTGTCTTTTCGGTGATATTCTTCTCTATAGACTCTGGGGAAAGATTGAGTGTCTCATAATCAACATCTGCGAATATTGGGATACAGTTCTGCATAAGGATAGGGGCAACGGTCCCAGGGTCAGTAATAGGGGTAGTTATGATCTCACTACCCGGTTCAAGTCTCAAGGCACCTATAGCAGAATGTATAGCAGCAGTCCCTGAACTTACCGCAGCGGCAAACTTTACTCCAAAGTAATCAGCAAATTCCCTCTCATAAGAAGCAACTTCAGGACCTTTTCCATACATATCTATGGCTTCAGGTCCAGTCATCGTCTTTTCCACTACCCTTAGGATAGCGGACTTCTCTCTTTCATCGAATATGATTCTTGGTGGAAAAGTTATCTTTTCCATTTTATTCCTCCTCCAATCTAATAATATCAAAATCTTTTAATAGGGGTATCACAAATTTGATACTACCATTCTTATATTCAAAATGTATATTACTCCTGTTAGATACAGAGTAGACACTCTTTATAGAATTATTTTTAATTGAGACCTCTATATTACTCACAGGATTAATATAACTTATTGGCCTTTGCATATCGCCTGTATTATTTACCAAGAATAGGATAAACCTATTAGTATTTTTCTGTCTATAAAGTTCAGCCTCTACAGTAGGTGGAGCTAAGACCTTTATTATAGGTTCACTCAGATAATTAACGCTAGCACTTATTAACTGTTCTTGAGTTCCAATCCTATCAGAACCATAGAATGTTCCAATAGGGAACGCAAAGTAGATAACTTTCCCTCTACCGTAATTATTAATTACCACCGCAGGATAATTACTCTCACCTCTAAGAGGGGTATATACCTTCTCTAAGGGATTCATAAAGAGAAATGGAGTATTTACCTCTTTTAATACTTTTATCTTTAGTGCATATGGAGACCTCTCTATAAGATTTCCTTTATAAAAACCAAAGATATCTTCTTTAACTATTATATAGTTTTCACCCCTTATAGCAGGGAATGCCCCTTCAATCTCCTTAATCCCTAAAAGGCTAAGCCTTTCTTCTATAAACCTTGGTTCTCCCTTTTCATCATACAATCCAGCATCAAAGGATATTATTAGCGAACCTCCACTTGTCACAAATTTCTCAATAGATTTCCACTGCTTATCACTTAGACAGGCAAAATCAGGTATTATAAGAACTTTATACTTTGATAATCTCTCCAAGGATAAGTCTTCATCTAAGATAATATCAAACATTATATGATTTCTAGTTAATGCAGTAAAGTATCCCTCGTAGGCAAAACTCATTAGATTTTCACAGATTAATTTTCTCCTACTCCAATCTATCACGGTCTTACCCGTTCCCAAATCAACAATAAGGTCCTGCTCCTTACCGCTACCTAGATCCTTATATAATTCTGTAATATTTGATATATAGTATCTATTGGTCTGGGAGGAAAAAAGTAAAGCAGTATCAGAAACAGGCTCTAAATCTGTCAGAAAATCTTCATTCTTCTCTAAAAATCCCAATGTCTCATTCAAAGGTCTACATCCCTCTGGGTTATACTCGTGTCTATAAGTAGCTCCACCTATCCATACATTTCCATTACAACTTACCGCCTGAAATATAGATAGCTTTATCTCTTCTGGGGGCAAAAATGTATAGTGCCAGACACCCATACAGTAGTGGAAAGCAGTCACTGTAGGAATTCCCGTAGCCCTCAAGTATTTTGTAGTCATAGCAGATTGGTAAAGGTTTATCCTACCAGAGGACGGATGGAAGAATGCCTCAGCTAAGGAGAAAGACTGATATCTAGATAACCTCTTTGCATCCCTAGCCACCCTCCAACTTCCAGGTTGCCATGAACCAGCATTCAAGAATATGACGCCTTCTGGATTTATCCTAAGAACCACCTCTTGTGCAGACTTTAAAAAATCAGCCATAGAATCTTCTCTAAACTCAATAAAAGCCTTCCATAAGGGATTTTGCCAATCCTCCTTTGGTATCTCGCTACCATACCTTTCTTTAAACTTCTTCTGACAGGACTCACAGTAACAGCAATCAGGATATATCACCGGACCATCCAGGAATATCCCATCCACACCTGTCTTCATTGTTTCCTCTATAAGCTTGAAAGCCCAGTCCCTCCAGGGAGAATTAACACAGAAAGTTGTCCCATTGCCGTATAGAGGATGAACCTTCCCATAAGGTTCTCCATTAGACATTATCTGTTCCCATCCAGGATGAGCTTTGGCAAACTCATAACTAAACCAGTGCATATTGAGATAGACGAGTAGTTTTATGCCATATTTTCTGGCATATGAGAGATATGTCCTAAGACAATCGAAGTCTTCAAATCCTGGGTATCTCTCAAAACCTTCAGCATTGAATGTAGTCAGATAACCTAGACCGGGGGAAACACCAGGTGTCCCTACAATCCATTCACAGTTTATATGCAACTTTTCTCTCTTCATTCGAACAAGACTGTCTAGGTCTTCACTCTTTATCCTAGAAAAGTCATCCATATAATCCCATCTCATCATCCTCAGGGGTTTTTGCCACCAATAACTCATAGCAACCTCCATTTTTAAATTTATAGTTATAATAACACTATGCAACAACGGTGTCAATTGCTACAACTTATAGAAATTCCAAAGGCTACTTGACTTTTCGTTTTATAACGATATAATTCTTATATAAATTTAATAATTCTGGAGGTATTATGAGATTCTATATTTTAACAGACCTAGAAGGGATAGAGGGTGTTGTACTTCCAGTTCAGACAGAATCTGGGAATCCTATGTATGAAAAGGCTAGAAGACTCTTAACCAGAGAAGTAAATATAATGGTCCGGACACTGAATGAAATCGGGGTAGAAGAGATAGTTGTCCTAGATGGACATGGTGCAAATCAGGCTTATAATCTAGTTTATGAAGAGCTTGTAGATGGTGCAAAGTATATTATGGGTTCTCCCTGGCCTAACTATCTTCCTATGCTCACCTCAAACTTTGATGGTCTAATGATTATAGGGGCTCATGCTATGGCAGGAACAAGGGGTTCTGTTCTAGACCATACAATGTCATCTAGGGCATGGAGGAATGCATACATCAATGACACTCTGGTGGGAGAGATAGGTATCTCTGCATTTTACGCCGGTTCTCTAGGTGTTCCTCTAGTATTTGTCTCTGGAGATGACAATGCTTGCTTAGAGGCAAAAAACTTAGTAAGTAATGTAGAAACAGCAGTAACAAAATATGGACTTACAAGAACCTCTGCGGTCATGCTACCTCCGGCCACAGTAGAAGACAATATAAAATCTGCATTAAAAAAGGCAGTAGAAAGATGTAAGGATATAAAACCATTAAAGGTAGAGGGACCTGTAAATTTCAAGATAGAGTTTCTCCTAGCAGAGCATGCTCAGAGGTATTGGAATAAGGAAGGTGTTACACTTTTAGATTCTCGCACAGTAGTCTTTACTGGGAAGGATGCAAGAGAGGCTATAGAGAGGTGGTATTCAACATGAAGATACTAGATACAAATACCAATTTTGGTTTTTATCCGTATAGAAAGGTGGATACATCATTAGATACCTTGAAAGATATCTTAAAGTCTTATCAAGCCAAGGCGCTTTCTCTATCTCTAAAAGGTATCTTTTACGATGCAATAGAGGGTAATGAAGAGACACTCTCTTTACTTAAAGGAGAAAAAGACCTGTATCCGGTAGCAACCTATGACCCTAGGGCTTATCCAAAGGGTATAGAATATCTAGAAGGATTAAGGGCAAAAGGATTTCTAGCTATTGCATTTTTCCCAAGATTACAAGGCTGGATTATAGACTTTGCCCCATTCAGAGAGGTTTTAGATGTCTTAAAGAGAGAGAATCTGCCAATCATTATACATACATCTGGCTATGGAGAGCTTACAAAGATTTCATCTCTAGCAAAAGAAATGGAGAACCCGTTTATAATAGCAGGATTTCACTACAGTAATCTCTCAGAAGCCATAGCTATTATGAAGAGATTAAAAAATATCTACATAGAATCTCATCTTCTCAACAGCCCAGATGCTTTAGAGTATATCAAGAGATATGTTGATATTGACCGGGTTATCTTCGGTTCAGGGACACCTCTACTTTCATTTGAGACAGCTCTAGATGTAATATTAAAAAGTACTCTTTCAGAAGATGAGAAGGAGAAGGTCTTAAGTAAAAATTTTGAAGGGATACTAGGAGTGGAACTATGATTATAGATATTCACTGTCACTATGGTTCATGGCCATTTGCAATGGATAACTTTGGAGTAGATAAAATAAAAGAATATCTTGATAGATTAAATATTGTAAAGGCTATTTTCTCTTCATCTAAAGCCATAGTGTATGATTTTAGAGAGGGTAATAGGGAGCTTATAGAATTTCTAAAGGCAGATGATAGATTCTATGGATATCTAGTTTTAAATCCAAACTATCTAAAAGAATCTATAGAAGAAGTAAATAGGTATTTAGATAACGAAAAGATTGTTGGTATAAAGCTACATCCAGCTTATTCTAGAGTCAGTTTAGATGATGAACGGACAAAAAATATTATAGAGCACTTCTCAGGCACAAGACTTATATACCTTATCCATACTTGGGGAGTCCCTATGGCTGTCCAGCTTACCAAGTTAGCAGGGCAGTTTCCTAAAGTTAGATTCATTATGGGGCATACAGGTGGAGATACATGGTATGACTGTTTAGACATAGTAAAGTGGTATCCAAATATATACGTTGAGCCCTGTTCGAGCTATGCAGACAGGGATAAGGTCAGGATGAGTATAGATACAGTTGGTATAGAGAGGGTACTATTTGGAACAGATTTTACTTTAATAAATCCTGCTTTTGTTATTGGGATGGTAGAGTGTAGCGGACTTACAGAGGAAGAAAAGGTTTTCATTTACTATAAAAATTCAATAAAACTTTTAGAAGGAGGTAAAGATGCCTAAGATAGGAGCATTAGGTTTATCAATGGGAAGATATACATTTGAAGAATTCTTGGAGTATGCTAGTTCTACAGGTTTTGATGGTATAGAGATATCCACATCACCTGGGGTTCATAAGAATAGTCTTCCACTAACCTTCGAAAATGTCCCCAAGATAAAAGAGCTATTAAAGAAATATAACCTAGAACCATTCGCAGTATCAGGTTATAACGACTTTGTTCAAAAAGATATTGGAGAGTTGACCAAGCAGATTGAAAAGTTGGAGAACACCTGCAAACTAGCCAAGGAGGTCTCTGCCAAAGTTGTCAGGGCTTTTGGAGGTGAACCAAAAGAAGGGATAAGCAAGAAGGATGCTATTAAACTTATAATAGAAGGCTTTAAAGAGATGGTAAAGAGGGCAGAAAAACTTGGGATAATCTTAGGTCTAGAGAACCATGGAGACCTCACCAATGATGCTAGGGTAGAGTTAGAGATCCTAGAAGCGGTAGGTTCAGAAAACTTAAGGCTCACAGTGGATACGTCAAACTATTACTGGTATGGAAATAATCTAAAGGATATAGAAGAATTCTTTAAACTAGTTGCTCCTTACACCGTTCATACACATTTAAAGAATGGAAGTACAAAGAATGGCATAAGGGATAACTACATATCACTAGCCCTTGGAGAGGGGGAGATAAACCTAAAGATATTCTTAGAGGAGCTTAAGAAGAACGGTTATAAGAATCCTCTCTGTATAGAGTATGAGGGGCTTGAAGACCCCAAGATTGGTCTAAAGAAAGGCTTAGACTGGTTAAAAAATACATTAAAAGAGATTGGATGGGAGGGTTAAGGTATGAAACTTGCTATTAAAGGTGGAACGCCTGTAAGGACCAAGCCATTTACAAAATGGCCTATCTTTGACGAGAGGGAAGAAAAGGCGCTAATAGAAGTTTTAAGAAGTGGACATTGGGGTAGGATCTCTGGTAAAAAGAATGAAGAATTTGAGGAGAAATTTAGTAAATTTGTTGGTGCAAACTATGGCGTTACCTGTGTAAATGGGACAGCAGCGTTAGAGATAGCACTCCGGGCTATGAATATAGGAAGGGGAGACGAGGTCATCGTTCCCGCGTATACATTTATAGCTACTGCCAGCGCCTGCTTACTAGTTGGGGCAGATCCTGTATTTGCAGATATAGATCCAAATACATATAACATAGACCCAAAGAGTATAGAACAGGCTATAACTACAAGAACAAAGGCAATCATTGCTGTTCATATTGGTGGTTGTCCAGCAAATATGGATGAGATAATGAGGATAGCAAAAAAGTATAATCTTCTTGTTTTAGAAGACGCTGCCCAGGCTCATGGAGCAGAATGGAGAGGCAGAAGAGTCGGTTCTATTGGAGATATGGCAACATTTAGCTTTCAGGCATCAAAGAATATAAATGCAGGAGAAGGTGGGATAATAACTACAAACAACAAAAAATTTGCCGATATGGCATGGTCTCTTATGAATGTAGGTAGGGTCAAAGATGGTGGATGGTATGACCATCCCATACTTGGCTGGAACTACAGGATGACAGAATTTCAAGCAGGGATACTTCTTGTTCAGATGGAAAGGATAGAAGAACAGATGAGAAAAAGGGAGGAAAATGCCAAGTATCTTGCAGATGGATTAAGAAAGATAGGAGGGGTAGAACCACTAGTCCCAGATGAAGGAGTAACAAGAAACGCATACCATCTCTTTATATTTAGATATAACAAGGACGAATTCAAAGGGATAAAAAGAGATGCATTTATAAAGGCTTTAAATGCAGAAGGCATCCCTGCTAGCCCTGGATATGTTCCTCTATATAAGTTCCCTGCTATCTTGGACTGGCCGTATAAAGGAAGAGACTATAAAGATGTCTATCTACCTGTCACAGAGAAAGCCTGTTATGAAGAAGGAATCTGGTTACCTCAGAATGTCCTACTTGGTCCAAAAGAGGATATGGACGATATACTCACAGCGGTATCAAAAGTAAAAGAAAATATAGAGGAACTGAGAGAGGTGTAACATAAACAACGAGATTATATTCTTTCTTATAGGTGGGCTCCTCTTCCTTGGCTCAGGAGCTACACAACCTTATATCGTTCCATACCTTAAGGGTCTGGGATATTCATCAACTATAGCCAGTTTAGTAATAGCAATCATATACATATCCCAGATCCCCTCTAGATTTTTTATACATAGACTAGAAAAACTGCTTGGACAGATTCCAGTAGTATTTATAGGTATTGGAGGGTATGCTATCTACGCATTTATCTTTGCAGTTGGAAATGACCTGTGGCATTTTATCCTGGCAACAAGCATACTTGGATTTTCATCGGCACTTTTCTGGACCTCTGGTGTTGTTCTTCTTCTAAACAATACAAATATAGAGAGGTATGGAAGGGCGGTAGGGGCATTATACGCTGGTGTAGGATTTGGAACCGCTATAGGTGTCTTATGGTTAAATAAAATCTTAGCATATTTTGGCGGTAAGGTTATGTTCTCCCTTGCAGGGGTTCCTCCAATTATAGGACTTCTACTCCTATCTAAACTAAGACTTGAGAATGTAGTCGTATCAAAGGCAATAACATTTAGTTCACTAAGAGAGATAGCAACAAAAGAGACATTTATGGTCAGTATACTTCTATTTATAAGTTCTTTCTCCTATGGAATAGTCTATAGCGGTTTTAGTATCCTGATAAGTAGAGAGATAGGCTTAGCCTGGATAGGGGTACTAACTATCTCTTTTTATCTACTAAAATCCCTATTCAGTAAGATTGGGGGAAGCATCTCAGACCTTCTAGGTAGAAGATTCTCATTTATCATAAGTTTTATGTTCGGGGCTCTGGCTAGTCTTATGCTGGGGCTGACTAAATCTCCCATAGCATTTATCATATCTGGTGGACTTCTAGGCTTTCAGGTCTCAACGGTATCTGTAAATGCTAATGCCTGGATAGCAGATATTGCAGGTTTAAGGGATAGGTCAAACTATATGGCATTTGTCTTTACATTTAACGCATTAGGAGTAGCGGTATCACTACTAGCTAGCGGATATCTCCTCGCTACTCCAGAAAGAACATTTATAGCATTTATCTCATTTGCACTATTGAACATTATTGCAGTAATAATATCATTCTCTGCTTGTAGGAGGGAGACCGTCTATGCTTAATATAGGTGTAATAGGTTACGGATTTATAGGAAAGGTCCACGTCCAACACTATATAAGTAATGAGAATGTGGGTAAGGTTATAATAGCAGACCCCTTGGAGGTAAATAGAAAAAGTGCAGAAAAAATAGGCTTTAAGACATACGAAAGTTTTGAAGATATGCTAAACTCAGAAAAATTAGATGCGGTAAGCATATGCACCCCACATTATACACACAGAGACATAACATTAAGGGTTATGGACTTTAAGATTCCTATACTATTAGAAAAGCCTGTTGCTACAAGTAGAGAGGAGATAAGAGAACTTATAGAAAAGGGAGAAAGATTAAACATTAAAGTTATGGTTGCCCATTCTTTAAGGTTTAGCGATACTTTTAGACTAGCAAAGAGGCTAATAGAAGATAAAGAGATAGGCAATGTCCTATTCATTATAGGAAAGTATCTGGCATTCAAAGACTATAACCAGTATCCAAAGTGGAAGACTACAAAAAAGGAAGCATGGGGAGGGACACTATTCAGGGACGGCATACACATAGTGGATGCAATAGTCTGGTTTTCAGGTAAAAGGATAACATCAGTAAAAGGACTTCCCCTCAATCTACTCTTTGACACAGAAGTCGAAGACACATTCTTAGGAACGATTAACTTTCAAGATGGAAGCATAGCTCAGCTCTCTATGAGTAGCATTACCAAAGGCTTTGAGCAGATAGGGTTAGAGGTCTATGGGACAAAGGGCTCTATAAAGGTCAATAACGATGAACTTATCCTCTATAAAGAGGATGACACGCCAAAATATATAAAGCCAGCCATAGGAGCATCAGACTTTTGGAAGAATCAGATAGACCACTTTGTAGATTGCGTAATAAACAATAAAGAACCACTAGTAACATTAAGGGAGGCAGAAAAGACTATGGAAGCGATATTTATGCTGTATGAATCCGCTGAAGGGCTATAAAAAATAATCTTAGACCTAGCTAGAAGACAGGAGGTTTAAATGGAATCAAAGGGATGGAAATGGGAAGAAATTAATGAGGAAAGATGGGATATACCTGCGGAAGAGGTGTATTACCTCTCTTACCGCTGGAAAGACCAAGGCAGATTAAGGGTATTAGACCTTGGATGTGGTAAGGGAAGGCATTCTATCTTTTTTGCAAAGCAAGGATTTGAAGTTTATGCTATTGATATTTCTGAAAGTGGGATTGAGATCTTAAGAGAAAAAGCAGGTAAAGAAGGATTAAATATTAATGCAATATCAGGTGATATGCTTAGTCTTCCTTATGAAGATGAAACTTTTGACAGTGTCTTATCCTATCATACAATCTACCACACCGATAAGAGAGGTTTAGAAAAAGCAATCTCTGAAGTTTGGCGAGTTCTAAAAAGAGAAGGAGAATTTTTTGTAACCCTTAATTCCAAATTTAGTAAAAGTTTTAATAATCCAAATAATATCCATCTTAATGATGGAACTGTTATAAAGAAGGAAGGAATTGAGGCTGGAATTCCTCACTATTATGTAACTAGAGAAGAGATTTTTGATTTGATGAAATATTTCAAGATATTGACTATGAAATACGTAGAAGAGGTAATTCCAAGAGAGAGCAAAAAGTTTCTTATTTTGGCAGCGAAAGAAGAAATAAGATACTAGGTGTCTCTATTATAATGCATACTGTCAATAGTCTGTGAAAATGTCACCCTCTATTTTTTTATTTTTGCTTTATGTATTAGAGAAAATGACTATTAACAGCTTACTAATTATGACTTTAGAAAATATATCCTACACTCTGCTATATAGTTTCCTCTAGGTTA
>JACIXS010000143.1 GCA_014360335.1 bacterium | reverse complement strand
TAACTCGTTCTGCAGTCGTAAGAATAACACCGGCTATCTCTCTTGAACCAATGTATAATGACTTAGAGTTTGGAAGTAATAAAAACTTTGCAGATAGATGCGATACTAATCCTAATATCTTTCAATTTGAACATCATTACTCTTTGTATTCATATACAATTACTATCGATCTAGATAGAATAGGAAGAGATGAAAATGACAACATAGATCTAGAACCTAAGATTAAATCTGAAAGAGTATGCAATGTTTTAGAAGTATTAAAGGTCCTAAATCGAGACATAAAAGGAAGGACAGAAATTCTTAACCCGCTATTTGCCATAGGTGGACTCTACAATGTCAAAAATCCCTTCTTCTTGAATAAGATAAAGGTCAATTATAATAAAGAAAAGAAAGCATATTCACTTAATACTGAAATACTCCAATCTACAATGGCCCTATCTTTTAACAATGAAAAAGTTGGAGATAATACAATAATCGGATACATAAAAGGATTCTGGCTAAATGAAGAAGAATTTGGAAAATTATGCGGAAAAGTCTTTGATAACACCGGAGAATTCTTTGACACCATGAAAGAGAAAGTAAAAGAATACTATAAAAACTTAGGGACCAGTCATGAAAGCACTTAAGATAAAAGCCTATCAACTTTTGGCTAATTATAGAAAACCCATGAGCTATAATTTTTGGGATACTTATCCTTTGCCATCTCTCTCTACTATAAAGGGATGGTTTCATAGAGTTATTGAGGCAACCAGTTATATACCTATTCACATCTGTATCCAAGGAACTCCTAACTCTATAGTTTACGATTTGCAG
>JACIXS010000142.1 GCA_014360335.1 bacterium | reverse complement strand
GTAATTCTTGAACCATACGTATATTGTAGAAGATGTTATCCCTGTCTAAACGGTAGAACGAACTCTTGTGAAAACCTAAAGGTTTTGGGTGTTCATATAGACGGAGGAATGACTGAGTATATCTCCCACCCTGTACATCTTATTCATAAACTTCCAGATTTGATCTCTTTTGACGAGGCGGTTATGGCTGAACCTCTCTCTATAGCCTTACATTCTATCCATAGATTAAAGCTTAAGCCAGGAGAGCACATAGTGATATTTGGTGCAGGTCAGATTGGAAATCTTACTGCTCAGGCATCCTTAGCTATCAATGCTATACCTATACTTGTAGATATATTAGATGAGAGACTGGAGGTAGCAAGTAATCTCGGGATAAAATATCTCTTAAATCCTAATAAGGAAAACATAGTAGAGAGGATAAAAGAGATTACTAATAGTAGAATGGCTGAATGTGTAGTGGAGGCTACTGGTTCTTCCTTTGGAATAAGGACCTCTTTGGATATAGTTGCATATACAGGAAGAATTGCCTTTGTAGGGTGGCCTAATCAGGAGATCTCTTTACCAACAGCATTGATTACTAGGAAAGAGCTGGATATATATGGGTCTAGGAATAGCGTTGGAGAGTTTCCTCTTGCTCTAGAGATGATAGAGAAGGGTAAGGTTAATGTAAAGGCTATTATAAGTGAGATTATTTCTTTAGAAGAGGTTCCAAAATATTTAGACATATTGGCAAATGAACCTTCAAGGTTTTTGAAGGTCTTAGGAAAGGTTGAGTAAAACTAAACTTTTTGGAGGGGAAAATGTATAAGAAGTTTTTGTCTTTATTTTTACTTATAGTTCTTTTTGTTGGACCTGTTTATTCTGCTACTGTAGTAAGAGGAAGAATTACTATTAAAGGCTCAGATACGATGGTTATATTGGTTCAGAGGCTCGCAGAGGAATATATGATTAAGTATAGAGGAAAGATTGTTCAGGTTACGGGGGGTGGAACAGGGGTTGGAGTTGCCGGGATTATAAACAGGGTGACAGATATAGCTAATGCCTCTAGACCATTGAGCGATAAAGAAAGAGATAGTATTAGGAA
>JACIXS010000141.1 GCA_014360335.1 bacterium | reverse complement strand
AATTGATACCTCCTGTAGTATGCAGGCAAAGGATATAAAACCAACACGCTTTGATTTGGCAAAAGAAAAAGCTTTAGAAATGGTAGATTCTTTGGGAAGAGGGACCAGCATCTCTGTATTCTCATCGGATTCAAAGACGAGATTCCTCCTAGATTACACTACGGATAAAAGAAAGGTAAAAAGGGTTATAAATGACCTTTATCCAACAGATACAGAGGGTAATATAACTGAGACTTTAAACTATATAGAAAAGCTTAGTAAAAAACCTGATGTAATATATATCTTTACCGACGGAGCATTTGAAAAAGATATCCCTAATACTTTACCTGTAGAGTTATTAACCTTTTCTAAAGATGGCAATAATGTTGGTATAACTAATGTTAGTGCAAGGGATACTGGAATAAGGGGAGAGAAGGAGATATTTATAAAGGTTAGAAACTTCTCTAAAGATAAAAGATCTATTCCTCTACAGATTTGGGAAGGAGAAAAACTTATAGAGACAACTACATTAGAGTTAAATCCAAAAGAAGAGAGAATGGTTATTGTTGGACCTAAGAGATTTAGTGGTATAGTGAAGGCGATGATATATCCAAACGACCTACTTTCTATAGATGATAAGGCTTATCTAACGTTTCCTAGAGTTAAACCATCTGTTTTACTTGTAACTAAAGAGAATCCATACTTGGAGATAGCCCTTTCACTTGCAGATATAGGTATCCTTGATAAGACAGATTCCTTTGATTTAGAGATGCTATCTAAGTATGACATAGTAATATTTGATGGTACTGCTCCTAATGAGGTCTTACCTGGAAACTACATATTTATAGGGAAGATTCCATCTAATATACCTTTACAGGTTACCGATATATTAGAAAGACCAGTTATACTTCGTGTGGATGCTACTAATCCCATTATGAGATTTGTAGACCTTAAAGATATAGACATAAGGAGGGCAGTTGTATTTGAAAGTAGTCAGGGTGAAAGCCTTATTGGGACTAAAGATGGTTCCATACTTTGGAGTTATGAGGGGAATCTTGGCAGGATTGTTGCCTTTGGCTTTTATCCAGAGGAAAGCTCTTTAATTGAATCTTCCAGCTTCCCGATACTTGTAAGGAATATCATAGATTGGTTGGGTGAGAATCCGTCGCCTAGTGTAGCTAATACTGGTGATGTTATTACGCTAAGAACTAAAGAGGTAAATGAAAATGTTACTATAACTACCCCTTATGGTATTGTAAAGAGGATGACTGATGATAGAAGATCTATAGCTTTTGGTGATACCTATAAGGTCGGTGTTTATTCCTTTAAGAGTAGTTTATGGAATATAGATGTAGGTGTTAATCTCTGCTCTTCCTTGGAATCTGATATATCCCCTAAAGTTTCTCCTAAAAAGTTTGGAGAAGATACTGCATATCGAGAAAGAATTCTATTAAATACAGATATCTGGAGATTCTTAACTTTAGGGGCTCTTGGTATTGTATTTTTAGAAGGTTATCTCTTTTATGGTAGGAGGAGAATCACTTGAAGATTAGTTATATCTACCCATTATTACTTCTATCTTTGGTTTTTCTATTTATCTGGCTAAATAGAAGTAAACTTCGTAAGAAAAGCTTCTGGTTAAGAGTTATTGCAATGGTTCTTTTGGTCTTTGCTTTAACGAGTCCTCAGATTATAAAGAAGAATAATAGTTTAGATATAGTCTTTGCGTTAGATACATCGGAGAGTATCCCTTCTAATCTTAGAAGTGAAGGCTTGAGATTTATAGAAGAGTCTTTAGGTTATAAAAGAGAGAATGATAGGGTTGGTTTCGTTGTATTTGGCGAAGATGCCTTGACTCAAGCCCCTCTATCCTATATTCCTTCTCTAGAGATAAAAACTTATCCCGATTCAAAAGGAACAGATATAGAAAGGGCTATAGACCTCTCTAATCTGATTCTTTCTCAATCTGATAGGAATAATAGAAGAATAGTTCTGATTACTGATGGAAACGAGACAGATGGTTCTGCTATAGATGGAGCTTACAGGTCTAGGGGAAAGGATGTTAAGATAGATGTCTATCCTATAATAAGAGAACCTCTAGATGAAGTCACTATAGAAGATTTGGAGGTCCCTAATAAAGTAAAACTCAGAGAGCCTTTTGTTATAAAAGTTGTAATAGCAAGTTCAACTATACAGAGTGTAATTTTTGACTTGTATCAAGATGGTAAGAAGGTTATCTCTCAGAATCTACCTGTCAAAGAAGGTAGGAATCTCTTCTTATTTAGTATAACACCTAATAATGTAGGTTTTCATAAGTTTAAGGCAGAAATTTTCCCCCAAAAGGATACTAGAATTGAGAACAATATTACAGAGGCATTTACGGTTGTAGAAGGTCCTCCCAAGGCCCTTTATGTGTATAATCCTAACGTAGGTTACGGACAGGTTTTATCTGCCCTTAAGGCTCAAGGCATAGATTTAGAGGTAGTAACCCCTGGACAGATACCAGATACCACTGTGGGATTTTCTGGATACTCTACAGTGATATTAGACGATGTCTCAGCAACATTACTTACTCTGAATCAGATGAAAGCTATTCAATCCTTTGTCAGAGATGCTGGAGGTGGGCTTCTTGTCATAGGTGGTCCTAATAGCTTTGGTATGGGTTCTTATATAGGAACACCACTAGAAGAAACACTCCCTGTAGATTCTAGGGTTACACAATCCGCTAGCCTTTCTAACATAGCTTTAGTTCTTGTTATTGATGCGTCAGGAAGTATGAGTGGACAGGAGGGTGAACTTGCCAAGATAGATTTGGCTAAAGAGTCAGCACAATTAGTTGTAGACCTATTAAAAGACCAGGATAGGGTAGGGGTTATAGCCTTTGACCATTCATTCCAGTGGATTGTAGACCTTACAAGTGCAAGGGAGAGAGAGAATATAGCTAAAAAGATATCAATGATACAACCTGGTGGTGGAACCGCAAT
>JACIXS010000140.1 GCA_014360335.1 bacterium | reverse complement strand
TTTATAGTATGGCCTTAATGGTAAGTAAGACAGGGAGGTTGGTACTTATGTTGGAGGGGATCAAAAAGTGATTACAGATCAGGAGTTTCCGAGAGGCTACAATAGATACTCTCTCGGAAACTCTAGAGGCTCTTGTAGCCTCACTTTATTTTTCAATATATCTAGACCTACATCCTGCCCCAGATATACCTTAGCTATTCTTCTAAACCTCCTATATTTCAGGAACTTTTATCGCTTTATTCATATTTGCGGAGTCCCATGCCGATAATGTGACTGCTAGTGTTTTTGCTGCATCTCTATAAGTAGAAAGGATACAAGATGGGTCTTTTGTCTTTACCGCATTTATAAATATCCTGTCTTCTTCTAGATAAGGATTCAAGCCCGTCTGTATTTCCATCTTCTTCTTAGGCTCATTTATAACCATTTTATTACCTAGAAGCTCTAACACTAGATCCCTAGCATAAATGTGAAGCCCCACAGTATAACCGAAATTTAATCCACAGGTATTTGATATATTGCCTATTACTCCATTCTCAAACTTCAAGCTTACTGTCCCCACATCAGGCACATCCATTCCTTCTACATCAAATATCAGTCTTTTGGCAAATAGTGCATAGACTTCTGTTATATCTCCAACTATAAATCGGGCTAGATCAACTATATGAGTAGTCTGTTCTACAAATTGCCCTCCAGATTGTTCCTTCTTTCTCCACCAGGGAACCATTGGTAATCCTCCCATCCAGTAACCCAATATCATACCTATCTTGTCAGGAGAAACCCTCTCTTTAGCTTCTTTTGTTATATCCATATATCTCCAGTGATATCCTACACTTACAATTATATCTTTTCTCTCTATAAGGGCAAGAATTTCCTTTATAGTATTAAGGTTGATTCCGATGGGCTTTTCTACAAAAAATGGCAAACCTCTCTCTATAACTTTCTTCTCTACATCTCCATGAGCAAATGGAGGAATACAGATATACACACAGTCCAAAGTCTCTGAATCGAGCATTTTATCTAGATCTTCATAGGGAATAAATCCAAACCTCTTTGAAGCATTTATCAAACATTCCTTGGATATATCGTAGCCACAGATAATCTTTGCATCTTCTATCTGAATAAGGTGATTCATATGGTGCTGAGCTATTCCACCAGTACCTACAAATCCTATCCTGATTGACATCTCTATCCTCCTAGATAAGAGATTTTAATAATCTCACTGTATTCTCTTTTCCCATCCTTCCTCCTCCAACTCAAGAGTAAAATCTTTAAATACTGCTAAAGAAGGTCTTCGATCTATAGTTCCTGCAGCTAATCCTATATCCATTTCCTCGGCTAACCCAGGAACAGGTTTAGTATCTCTAAGTTTAATCCATTCTCTACCATCATAACTTATATAACCAGTAAAGCTATTTCCATGTCTTACTAATCTTATCCAGATAGGAGAATTTTCAGTCGGTTCGTATCTAAGCTTTATGCTACTACCAGCTTGATGCATACATCCATCTCCAAATTCATCCCAATGAACTCCTGCCACTTTGGGTGTAATAAACACTAAGACTGAACCGAGACTTCCAGGCTGTATTTCAAAGCTTTTAGAAATATCATTCCTTACATATATACCTGCTCTAAACCAAGGATTTGTACCTTCTCCAAATTTAATAACCTTTACAGTAGCAATGAAGTTACCTTTCACTATCTTTTTCAAATATATAGCTCCATAAGAATCTTCTGCATGAAGGAAGTCTGTTCCACTGGCTACAATCTCAAAGTAATTATTTTCCAAATCAATCTTAAAATCGCTAGGTTTTGCTCGGGTCGCAGTATGAGTATGCCATACTAATCTTGTTATATCTACTGGATAGTGTGGGTATACCTTTATATCGACAGGAGTAGTATTCCCTATACGGACCTTATAAATCCCCTTCGCTGGCCTGATTAAAAAGCTTATATCTTTAGTCTCTTGAGGTAGCAATTCAACCACTTTAGAATCTAATATATCCTCATTAAGATACAGAGGAACAAGAGTCTTAATTCTTAGATCTCCTATATTTTTTATCTCTGCACTTATTTCTAATTCATCGCCAATTGGTATTATTCCGGATTCTTCGGACAACTTCAGTTTATCACAGACAAACTGAAGCTTATTCCCCGATACTTCAATAATCTCTTCAGGACTAGAAAGTAAATCTTCCAGACCTCCTACTGAAATTTTGAACGTACCTGGCTCGTAAAGTTTTAAATCGAACTCAACCTCCTGCTCATTATTTTTAATAACAGGAACATTTCTAAATTCAGCTATTCTTCCATTAACAAATAGAGCTATCTTCTCAACTCCAGTAGCTCCCTTATTATAAATAGAACAAGAAATCTTCACTGTT
>JACIXS010000139.1 GCA_014360335.1 bacterium | reverse complement strand
ATATAGCCTATGCCTATCAGAAATTGCAGAATAGAAAAAAGAACAATTCAATTGATGATAATCCATTAGATGGTATATTAACTCCCCAAACAGCTGCGAATGGAACTTATAAATCAGCTCTTCATATGATAGGAATGAGTTTTACATATAAATTTTAATAGCATATTTGGAAGGATATTATAATAAAGAAAAGGATAGGGGCTCTAACTGAGCCCCTATCTTATTAATTTAACTTCTCTGAGCCTACTACTACTCTCTCTCCATTTATGAATCTACTGATAATAAATCCTACTGCAGAGACAATTGTGCATTCTTTTTTAAACTGACAACCTTTACATCTTTTTAAGTCACCTGAAGGCTCATGAATGCACTCAACAATTTCAGGAAGATAAGCCATCATAGACACCATGTCTACAGATACACCTTGTTTCTCATGCATAAACCCTCCATAGAACAGGGACTTAAAGAGTGTCTCTGGCTGGGCTATTTTTTATCCCGCCAAATAAGGAAAAGAGGCTAACCCAGCAGGCGGCTTTTCCTCTTTCCTC
>JACIXS010000014.1 GCA_014360335.1 bacterium | reverse complement strand
AAATATCCTTACCCAGATGCATTTTCCTTCATTTCTAACGGCAGAAACTAAATATGCTCCTTCTGTCCTAAGATTATGAAATACTACGTTTTGCCAACATTCTGGAACCCCAGGGAAAAGACGTATAGTATTATTATAGCTCTGCAATAGCATTTCTAGTAAAGCATTAGCTGATCCAAATCCTCCTTCTAAAGTAAATGCATAGGTACCGTGTACTGACATATCACACCCTTCCTGGGGACCTTGCATCATAAAGGTATTCTCGGTGATCATTCTATCGATATAATCCAATAACATTGTTCTTGCTAGGTTAGAATAACCAGTATGAGCAAAGATAGACGCTGCCCAAGAAAATGAAAATCCTACCCATTCTCCATGCCCCATAAATATAAGTTGTCTAATAGAATTCTTTATAAGAGATTTTTCATCTTCAGAACCATCTATAGTAAGTAAATGCAGAGGATGAATAGGGATTAAATGAGAGTGATGTCTATGAGAAGTTTGTAAGGGTAAGTCTTTTCTTACACCAAGAAATTT
>JACIXS010000138.1 GCA_014360335.1 bacterium | reverse complement strand
TATTGAACCTTGTACTATAGGAGAAGGAGATGTAGACCAGCTTGGATGTCTAAAGGTTCTAAAAGATTCAGGCTACGACGGTTACGTAGCTTTAGAATATGAAGGACCTGAGAATGAAAAGACAGGAGTTCCAAAAAGTTTAGAGTTTATAAAGAATATTTTAAGTAAACTGTAAGACTAGAGAACCCGCTAGAGGGCGGGTTTTTAATGTAATAGACGCCGGATTTGGTGGTATAATGTAGTATAATTTTATAGGGGAGTAAAGCGGGGAATAGGGCTTACAATAAAGAGAGGAGAACCTATAGAAGATTCTTAGAGTAATAATGAATTGGTAGCTTCTCGGAAACTCCCCTTGACAAATGTGGGGGGAATAAAATATAATAAAGTTAAGTGTGAGGGTTGTATCCCCAGGGTTATAAAACCCATATATAAGAGATTGCACCTTGATAGTTAAATATTGGAAGTCAAATAAGTAAAATATCTCTAAGAGACCTTCTTGTAGTCTCTTCTACTTTTATATCTTACTACTAAACAAACTTTAGTCTACTTAGCCTCTTCAGCCCGACTGATAAGCTTTCCAACTATATTAGGCTTAGCAAAGTCTACCCAAGCATCCAGATGAATATTGATACATACAAGAGCTATCAGCCATAGCCACTGTTTCCTGCTATAAACCCTAGCTTTTTCTAGCTCATAATCAACTAGGATTCGTTTTATGCATCTTTCAGACGAGGACCTATACTTAGTGTAGAGTTCATTCCATAACCTAGAGCCTCTTGGCGGATTAGTAAACAACCTAGGATTAGTCTTGGGATATGTATATACAACCTTACCATAGCTAGAGCTA
>JACIXS010000137.1 GCA_014360335.1 bacterium | reverse complement strand
ACCTTCCACTACCAGGCTTGTTTATGTGCTTATAGTGAGAGTATGGGAGTAATTCTTGTAAGACTCCATATTTTGCTTTTATGTCCTGCCAACTCCAGCCTTCTACCGCTGCTCCCATAGCAGAACCAACAAAAGCACCAACTAGACATCCATAAATCCTATCAAAGAGTCTGTCCATACCTTCCTCCTTCTATCACAAAAATTTAGGAGGTCCTTTAGGGACCTCCTAGAATGGTCACTACCTATTTATTTGAAGAACCACTGTTCAGCTCTATAGGTATTCCAAAGCCAATTATCTGGTCCGAACCAGTACTCTTCATCTTTACCCTTCTCCCAGAAGACATTCTCAAGATTTTCTCTTACAAGGAGAGGCCAGGGGGCAAGTCCAACTGTACCAATTATGTATACCTGGTCTGCATAAATATCAAATATCTTCTGAGCCCAATACTTATATCCAGATGTCCCAGGTGGATACTTACGCCACTGCCAATACGCATTCCATATGTCCTTAAAGATCTGAGGAGGCTCTTCTCCTGATTTACCATCTGTTCTAAGCCATAGACCCCAATTCCAGGCATATATAGTGGCAGAGTCTCCAGGAGGATAGAGTTTATTTCCACCGGAATAGGTATATACACATCTCTCCATTGTTCTGTCTATATGCCAACAGCTTATATCGTGCTGGCTAGATTGGACACGTGTAAGCTGGAAAGCCCTTTCTCTAGGCTGAATTTCTACTTTTATCCCTATCTTCTCCCAGTACATCTTGACTAGTTCACTTACATCTCCTTTAGGACCTTCATAAGGCATATAGTCAACTAGGATCTCCAATCTCTTACCATCTGGCCTTAGTCTATATCCATCTGGTCCACGTTTCAGCCCTATCTCATCTAGAAGTTTATTTGCTGTATCCGGATCATACTGAGTGTAAGCTTTGCCCCAAGATTCTTTATAGAAAGAAGCGTTAGGATTTACAGTAGCCTGTCTAGGGATTGCCATACCTAAGAAGTGTAGCTTATTTATCTCATCCCTGTTGATAGCCAAAGACAAAGCCCTTCTAAATCTTACATCTTGAAATATCTTTCTCTTTACTGGATCTGGATTATTTAGGTTTATGGCATATGTCACGTCGTTACCCTTTGTACTCCTAGCTAGAATTACCTTATACTTTCCTTTGGCTTCATTCTCCTTTAATAGAGGATAGTTGATTGGTAAAAGGTCATGACCTGCTATATCAAGTTCTCCTGCCACTGCTTTAAGATTTGCCACCTCTATACTAGAATGAAATTCTACTATGGCTCTATCTATGTAAGGCAGCTGATTTCCCTCTATATCAATCTTCCAATAGTAAGGATTACGTTCAAAGATTCTACGCTGACTATCATGGCTCTTTAAGACCCATCCTTGAACTGTAGGAGTATTAGGGTCTTGCCATCCCCAACCTGAACTAGGTTGATGAAAGGCAAAACATTTGTACCAGGTGTCGAATTTTTCTTGTTTAGCAATTATGTTAGCTTCTGGATTATATTTTATATGATACTTCTTCAGATAATGCTTTGGAGCCCAACAGATATAAGGTGCTGCTGAATAGTGAATCAGCGGGAAGGAAGGATATGGAACCGCAAATTCAAACTGAACAGTGTAATCGTTGAGTTTCTTTACTGTCATTAACTTTCCACCCGGTCTAAATATCTCTGGCTTTATTGGTGTAAGTTCATCGTTAAGTATGATATCTTCCCACCAGAAAAGTATATCATCTGCAGTAAATGGTTCCCCATCAGACCACTTTACTCCCCTTCTTAAATATATAGTGCACTTT
>JACIXS010000136.1 GCA_014360335.1 bacterium | reverse complement strand
TATTCCCTGTTCTCCAGATGGTTATTTGGATACTGGAAAACTTGAACATACTATAAAAAGTAATACTGTGCTTATTATATTAAACCATGCTTCCAATGTTACTGGTACCACCTTACCTATAGTTGAGGTTGGTAGAATTGCTAGAAAGCATAACATACTTTTTTTGTTAGATGCAGCTCAAACTGCTGGATGTTTTCCTATCGATATTAAAAGAGACAATATTGATTTTCTTGCCTTCACCGGGCATAAAGCTCTCTTTGGTCCTACTGGTACCGGTGGATTGGTTATTGGGGAAAGAGTTAACATAGATAACTTATCTCCTCTAAAAAGTGGTGGAACGGGAAGCCAGTCTGAATCTGAAGATCAACCAGTTTTCCTACCTGACAAGTACGAAAGTGGAACCTTAAATATTGCCGGATTAGCAGGGCTTAAGGAAGGGGTAAGATTTATCCTAAAAAGAGGTATTCATAATATACATCAATATGAGCTTGCTATAACTCAAAAATTAATTTCTGGGTTAAGAGGAATTCCGAAAGTTACGGTACATGGAGTGGCTAATAATACTGATAGAGTAGCAGTGGTCTCCTTTAATATTAAGGATAAATCACCTTCAGAAGTTGGATTAATATTAG
>JACIXS010000135.1 GCA_014360335.1 bacterium | reverse complement strand
CACTTTGCCAGGGGAACATCGCACCCCGATAACCATTTTCTCGGGCGTATTCTCTGGCCTTAGCTAATCTATAATAACGGTAGAGTAAAGTGGATTGAGTAATCTTAGGCATATGATAATCATAAAATGGTAAGATAAAGAGTTCATCCCAGAAGATATGACCACGATAAGCCTCTCCGGAGAGACCCCGAGCTGGAATGCCTACATCCAATTTTATATTATGAGGAGAGGCAGTCTGCAGGAGATGAAAAATATGTAATCTTAAGGTTTTCTGGCTGAAGACAGGTCCTTTTACTTCTAAATCAAATATTGACCAGAGATTAGACCATACTTCTTGCTGGGATAGAAATAGTGTTGAAAAATGGGAAACTCGCTTTACTGCTTCCAGAGCACTGCTGAGCGGATTTTTGGTGTCCTCATCTAGAGAGGTATAAATAGCCACTATTTTTTCAACAGTATACCTTTCTTTCTTCTTTACCGAAATGGTAAATTCCTGAAAGATAGCCTTATCTTCTTTTTTAGTAGTAGAGGAGATTATCTTTACCTTCTTACCATTATTGGTAATAGAGGTGTTAGAAACCAGAGCGATAATTATATTTGATTGGCTGGTTTTCACAGTTACATAGCAGCCATTGTTACCCTTATCAGAAAAGAGGCCGGTTTGTTCAGCTACCAGGTGCTGAGAATTAAGATCGCTATATCTTTCTACCCCTTTATTTTCTACATTGCCATCTAAGCCTGAACGAATAAAAACTTCACCATCATAATTTTCAGGAGTGATAATATACTCCTGGGCTACTAAATGCCTGTCGCCCATATGCACTATGCGGCGGGTTTCGATATTAGTAATTTTTCCGGATTCTTCTTTGATGCGATAATTTCTGATTAGTTGAGCCTCCTTTAGGTCTAAACGCTGATAATAGGAGAGAATATTTTCCATAGATGGTCTTATCCAGTCCTGGCCGGGCTCAGTTTTAAAGGTGAGAGGTAACCAGTTAGGGCAATTTACCAGATCTTCGTTAATGATTGTTTTACCAGCAACATCGCTTTCTAATTTATTGTACACTCCGGCAATATAGGTTCCCGGATAATGAATTCGGGAGGCACTAACTTCGTTAAAAGCTCCTCTGGTACCGAGATAGCCATTACCTAAGGTGCATAAGGCTTCTCTAAGTTTTTCTTGACCTGGTTCAAATGTAAAGTATTCCAGGGACCAGGGAGAAGAGCCATGATTATTGTTGTTTAGAAAGGGTGATAACTTTTT
>JACIXS010000134.1 GCA_014360335.1 bacterium | reverse complement strand
ATGAGTTCAGAGGACCCTCCAACAGCTATTTTTATCTCAACCCACGATATGGCTCTAGGTGTATTACGTTATCTAAAAGAACATAAGTATAGAATTCCAGACGATGTAGCTATTATATGTTTTGATGACGATAAATCATTCTCTATGATAGACCCTCCTCTTACAGTACTAAAACAAAACGGTTATGAGCTTGGATTAAAGGCAGCTCAGTCAATTATTAGGCTTGTTGAAGGAAGCACTCTTGACAAGTTTCAGACAGTTTTACCACCTGAATTAGTAGTAAGAAGATCATGTGGAAGGAGGGATAATAAAAGTACAGAGAATAGGGAACTTATCAAAGATTGAGAAATATTATCCTAGTAAACCCTAAAAGGGTAGTGTGATGTTAGATTAAAAATTGAAAGGTTCTAGCTTATTGAAGTTTTGAAGGAGGAGGTGTTTTATAAATGAGAAGAATTTTTAAGAATTTTGCAGTTTTATCTCTATGCTTAGTACTGTTATTGAGTCAATTATCACTTGTTTTTTCTCAACAAAAGTTATCTTTAGGACAGTATCCAACTATAAAGGATTATGAAAAAGCTACTGGTAAAAAGATAACAAAATTTAACGAAGCACCAATACTTAAAGAATTAGTAAAACAAGGGAAACTACCACCGGTAGAAAAAAGATTACCAGAGGAACCTGCGGTAGTAGAGCCAGTTGAAGAGATAGGACAGTACGGTGGAACTTGGAGAAGAGCCTGCCTTTCACCTAACGATACCCGTCTTAGAGACAGGATGGGTTATGAGACATTAGTAAGATGGGCTAGAGATGGAAAAACAATAATACCCAACATTGCTAAATCTTGGGAAGTTAAAGACGCAGGAAAAACCTATATATTCCATCTTAGAAAAGGTATGAGATGGTCAGATGGACATCCATTTACAGCTGATGATATACTTTTCTGGTATAACGATGTTATGAACAACAAAGAACTTACTCCAGTATTTCCGGCTTGGTTAGCTCCTGGAGGTAAGCCTGCAAAAGTAGAGAAAAGGGATGACTTTACAATAATATTTAGATTTGATACTCCTTATTCTTTGTTTCCTTACTATTTAGCTGGACCAGATACTGGAGTTTGGTTATTCAATTATCCGAAACACTATTTGCAGGACTTTCATCCGAAATATACTCCTAAGGAAAAACTTGATGAGGTAGTTAAAAATGCCAAGTTTGATGCATGGTTCCAGTTATTTGCAGACAGAGCTAACCCTAATACTAATCCTGAACTTCCCACTCTAAGACCTTGGATTCTTAAAAGTAGTCCTACTGCTACTAGATTGATAGCAGAGAGGAATCCTTACTATTGGAAAGTAGATACTGAAGGAAACCAGCTTCCCTATATTGATAGGGTAGCCTTTGATGTAGTACAGAGTGTGCAGATGGCGGTGATGAAGGCAGTAGCAGGAGAGCTAGATATGCAGGGGAGACATATGTCTCTTGCAGACTATCCACTTTTAAAAGAAAATGCTACCAAGGGTAACTATGATGTGTATTTATGGAATGAAGGAAAGGCAGGTACTGCTTTTTATGTAAACCAAAACTATAAAGGAGACGAAAATATTGCCAAACTCCTAAGAAACATTAATTTCCGCAAAGCCCTTTCTCTAGCTATAAACAGAAACGAAATAAATCAACTTATTTATCTAGGAATGGGAGCTCCATGCCAGGCTATGTTTCCATTTGCTTCTTTACGAAATGATCCGGAAATACATAGCTTATATGAATATAACATTACAGAAGCTAATAGATTACTAGACAAATTAGGACTTAATAAACGAGACAAGGATGGTTTTAGATTACTTCCGAACGGCAAACCTCTACAGTTAACACTCCTAGTCGGATTGGGGTATCCTATGCATCCCGATGTTGCAGAGTTAGTAAAGGCTTATTGGGAGAAAATAGGGATAAGAACTGCTTTAGATGTAGTAAGCCAAGATCTTTGGTGGACAAGAGTTCAGAGTAACAATTATCAAATAGTCCCTCATTACTTAGAATTTTGTGAAGGATTTTTTGACTGGAGTTACTCTAGTATGTGCGTTGTACCTAATAGAGCTTTGACTTATTGGGCTCCTCTTTGGGGCTTATGGTATGAAAGTTCTGGTAAAAGTGGAGAAGAACCAACTGGAGAACCATTAAAACTTCAAAAACTTTTCAGCAGACTGATAACTAGCCGTACTAAAAGTGAAATAAATAAACTGGCTGAAGAAATTCTTAAATCATGGGCTAAGAATCTATGGGTTATTCCGACAGCTGGAAGTTACAAGATACCAGTAGTAGTGAAGAAGAACTTTAAAAATGTTCCCAAAGAAGCAAGTTTGGCTTATCCATATTGTAGTCCCGGATATTTGAATCCTGAGCAATTCTTCTTTAAGGAATAAAGAATGGAATAAATATATAATCTATAGGGGGTATCTAGTAGATACCCCCTATAGTAATCTAGAGGTGTGCCTATGATAAAGCGTAAGATTATATGTTTCCCTACGAAAGAGAAGGCTATTCTCTTGGAAGAAGAGTTCTCTGAGGAATTAAGAGAAGGAGAGATATTGGTAAAAAACCTGAAGACTTTAATTAGCCCAGGCACAGAATTGGCTCTTTATAGTGGTACCCATGTAGGATTTAAAGACCCAAACAATCTATGGGCTAAGTATCCACATTATCCGGGCTATATATCTATAGGAAAAGTTGTCAAAATAGGGAAAGGAGTAATAAATGTAAAAGAAGGAGATATAATCCTCTCAGATTTAAATCATTGCTCTTATGGTAAATTGCAATCTTCAAGTCCTTTTATTATTAAACTTTCATCAGATTCTGATTTAGATGCTTTATTGTTTTCAAGGATGGCAGCTATCGCTTTTACTGCAATCATCTTAGCAGAATACACTATAAATGATAAGGTAGCAGTACTAGGATTGGGTTTAGTAGGAAATCTATGTAGTCAGCTTTTTAAGTTATCTGGTGCTGATGTATATGGAATTGAGATAAAACCTAGCAGAATAGAAAAAGCTAAGGTAGTTGGAATAGAACATATTATTCTGGGAGGAGAGACTAAAGATGTCAAGAAGAGGCTTTTAGAAGAAACTAAAGGGGAAGGAGTTGATATTGTAGTTGAAGCTACAGGAATTCCAGAGCTAGTAAATCAGGCCCTAGAATTGGTAAAAGAAGGCGGACAGGTGATTCTTTTAGGTTCTACAAGAGGAGATGTTACTATAGATGTATATACTTATATTCACAGAAAAGGTGTTATTGTAAAAGGGGCTCATACTAATGTGCTGAATCATCCAAAGATAGCTGGAAGAATTGGCGGAACACACGGTGTTATCTCTAGAATGATAGATCTTATAAATACAGACAAGTTGAAAGTAAAACCTCTTATAACTCATAGAATTCCTCCTGAAAAAGCTGTAGAAGTTTATCTGTGGTTAAAAAATAAAAAAGACGATATATTGGGAGTAATTATTAATTGGGAATAAGAGAGATACAAGGAGGCGAGAAAAGATGCAAGAACCGATTCGTGTAGGAATTATTGGGCTTGGTCGTAGTGGCTGGAATATTCATGCTCGAACACTTAAAGAGATGCAGGATAAATATAAAATTGTTGCGGTAAGCGACCTTATAGAGGATAGGCTTAGAGAGGCTAAAGACACATTCGGCTGTAAGGTCTATTTTGACTATAAAGAGCTTCTAAAAGACCAAGATGTAGAACTAGTTGTAGTGGCTACACCTACCTATCTTCATCCTATCTGCACTATTGATAGCCTTAAGGCTGGAAAGATGGTGGTATGTGAAAAGCCTATGGCTACTAATCTTAAGGATGCGGATGAGATGATTAAGGCATCTAAAGAAACAGGCTCTCTTCTTACCGTATTTCAAAATCGCCGTTACTCTAAAGATTTTCTAAAGATAAGAGAAGTAATAGCTTCTGGGAAATTGGGTAGAATAGTTCAGATTCGTATAACTTTGAATAGTTTTGGTAGAAGATGGGATTGGCAGACTTTAAGAGAATATGGAGGCGGAAGCCTTAACAATAACGGTATACATCTCATAGATATGGCTCTTGTGCTTCTATCCGAAAAGGAACCCGAGGTATTCTGCCATCTAGATAGGGCATTAACTCTTGGAGATGCAGATGACCATGTAAAGCTTCTTTTAAGAGCCCCCGGTGAACCACTTATAGATATCGAGCATACTAGTACCTGTGCCTATCCTGTAGAAAGATGGCTTGTTATGGGAACACAAGGGACTCTTATAGGCACAACAAACGAATTAAAATGGAGATATATAAAGCCAGAAGAACTGCCACCTAGAGAATTGGATACTAAACCTACCCCTGATCGAAGCTATAATAGAGAAGAATTAAACTGGTACGAAGAGTCGTGGAAGGCTGAAGACGACTCAATTACTCCAGAAGCAAACTTCTACATGGACCTATTTAACACTATCAGAAAAGGGGCTCCTTTAGCTGTAACCCCTGAGAGCGTAAGGAAGCGTATAGCGGTATTAGAAAAATGCCATAAGATGTGTGGACTCTGATTAAATAGGAGGTTATTTTTATGAAATTATCCGTATGTCATTATAGTTTTCATAGAAGATGGAAAGAGGAGAATTGGACTCTAGAAAGACTTTGTGAAGAGGTAAAGGTATTAGGTGTTAATGCGGTTGACTTTCACGCTGGACTTATCGGAGAGATAGAAGGGGCGGTTGAAAAGGCTAAATCAGCTCTAGCAAAATCAGGCATAGAGTTATCAGGTTTTTCTCTATCTACTAATTTTAATCTGGAGGACCAGCAAACATATAATGAGATGATAGATAGGACACTTAAATGGATGAGGGTAGCGGTTGAAGTAGGCGCATCTGTTTCTAGAATTTTTGGTGGAACATTAAAAAATAGACTTAGTGTGGATGAGAAGACAAAGAACGATGCATTTAAACGAGTAATAGACGCCTTAGGAATTTTAGTTAAAGAGGCAGAAAAGTTAGGACTTGTCTTGGCTATCGAAAATCACGGTGGACTTCCCTGCACTGCAGAAGAACAGGTATATATTATAGAAGCAGTAAACTCTAAGTATCTTCGTGCAACTATTGATATTGGAAATTATATGGCTTGTGGTCAAGAAGCGGTAGAAGGAACAAGGATAGCCAGCAGATATTGCGCTTATGTGCATATTAAGGACTTTAAGAAAAAGCCGGATCCATCTCTCCC
>JACIXS010000133.1 GCA_014360335.1 bacterium | reverse complement strand
AGTCTTAAATGGTCCATAGGTTCTGGTAACTTTTTCAGGTGGATTTATGGGATTTCCGTCTAAATCATGGTCTACTAAGAAGGTTATTCTTAGCTGGGTTTGTATTGGGGTAGCTGTTACTGGCAAATAGAATCACCTCCTTTGATAGGGATTGAGAAATAGGAATCAGGGAATAGGGATAAAGAATTTTTATCTTCTCTTCCCTGACATTTATATTATACTAGTAAAAATAGTAAAGGGTGAACATATTTATAGGGCTATTCGGATAGGTATCTTTCTCTTATTATCTCCCTTATACAGATAGAGATTATAATCTCCGGAATTGGTTTACCAGACTTGATAAATACTGAGCCCCTCTCTTTTGCCCTTAATTCTGCCTCTTTACGAATTTTAGCTAACTCTTCTTCTGGAAGACTAGCTAAGATTTCATCTATTTTCCTTGCCAACTCTTCAGCCTTTTTTCTCTCTAGCTCTTCCTGTTGTTCTTTTTCTAGCGTTTTTCTTCTCTCTTCTTCGTTTTCCTTATCAAGTTGTTTCATTGTTTGATATCTTTCCACCCCCAAAGCTTCATACTGGAGAACTGCACCAAAGGTTTTCATATCAAAGTTTGTCTTCTTTGCAGATTCTATAGCGTAATCTACAATAAATTGGGAAACTTCCCTTCCATACTTAGACAAAAGTCGTTCCGCTTGCTCTAACTCTTTTGGCTTAACTTCATAGACCTCTACTCCGCTATTTCTCCTATAGAAATATTTTACAAGCTCCTCCGCTTCTAAACTTTTAACTGTTGAAGGCGGTAATTGACTAGCATCTCTAAGTGGTTGAGGCTCTTCATATGGTTCTACCTCAAATTTGAATCTATTGAATTCTTCTTTTGCCTTTGGTCCCGGGTAAAAGTATAGATAGAATCTATCATTTTCTTCCTTTATCTCACACTTCTCAATAAATCCTTTTTCTTTTAATTCTGAGATAGCATCCTCTAATTGCCGCTTTATATAAGATAGATATTTCTGTTTTTTCATAGGAATCAACTCGCAGAGAGTATCATAAAGATATCTTATGAATTTGATATCTATATTCCTTTGGAAGATAGGATAGAATTTTACACCAAGAAGCTCATATAGCCTTCTGGAGATATTGGAGTTCAATTCTCTGTAGAATTTATAGTCTATCGGCTTTACGTATCCGTTGTTTATATTATCTAGATATTTAGAGTTGAGATATATGTAGTTTGTATCTGCTATAGTGCCATCCTCAAACTCTTCACCAGCAAAAACTACTTTATCGAATAGATGAAAGATTTCTTCTATCCATTTTCTTTTGCCTTTATCATAGAATGTTTCTTTGGAATCTATAAGTATTCCTGTCAGTCTTTTTAAGGATTTCTCTATCATTTCGTAATTCTTGCCAGCAGTTTCATCTATCCCCATCCTCTTACAGAGGCTGTAGAAAGAACCTATTGGTATCGGGTTTTGTATCGGTCTAGGAAGCTCTTCTATTATCTCCTGAATAGCATCGAATACCCTCTTATCAAATGGTCCAGGGATACCATAGTATTGATGAGGGTATACTCCCCAAAAAAGTTCTAACCTCTGATTTTCTCTTTCTACAGCTATCCTTACCTCTATAACTCCATCTTCCCTTTTCTTCTCAAGTTTGAATATTGGATATATCAAGAAGTTGACCTCTGAACGTATCTTGTCTGGAGGAGTTATCTCTGGACTCTCATAGATGACTAGACCTTTCTCTTGCTCCCCAGGATGGGAGGGGTTATATATCTCTTCTTCTTTTTCTTTTATCTCTATTATATCTTTTAGGTCTTTATTGGATTCTTCATAAGATACCTTATTTTTCTTAGAGGGTACTTTTCTCATAATTGCCTCCTATAATAGACTTTCCTCGTTGCTTTTTTTTAAAATTATACCCTAAAACTTTCTCTTTGTATATAGTTTTCTGGGTTTTGATGTTTTTATTGTTTTTTAGTTTTAAAGCTGTGAAAAATTTAAAAAATTTTTAAACACATAATATGTGTGTTATATCTTGTTATATTCTTGTTATATACTAGTTAAATACTTGTTGTCTTCAAGCGCAAATTAAGTATTGATGCTGATTTGCTCGATTTTTTCTTGAGTCAAAGTTCGGTATTTCTTGAGTCAAAGTTCGGTATTTCTTGAGTCAAAGTTCGGTATTTCTTGATCCAAAGTTCGGTATTTCTTGAGTGAAAGTTCGGTATTTCTTGATCCAAAGTTCGGTATTTTTTGAGTCAAAGTTCGGTATTTTTTGATCCAAAGTTCGGTATCTCTTGAGTGAAAGTACAGTATTTCTTGAATGAAAGTACAGTATCATTATGGATTGATCTATGAGCCTATCCACATACGTGCTAGTTCCCTTATTCTCTTTAGCTTCCGCCTTATCCATCTTTTTGACACCCCTAACTCTTTAGCTATCTTACTTACGCTAAAGCCTAGATACCTTAGATAAATTATCGTTTTATCCCTATCATTTAAACTTTCTATAAACTCTTTTATCTCTATTAGGAGGATTGGGTCTCCGCTATAGGTTTTGGTGAATTCTTCTAGAAGGCTTAGTAATGGATGAGCTCTCAGCCTTTTCTCTTTACTGTTCGATGGCGCCTTTACCAAGCGTTCCTCCTTATTTTATCCATTGGTAAATTTATTCGTCTTCTTTTCGAACATTAGCTTTATCACCCCAAGAGGGCCATTTCGATTTTTGGCAATATCTATCTCTACTGGAACAGTATCTTCAGTCTTTTCTTTCTTAGAGTAGTAATCATCACGATATAAAAGTAATACTATGTCTGCAGTCTGCTCAATTCCTCCGCTCTCTCTAAGGTCAGATAGCTGAGGCCTTTTATTCTGTCTCTGTTCAACCGCTCTTGATAGCTGAGAAACTGCAACAACAGGGATATCAAATTCCCTAGCTATACTCTTAAGGTCTCTAACAATATTCGATAACTCTAGGACCCTATTATCATCTCCCATCTTTATAAGTTGGATATAATCAACAAATACCGCTCTTATCTCTTTATGCCTTCTTAGAAGACTCTTTATCTTGCTTGGTGTAATAAGTGTTGAGTCATTTATGAATATTGGACAGCTACTTAAATATGCAAAGCTCTCCAAAGCCTTTTGATACACTTCTTTACTCCCATTACGGAGTTCAAATATTGGAATCCCAGAGGAGAGGGATATCATCCTTGTAGCTATGCTGAGGGCATCCATCTCTAAAGAGAAGAGCACCGATGGGATATTCTCCTCAGCTAGTTTCATCATCATATTTAGGATGAGAGCAGTTTTCCCAACGCTTGGTCTTGAGGCAACTATTATAAGTTCTCCCTTTCTTAAGCCTCCTGTGAGACTGTCAAGTTCCTTAAAACTGCTGGAGTACCCTCTTGTAATTTCTTCTCCCTTAATCTTTCTAGAGAGCTCCTCTATATACTCTTTTATATGTCTTATTGTTTCATCTGAATATTCACCAAGGTTAAATACCCTTCTTTCTACCTCTTCTAAGATTTCAGAAAATGGCTTTGTGCTATCTAGGATTATCTGCTGAATATCCTCGCAGACTTTTAATATCTTTCTCAGGATAGACTTCTCTTTTATCTTCCTAGCACAGGCAATTGTCGCTGTTGGTGTGGTATATTTATATGTAAACTGCGCTAGAAGACTTGAAGGCCTGCCTGTTGCCTCTGAGGCAGTTATAAGTGATACTGCTGTATTTTCTTCCCACATGTGGCGTATAGTATTAAATATATCTCCTAGATCTGTATAAAAGTCATCTTTTTCTAGTATCTCGAATATTTCACTGCAAGCTTCTGGATCTGTTAGTAAACCTCCGATTACTGCCTCTTCGAATTCCTGAGAATAAAGCGTATTGTTCATTCTATCCTCCAAGATTCAGTTAAATTCAGTAAAAGTTTGTTAAAATTAAAATTATTATTTTTATTATTTATATCTGTATCTGTTACTGTTACTGTATAGAGGGGCTGGGTAGGGGGATTGGAGGGGGTATACAGGGGGTAGGGAGGGGTAGTACAGGGGTCCTCTACAGTATCTTCTATCTTTAAAACCTCTTTTAATACTGGGTCAAATTCAATTATTGCTCTTCTAACCTTAGAAGGTAATTCATCAAACCTCTTCTTGGCTAAAGAGAAGTAGTTATTATTCTTCTGCGAACCTGCCTGGGAGAGAACAAACTCCTTTATATAGATGATGTTTTCCTCCCTAAGATATAAGATTTTCTCCTGCAGATTTTCAAGCCTATCCTCCAACTCCTCTGTAGGGATACCTATGGTGAAACTTATAAGTTTAAGACCATTCTTTATCACTCCTAGAGAGTTTGTTGCGTGGGAGATTATTAGATTCAGGTAGATGCACTTGTCTATTGGACTAAGAGAGATATACCAATCATCTTGGGATAGATTAACATCGATCAGTCTATACATATTTCCCTCCTTTTCATATATTAATAGTTCTATTATATCATATTGAAGATTAAAAATCATTTTTTAATATGAAAATTTAGTGAAGATATTGACTATTTAATATAAACTTGGTACAATGTTAATATGAATATAGGAGAAAAAATAAGACAGCTTAGAGATAGTAAGGGGATAAAGAGAAGCTGGCTTGCTAAGAATGTAGAGCTTTCCGTCAATTATCTCTATAAGATAGAAAAAGGGGTAGTTAAACCTTCAAAAAAGGCGCTTAGGAGGATTGCTTCTGCACTGGGAGTAACTCCAGATTATTTTGAAGATACCACTCCGGTATCCAAGGATGCAGTACCGGTAGAAAAGCCACTAAGGCCTATCCCTATCTATGGAAGCATCCCTGCAGGCACTCCGACAATCAGTTTTGATGATATTCCGGTAGAGGACTACCTATATCTTCCAGATGTTCCAAAGGATGTATTCGCTTTGAAGGTTGTCGGCGATAGCATGATTGGTGCAGGGATAGAGTATGGAGATATAGTGGTAGTATTTCCACCATACTACGAGCCATTAAATGGCAAAATAGTGGTAGCTAGAATAGACAGATCCGAGTTTACGTTGAAAAGATACTATAAAGAGAGAGACCGTATTATATTAAATCCGGCAAATGGAAACTATAAGCCAATAGTCTTTTCACTTGAAGAAGCAGAGTATAGATTGGAGATAATTGGGATAGTTAAAAAAGTAGTAAAGAATCTGTAAGAGAGGAGAATATGAAGAAACTCTTTATAGTTCTAGTTTTTTTGGGTATTATTTTCTCGAGAGGAGATATCTATATGACATATGCCCAGACGAAGGAGTTCAAATATAAGAATCCTCTAAATGTATATAAGGTAGCAGATCCATTTGTCCTCTTCCATAAAGGGAAATTTTATCTATATGCAACATCTGAGAGTGGAGCTGGAATAGGGGGAGGGTTTGAGGTATGGGAATCTAAGAATCTTGTAGACTGGGTATACAGAGGCTGGGCTTATAAGAGTAGTGAGAATTCCTGGGGGAAAGAGTCATTCTGGGCTCCTGAGGTCTTATACAAAGATGGAAGATTTTATCTGTTCTACAGTGCTAGAGGGGAAATAAATAACAGGAGGACTTTACGTATATGCCTTGCAGTTTCAGATTCACCCACTGGACCTTTTAACGATATAAAAGCTCCACTGTTTGATCTTGGCTATGCAACTATTGATGCCCATCCCTTTGTTGATGAAGATGGGGAAGTGTATCTTTACTATTCAAGAGATGTCTCGGAAAATCCAACAAGTGACATATATGTAGTAAAACTCTCTAAGGATTTACTAAGCATTAAGGAAGGTCCTAAATTCCTAACCACACCTTCTCAATTATGGGAAGCCTCTTCTAAGTGGAATGAAGGGCCTTTTGTCGTAAAGTATAATAAAAGATACTATCTCTTCTACTCCGCAAACTTTTTCTCATCACCCGATTATGCTGTTGGGTATGCGGTATCAGATTCTCCTATGGGACCGTTTAAGAAAGCAGAAGAGAATCCTATCTTGAGGAAAAGTGAGTATATCTCTGGACCTGGACACAACAGTATAATAAAGACTCCAGATGGAAAGGAATTCTTTATTGTGTATCATACTCAGATGAAAAAAGAGGGAACCCATTTAAGACAGCTTGCTATAGACAGAGTTATATTTGAGAAGGATGGTAGGGTAAGAGTTATAGGACCAACTTACCTACCACAGCCTTACCCTTCAGGAACCCCAAGGTTTAGAACTATACTAACGGATGATTTCTCTAGGAAATCTTTAGACCTAGATAGATGGCTAATAACAGGCTATTACGACTATTCTCTAGATGAAAGACCTGGATATCTCAGGATAAAGACAATGATATCAGATATCAAAAACTTTGCTAACACACCCCTTAATCTCTCCAATATCTTTACTCAATATTCACTAGATGAAAGTTTTGAAGTCTCAATCCAGTTTGAAGTCACTTCAGGAGAGACTATGGATAGGGCTGGTCTTATTGTATTTGAGAGTTATAATAATTACCTAGAATTTGTAAGGGTACAGGGAGAGGATAAATCTATACTAGAATTTCTCTATAAAAAAGGTGATACCATACAGCGGATAACTGTAGAAAAGATTCCTAAGACAGAGAGATACTTTTTAAAGCTAAGAAAAGACAAAAACAACTGGAGTGCACTTTATAAATTCAGCGAAAAGGAAGATTGGAAAAAAGTTAGTAAGTCTTTAACCTGCACATTTGATATTTTAAGGGTAGGAATAACCGCCTATTCCCTTTACTCAATAGGCGGATGTATATATGATTTTGATAGATTTGAGTACACCAAGATAAAATAAACCTTATTATTCTTTCCTATATCTTAGTGTATTTGTTAACTACTGAGCCTGTGCCTGAAGGAATTGCTTACCATCTACACAGACCTTCAATATTTAGTTCTTTCCTCTCTTATCTCTCTTATAAGCTCGCTAGAATCGATCTCTATAAAATTACTCATATCTCTAATAGGACTGCGTCTTCCCTTTTCCCATGCATATATAGTCATAGGACTTACTCCTAAAATCATAGCCATTTTTTCTCTAGATATTCCTAAACTTTCTCTCTCTTCTCTAATTTTTTCTCCTATATGCGTTAATATCACCTTGACAAAAATATATAATAAAGTTATATCTCTGGCAAGAGACTATTTACTCCAAGATAGCTCATTTGGCAAAGAGGTTAAATCGCTTGACTAAATAATTATAAGACCTTATAATATAGGCAGATTTATTAGACTTAAGGTGAGGCTATATGAAAGAAAGAATGGTTTCTATTGCTGATGGGAAGCAGAATTTTAATAAAATACTTAAAGAGGCAGAGAAAAACCCTATATTGGTATTTAATGAAAAAGAAAAGAGGGTAGCAGGAGCAATTATCTCTAGTAAAGATTTTAGGGAATACAATCTACTTAAATCCTATTTTAAGGCGATAAAACTCTCTGAAGAACTTTCCACTTTAGAGATAACTGCATCTAAACTCTCTAGTATAACACGCAAAGAGCTAGAAGGTAGATGAATAAGACATATATTATTGATACAAGCGTCATCCTTGCCTTTTATTTCCCAGAAGAGACATATAAAGATTATGCATTAAAAATTCTAAAAGATTATACATCTGGCAAGATAAATCTTGTTATATCGAGTCTAACTTGGTATGAAGTATTAAATGCAATATCCTGCCTATTAAGGGGATTAAAAGGAAGAACTATTAGTACTGAACAAGCAAGAGAGATCATTTCTGCTATCGACTTGTTAGGCTTAGAAAAGAAAGATATATACGGCCTAGAAGACAAGATATTAGAATTAACAAAAAGGCATTCAATCTCTGCTTATGACGCCTCCTATTTGGCTATAGCAGATAGATTTAATATGTATTTAATCACAGGAGATAAAAGATTCTACAATTCTATCAAGAGAGATTTTCCCTTTGTCCAATTTATAAAAGACTATGAGGGACAATAGCCCTTCTTTATGATGTCAAAATTCTCCGATAGCCACCTTGAAGGAAATTTAGAATATTAAAAACCACAAATGCAACAAAACCCGGGATGCGGAAATGCTCGGTATCAACAGGAAGACACTCTGGGAGAAGATGAATGCCTAATTGATGGCGTTTTATGATAGATACAAACTTCTCTTAAATACTCCTTATTGCCTTTTAAGATAGCATATGCAATCAATGTAATGTTCTGGGCAACCTTTTTTTATTTAGGGAGTATTGTAGTAAAATATTTACATAAAAAGATTCAAAGGGTGCATTAGGAATGAAGGAACTACTTAGAAAGATAAAGAATATTCCAACAAGAAACTTACTATTACTTTTAGCTTTGTACATCCTAATAATCCTAATAGATGTAAAGCCTCTATACTCAGTAACTACTGAGAGCTTAATCCTTCTTCTTATCATAGTTAGCTCTTTTCGATGGAGACTCAAAGGAGGAATCATCTCTAGTATCATTGGGTCTGGTATTATAACAATTGCTCATTTCTTTAGAGAAGGATCTACAATCCGAGGTGTTATTACAGGATCTCTAGGCTACTTTGCCATTGGCATCACTCTAGGAATAATGTTTAGGCCTCTAGAAAGACAGCAACTACAGTTACAGGAAAGCGAGAGAAGGTATTATAACCTCTATAATCAGCTACGCACTTATTTTGATCTAGTGCAGGTTATGATTGTTGCTCTAGATAGGGAAGGTAGGGTGACTTCTATCAATCGTAAAGGGTGTGAGATTCTAGGATACAGAGAAGAGGAGATTATCGGTAAAAACTGGTTTGATAATTTTATTCCAGAAAGGATAAGAGAAGAGATAAAAGAAGTGTTTAGGAAGCTTATGAATGGAGAGATAGAACCTGTAGAATACTATGAGAATCCTATCCTTACAAAAGATGGTAGAGAAAGAATTATAGCTTGGCACAATTCAGTGATAAGGGATAGCTCAGGTTTTATCGTTAAAATTCTCAGTGCAGGAGAGGATATAACAGAACTCAAAGAGATGGAATCTCAGATCCAAGAACAGTTAAATATTATAAGCGCCTTATATAAAACTGCAGAAACATTACTTATAGAGGAGCTAAACACTTATAAAAGAGCTAAGATAACTGCACGTATCTGTGTAGAAGACCTTGGAGCAGACCTTGCCTGGATAGGACTTGCCGAACCTGATGGCAGAGTGAGTATCATAGCACAGTATCCAGAGAATCATCCTTATACCAAAGATCTTACTATACGCTGGGATGATTCTCCCTATGGGCAGGGTCCATCGGGAAGAACTATTAAGACTGGAAAACCGCAGATCTCTGAGAATATACCTGGTAATAGTTATTTTGAACCCTGGAGGGTAAAGGCTTTAGAATCAGGCTTTTATACAAGTGGAGCATTCCCACTCTTAACTCGAGAGAAGGTCATTGGAGTACTCAATATCTATAGTAGTAAACCTGGATTCTTTACATCGAAACGAATAGAGCTACTTCAAAACTTTGCACATATATCTGCTTTCTCATTAGAGAACGCCAAGCTCTTTGAAGAGACTCAAAATAGATTCAAGATGATACAAGCCTTACGAAATATCGATATGGCTATCACTGGAAGTCTAGACCCAAGGGTCGTATTTAATGTGGCTTTAGATGAGATTACTCTTCAATTGAATATTGATGCAGTAGATATACTTCGTCTTAACCCTTATACCCAAAGACTGGAGTATACTGCTGGACGTGGATTTCATACACATATTATCGAGAATACCTCTATACCAATTGGAGAGGATATAGCAGGACGTGCGGCGTTAGAAAGACATACTATTTGTATACAGAATCTCGCTGAAGATAACAAGTGGGTTAGAAGGGAACTTATCTCTGCTGAGGGTTTTGTTACCTATTACGCAGTTCCACTCATTGCTAAAGGAAGAGTCCTTGGGGTTCTAGAAATATTCCATCGTTTGCCACTAGAAGAAAACAAAGAATGGCAAGGATACCTAGAGACATTGGCTGGACAGGTAGCAATAGCAATTGATAATACAGAGCTCTTACATAATCTTCAACAATCTAACATTAAACTCATTCAAGCCTATGAAGCTACTATTGAGGGTTGGGCAAAAGCCCTTGAGCTTAGAGATAGAGAGACTAAAGGACATAGTCAAAGGGTGCAGGATCTAACGACAAAAATAGCTAGACATTTAGGTATAGGAGACGAAGAGATAGCTCATATCCGTAGAGGTGCACTTTTACATGATATTGGTAAGATGGGAGTTCCAGACAGTATCCTACTTAAGCCTAGTAAACTTACAGATGAAGAATGGGAGATTATGAAGATGCATCCAGTGTATGCCTATCAGATGCTATCAACGATAGAATACTTGCGCCCAGCTTTAGATATCCCATACTGCCACCATGAAAGATGGGATGGTAGTGGTTATCCAAGAGGGTTAAAAGGAAAAGAGATTCCCCTGTCAGCTAGGATCTTTGCTGTAGTAGATGTCTATGATGCCTTGACTAGTGATAGGCCCTATAGAAAGGCTTGGACGAAGGAGGAGGCAATAAATTATATAAAAGAACAATCAGGTAAACAATTTGACCCAGAAGTAGTAGAAGCGTTTCTAGAGGTGATAAGCAATAATAGATGAATTCCCAAGAAGGGACAATTAGCACTAAAAATTATAAAAGATTAGCCTCAACTAGAAAGTTTTGGTCCTGAATTATACTTTCATAAGTTCCCTCTCTTATAATCTTTTTGTTCTCTCCTAGGACGTATACCTTATCTGCTATACTAGGTATAATCTTTAAATCGTGTGTAGCGGTTATAACTGTTTTTCCTTCAGAGCGAAATCGAACAATAAAATCTAATAATTCTCTGACACTTCTGGGGTCTAGCCCATTAGTTGGTTCGTCTAACAAGATCACGTCAGGGTCTATGATAAGAAGACTAGCTAGAGCTACCTTCTTCTTTTCTCCCTCACTTAACTGATACGGTGAGAGATTTAAAAGATGTGAAATACGGAACAACTCCCCTATCTCTTGCACCTTCTCTTTTATCATCCTCTCTTCAAGCCCTAACTGGATAAGACCGAAGGTTATCTCATCTTCAACAGTTGGAGAAAAGAGTTGTGCATTTACATCTTGAAAGAGTAAGACTACGTTTTTCCTAAAGAATACGTTAAAGTTTAGGTCATCGAAGGTCTTTTCTGTAAGCTTTTTCCCAAAAGCATAGATGGAACCTTTAGATGGGAATATAAGTCCATCTAGTAACTTTAATAGTGTAGTCTTTCCTGACCCGTTTGGCCCAATTATAGCAATACTTTCTCCCCTATATATCTCTAGATTTATTGAAAAGAGAGCAGTCCTATGATTTAGATATGAATAACTGACATCTTCTAACTTAAATATTAGTTCATTATACCCCATCAGAATCTCCTATCTAGGTATAAGATAACTGTATTCAGAACTATCGAACATAGTATAGTCAATATATCAGAAAAGCAAAATTTAGCTGAATTTATAAACATTATATTTTTATTAAACCCTCTAGAGACCATCCCTTGATAGACCTCTTTACTGAGCTGTTGAGTTTTCAAAGCTAATATACCGACCGTTCTTCCTATCCATACCCTTTCCCCTCTTACATCTGGTTTTAATGTCCTCATCCTCTTTGCCAAGAATAGATTCTCTGCTATCTCTAGAAAGAGGAATATGTATCTATAGCTCATACAGATGATACTTACAAATATACTTGGAACACCTACATATCTTAGAGATGAAAGAAGCTTTGTCCATCTTGTAGTAAAAAGAACAAGATTCACATAAGAGATAGAAGCAGTTACTCTCAAAACCAGACGTAACATTACGATTATTCCTTCGATAGTAAATCCAAATTCGAGTTTTCCTGGTACTATAAATAGAGAAGGTATAGCAACTACTAAGGTAAAGATAGGAATGAAGAACCACACTCTTCTAAGAAACAAAGCTAAATCTATCCTTGACAGATAGGCTATTAGCATACTAAACCCGTACAGTATAGCTAAAAGGTAGAGGTTTCTTATAAAACTTATGCTAACAAGGAAAATGAGTAATGAGATAAGCTTTGTAGGTTCATTTAGTCTAGAAAAGAAAGAATCTGGAACATATTCCATTATGATAGCCTCCTTTAAGAATGAGGCTATCTCCTTCAACGTCTTATCCAATGTATCACTTCTCAAGTCCTATCTCCTAGATAAAACCTTGCCAAGTAAAAGAGTAACTCCTACCACTATCAGTATACCAACTAATCCAGAGACTATATACCCTATACTCTGGTAGGTAAGAGGTTTTTCCTCCCACCCTTTTAAATTATAATCTGGGAATAAAGGTTTGCCTAGGTCTGATAATTTTTCTAATCCGGATGGCACATATCCAATGAGTTCTTTTATCTCATCAGGACCCCACTCTCCCCATGCCGAACCTGCATTTAGAAGATATGGGACAATAATACCTAATGGAGAGAGAATAACTAACAAGATTATAACCTTCCAAAGCCTATGCATACTCCCACTCCTTTATGAAATTTGTTTTTAAGAGGTAGGCAAAGGCAGCCATCGTTACTACAGCCTCCACCCAGCCAAACAGTATAAGATGTTCTCCAAGCATAGCAGGCACTGTGATAGAGAGAGGGTAGGGAGAATATAATGGAACACCCTTGTCAGTATGACTTATAATAGGTTGTAGCCCAAGTTCTATAGCTGTAAATAGCGCAGCTGCGTTTAACCCTATATATCCTCCAATTCCTGCTGCAATTATCCTCCTTTTGGAGTTTAAAGGAGAATTTCCACTTATCAATCTGTACGTATAATATCCTACAAATGGCAGGATAAACCCCATATTAAAACAGTTTGCCCCAATGGCTGTAATCCCCCCATCGCCAAATATGAGTGCCTGAATCACAAGTACTATGGTAATAACTAAAAGTGTTGCCCAGGGTCCAATAAGGATTGAAAGTATCACACCTCCAACCGCATGCCCTGTGGTTCCTCCTGGAATAGGAATGTTAAACATCATAATGACAAAAGAAAACGCTGCCCCAAGGGCGAGTAATGGTACCTGAGACATCTTTAACGTTCTATTTAAAACTCTACTTGCCTTAATCCATATAGGTGCCATTATCCCAAACATTGTCACATAAGTTTGGGGTCCCAAATACCCATCAGGTATGTGCATAATATCACCTCCAAAAATAAAAGCCACAAAGGCACCCAGCTTCAGCTGGAATAAAAGCCTTCGTGGCTTCTTCTTTCAATACTGTCTATTATTATAACAGAATAGACAAGAAGAAGGTCCTTTCCATCTTAATATGTTTTACTCCTTCTTCCTTACGGTCCCCAGGATGGGTATCTATCGTCCTTAGGGCTATTAGTAATATTAACTGGACTTGTTCCATCTGGATTCATTATGTATATTTCACGCTCACTAGTATTGCCAGATTCAAAGGCTATCTTCATTCCATCATATGAAAAGCAAGGATAGCCATCATAAACTGAGGTGTTAGTAAGTTGAGTTATGTTAGTCCCATTCGAATTCATCACCCAGATATTATAATATCCACCCCTAACTGAATGAAATACTATCTTATCTCCACTAGGAGAAAATCTTGGACACTGGTCTGGTACCGAATTGCCATCGGTGAGCCTAGTCTGGTTACTGCCATCTGTATCCATTATGTAGATCTCATAATTATTACCAGAATCCCTGTGAGATTCAAAAAGAATCTTTGTACCATCTGGAGAGAAGCTAGGATAGCTGTCAGCATTAGTGTTAGTAAGCTGTTGCTCGTTTAATCCATTTGAATCCATTATCCAGATATTATCGCCTCTCATAAATACTATCTTACTATTGTCAGGAGAGATAGCTGGATAGAATTCATTAGTAGTATTGTTAGTTAGTCTCTGGGGATTAGATCCATCAAAAAGAGATCGTCAAGGGGAGTGTTAACGATTATCCTTGCAAAGAAGGTTGCTGGATTCTATGGCATTTCCTCTCCATCCCTATAAAAAACATTAAGCCGTAGGTCCCCAACGAATCCATCGGATCCTATCTCCAAAGTACCTTAAGCGGTTCGCCCATCTACCTGTGGGCTCCTTACTAGTTCCTGGAATGGACTCCAGAAATTTAGCAGGTTTCCCTTTGGTAGTCTAAGCTACCAACCTAAGTTCCTTTGGGTTCTAGGTGGTCCTCTAGACCCCTCAGAAACCTACGGCATCTATATAGTATACCCATTACTGGATACTGTCAATACACCTGGGGGGTATATGGTGATGTGTCCTTCTTAACAGAGTAAAGGCAAGTGATGTAGAAACTACTGCGATAACTGTCAAAAATACATACATACCTTTTAAGCCTACTTCATCTGCTACATTACCAGAGATTAATGCAGATATAGTTTGAGAAATAGCAGTTACCATACTCAGGATTCCCTGTCCGCTTGCCCTCTCCTCTTCTGAGACTAAATCATTTATGAGTACTGCTGATACAATAACTATTATGTTAAACGTTAAACTATGAGTAAAAAGTTGTATCAAGATTACATCTAAAGCCTTATTAGCTAAGGAATAAAGAAAAACTCTTAATGGTAAAACTAGTGAAGCTAATAGTAGTAATGGCACCCTTCCTATCTTATCAGCCAGAGATCCCCATAGAAAAGCTGTGGGTATTTCAGTAATAGAGCATACAGCAAGAGCCCAACTTATATCACTATTTGAGCCACCTAAGTGTCTAACCAATAGATTCACATTGCTTGAAGCCCCATACATGGCAAAAAAGTAAGATACATAAAATATCAGAAAACTTTTAGCTTCAAATCTTGAGAGAAACTTCTTTATATCTTTTAACTCTATAGTTCTTACACTAGATTTTAACTCTGGCTCTTTCAAGAGAAGTATCATAATAAATTCTAAGAGGAATACTGCACTTATCGAAGGAAACATAATATTAGGTTCTGCTAGCTGAGGATAAAAACCAATAGTTAGCATCATTATTAAAAATCCAATTGGACCCCAAACCCTTATAGAGGCAAAAGCCCTACCTGTTCCTCCTGAGGAAGAAGAGTAGTCAAAGATTAAGACATTAGATAGAGTGGTCAAGGTGTTCATAAATATGCCTATTAGAGAATAGACAAAAATAAAAGCAATAAAGGAGTTTAGTCTTGAAAAAATAAAGAAATATATAAATAAAAGCATCAATGAACTTACCATTAAAAACTGCTTTCTCTTTTTTAGCCTATCAGAAAGATACCCAATAAAAATCTGAGAAGTGGCTCCTAAAAAGGCATAAACAGCAGTAAGTGTCCCTATCATCCCTACTGAGAAATTCTTAGTTTCTCTTAAGTATACCGGAATAAAGAAGAATATAAATGCCCAGTTAGCATAAAAGATAGCAATAAAGATTCTTAGCAATAGTAATTCTTTATTTGTCCTTCCCTTCACACTAGCTCCCCTTTCTAAATAGTCTTATGGTAGAAATAAATAATACACTTTAGAGTCAACTCTAAGTCAAATCCTCTAGTTATCTATGGAGAAAAAGAGGTGGCAATAGATACTTTCTGTCCGAATAATTCTGTGGATAACTCAAAAATTGTTCGGAAAATTTGGGCGGTATAAAAGAGTATGAATTTAAGCTTTTCTATTTATTGATGAGGCTTTGCTGAGTTATCCACAGGCTAAGGCTTCCAAAAGAATTGTTTTCCACAGATAGTGTAAACTTGGGAACTAAATAGTGTAAACTTGGGAACCAAATGGTGTAAACTTGGAAACCGGATAGTGTAAACTTGGGAACTTTTAGATAGCCTGAGCCCAGTATTAGTGAGCTTTTTCGCTCGGCTTAACTAAAATATATTTAACATATATTTAACAGTATTTAACAGGAACCCAAAATGAACAATTAAAATTTTCTCTATAAAACTCTAAAAGAAAAATACTAAAAGTTACCTATCTAGTTACATCGCAACTAAGTCTTGAATAAGTAGTCCTAGAGAGATAAAATAATAGCAATCAGTGTATAGGAATTAGTTATCTAAAGATAACTAGTGGGTTAAATAAGATGCCTTAATCATAAGGAGGAAACTATGAATGAAGATAACAAAAACGAAAACAATAAAAAAGAGATAAAGGCAAAAGAAGAGATGAACATAGTAGAATATCCTTTTCAATACTTAGGTTTTAAAGTTCCGCCGACTGTTAAAACTGTGGAATGGCACGGGGAGACTGTAACAAAAGACGGAGTAGTAAGACAGGCATCTTGGATTGTTACTGGCTCTGATAAGCGTGGACTACCTCGATATAAAGATAGAGACGTATTACTAGCACTACTATACTTCTGGAAGTTACAGGGATTTCAGTCTGAAACTCTATACATAAAAAGTATAAATGACATCTTGAGAGTACTAAGATGGCCCAAATCCTCTGCTACATATAAGGAATTAGAAGATTCTTTAGACAGACTGGTTGGGGTAACGATAGAGGCTAAATATTCATTTTGGGATAATAGAACTAAAGACTACTTACCTGCCATAACATTTCACTTACTGAACTATTATAAATTCACAAAAGAAGGAAAGAGAATTAGTCTCACTGTTGAAGCTGGGAAGCACTTCTGGGAAAGCATTAAAAGTGGGTATATTAAGACTGTTGATCTAGACTTCTACCTAAGTTTAGAGACACCACTTGCTAAGGCTCTATTCTCCTATCTAGACAAGAAGGCATATCAGAATGATAAATTTAAGATTGAGATAATGAAGTTAGCTATGCATCTAGGAATATCATTATCAAGAGAGTATAAGAGGATAAAGTTCGACATAAAAGAGACAGCCAATCTTCTTGTTGTGAAAGGTTTCTTAGATAGCTATAAGATAGAAAAGGAAGGGGAAACCGAATTTATCACTTTCTATTTCAATCGTGAATATCTAACTAGGGATGTTCTAGAACAAGTCAAAGAGAGGGAAGAGAAGATAAACTATCTAGTTGAGCTAATGAAAAGAGAATTAGGAGATGGAAGTATAGAGACCTATGAACGTATAGCTAGATACTATCCAGAAGAATTTATATATCGTGCCTTAGGAGAGATAAGAGAGAAATCAAGGAATTCTGATTTGGATATTTCTAGATATAGGCTTTTTAAAAAGATACTGAAAAACTACATAAAACAGCAAATTGCTATTCTTCGCAAGAACTTGGATATTTAGGGAATGCTTTTTCTAGTCCTTCCCTCTGGTCCTAGGTCTAGATGTATGAAGTTTTTAATCCTATAAACTCCTATTCCTCTAAATCCTACCGCCCTTACTAGAGTTTCAAGCTCATCTAAGCCATAGTCCTTGACTACCACATCAACCGCTTCTACACCTCCTTAAAAATAAGCCTATTTTAGGGGTGTGAAAGGTATGGGGAATATAAAAATATATCCTCGAGTGAAAAAACGCAACAGCACCTAAAATTTACCGCCATTTTGGGCATTCTAAAATCATCTTCCACCACTACATCCAGAGGTTAAGCATAGCATTTAGTTTATAGTAGTTAGGGAAAGAAGAGAAAATTTGACTCAAAATCATAAAGTTATAAATCATTAGGGTGTTTTTAGTAGAAAATTGTACTCAGAGAGTAAGTTATAGTTAACATCTACCCCACGCAAAAAATTAAAGAGTCAGGCTAGCCTTGTATAAGGTTGACTTAAGAGATAAAATTTTATTAAAGGTGTAGCGAAAGGGGATGAGAGTGGGGAGTGTGGAGAATAAAGAATAGAAACTTTAAACCATTTTATCTAGTCAAGTTAACCCAAAGAGGGTAACTACTTGAGTCTTTAGAAAGGACTCAAAAAGTAAATAAAACTTTTATAGGAGGTTTGAGAAGATGAGGAGATTGTTGATAGGTCTAATTATTGTTAGCTTAGTGGCAAGCTTATTCCTTGGTTTTGGCTCTATTTCCTTTGCTCAGAAAATGCCAAATCCTTCTCAATATAATACCCCATTAGATTATCAAAGAGCAACAGGTAAAAGAATCAGTAAGTTTAATGAGGCACCGATGTTAGCAGAATTGGTAAAACAGGGAAAACTACCACCTGTCGAGAAAAGACTTCCTTCGGAGCCTCTAGTAATAGTTCCAGTAGAAGAAGTGGGACAGTACGGAGGGACAGCAAGAGTATTTTCTAACTCTCTTACCGGTTATGGAGAAGGAGAGAACTTAATAGGATTTGAAGGGATAGTAAAGTTAGGACCAGATGGAGCCTCTGTAGTGCCTAATATAGCGAAAAGTTGGAGATACACAGATGGTGGGAAAACACTAACTATCAATCTTCGTAAAGGTATAAAGTGGTCAGATGGAGTTCCTTTTACCGCAGATGATATTCTATTCTGGTGGGAAGATGTTATTCTAAATGATGAGCTAACGCCAGTAAAGCCAAGGACATGGGCACCAGGCGGGAAATTAATGACAGTAGAAAAGGTAGACGATTATACCATTAGGCTACGTTTTGCTATACCTCACCCCTTTGCTATACTATATTTGGCTCATGGATGGGGTGCTCAAGGGGCTTTCTATTATCCCAAGCACTATTCTAAGAATTTTCATCCCAAGTATGTCCCATTAGAAGAGCTGAATAAGAAGGCTAAGGCTGAAGGTTTCGATAATTGGTGGCAACTATTTGGCAAGTATAACAGTTTCTTTGGAGGCGGTGGAGCTAATGTAGAGCCTGGGACTCCAACTTTGCAGGCATTTATGGTAGCAAGAAAGGGGACAGACGTTATTATAGCAGAGAGAAATCCGTATTATTGGAAGATTGACATTGCAGGTAATCAACTGCCGTATATAGATAGAATTCAAGTAAATGTAGTAACAACTACAGAAATGATGAATATGAAGGCAGTAGCTGGTGAGGCAGATTATGCTTGTATGCAGACAACTCTTGAAAACTATACATTATACAAAGAGAATGAGAAAAAAGGGAACTATAGAGTCTTAATGTGGCAGAGAGTTCAGGGAACAGATGTTGCATACCAACTCAATCTCACATATACAGATGATCTAGTCCTCAGAAATATATTTAGAGATGTAAGATTCAGAAGAGCCTTATCTTTGGCTATAAATAGAGATGAGATAAATCAAGCCCTATATTATGGGATGGCTACACCAAGGCAGGCTTGTCCTATACCTACTTCTCCTTACTTTGAAGAACGATTTGCCAATGCTTATATAAAGTATGATCCACAAGAAGCCAATAGACTTCTAGATGAGATGGGCTTAAAGCGTGCTCCAGATGGGTATAGGCTAAGACCAGATGGCAAGAGGCTAGAGATAACTCTTGAATTTTACCAAACAGAAACGCCTAAGAGACAAACAACAGAGATGGTAGTTAAATATTGGGATGCTATAGGTATTAAGGTAGCGGTAAAGGAAGTAACTGGAGAGTTGCAATCTACTAGGGTTATGGCTAACAAGATGCAGATGAGTTTATGGCATGCAGATAGATGCGGATTCCTATTCCCACTAGAACCGTTCTGGTGGGTTCCTATGAGATATCAATGGGAAGTCAACTGGTGTCCTCTCTGGGGTCAGTGGTATACAACTGGAGGCAAAGCTGGAGAAGAACCACCAAAAGACGTAAAGAAACTCATTGATCTATGGGAGAAGATGAAGGTAACAATTAGTGAAAAAGAAAGAATAAGATTAGGGAAGGAGATACTCAAGTCTAATGCAGAAAATCTATGGACTATTGGAACTGTAGGATTGGCTCCGCATCCTGTTATTGTAAGAAGCAATCTAAGGAATGTTCCTGAAAAAGCCTTCTATGGTTGGGATACATTGTGGAACTATCCTTATAATCCTTGTCAGTTCTTCTTCAAACAGAAGTAGATTATAGTTAAAGAGGGGAAGGAGAGCAAAACTTTCTTTCCCCTCTTTAAGACATTATTTTACATAACAAGCTAGAGAATATTTTTTAGAAGTATAGAAATGTTCTTTGTGTTAGAATATATATACAATTGATGAAAGAAGATGAATTTTAAATACAGAGAAGTTATAAGAAAGATTAGAAGTCTAGATATAGCTTTAGTATATCTATTTGGCTCTTATGTTCTAGATACATATGGAGACCTTAGCGATATAGATATAGGTATTGTTCTTTTAAAGCCTCATACTGAGAGCTATTTAAGTCTATTCATCCCTTTGTACGAGATATTCTCTGAATTATATTCTAAAGAAGATATAGACATAGTATTTCTAGATAAGGCTCCGTTGACTCTAAGATTCGAAGTTGTTACTACAGGTAAGGTATTATACAGGATATCTAAGGAATTTGAGTATAACTATAGAGAGAGGATTATAAAAGAATACATCGATATGAAGCCATTGTTAGAGGAGCAAGATAAAGTATTGTTGGAGAGGATATGAAAAGAGTTCCACTTAATAAAGAGGTTATCTTAGATAGAATACGGATTATAGAGAGAAGTTTTCACAAACTTACAGAATTTAAGGATATTGGTCTTGAAGACTTTAAATCAGGTGAGAATTTTGCTATTGCAGAGCATTATCTAAGAAGAGCCTTGGAGGCTGTTTTTGATATAGGGAACCATATTATATCTAGGATTCCTGGAGTAAGGGCTTCTAGTTACAAGGAGATTGCTCTTATACTGGGTAGATATAATATTGTTAGTGAAGAATTTGTAAGAGATAAGCTTGTTAAGATGGCTGGATATAGAAATAGATTAGTATATTTTTATTCAGAAGTTACAGAAGAAGAGATGTATGAGATAATCCAGACTGAACTTACAGACTTAGAAGAGTTTATCTCGAGGATAAAGGTACTACTAGAAAATCCTGAAAAGTATGGATTTTCTTTAACCTAGAGAGCTATAAAAACTATATCCCCTCTCAGGGGTAATGAAAATATGCCCTCTAAGAGGGGATATTTTTTTCTGAGACATCCTCATCTTCATTACCGCATGTCATTCACCTTATACTCTAGAGCTTCTAGAATCTAAAACCTATACCTAGGACTATTCCTATGGTAGGATAGTAGTTATAGCTTGTACTACCATCGGTCTCTATTATCTCTTCTACCCCTATAGAGAGATTTAACCCAGTTTTGAATTCTACTCCAGATGAGCTAGCATAGATCAAACCACCCTGGAGATAAGGAATGAATAGAGCCTGCGTCCCTACCTCTCCATAGGCGTATAAAGGTTTATTTAGTTCAAAGTACTTCCTATAGCCTATGCCTAATAGAGTCAAGCCTATTAGAGAATCCGGTTCTCCCTGTGGGCCTACACTTGTATAGTAGCCAAGAAGAATAGAGTCTAACCCTAACCTGAATCTCTTATCTGACAGAGAATTGGCATAACCGGGAGTACCCAGAGACCCTAAAAGAGTTACAATTAGGAATAGAGCTATAAGTATCTTCTTAAACATCATACGATCCACCTCCTTCAACTACTATCACACAGAAATTATACTACAAACATATAAAGCTATTAAATACCCAACACTCTACACCTAATACTATACACATAAAACTAAAAGAAGTCAGAGTCATTTGCGAACAATGCAAAGTTAAAATGCATAGCCATGGCTTTCTGGGTAGTTTATAGATCTAGAAGATACAAATGCCCGAAGTGTGGTAAGACCAAGACAGTAAACTTGCCCTTTGTTAAGCCAAGAGCAGGGGATAATTTCAATTGAGTAATTTCTGACAAGTTTTTTGGAAATTGACTTTTCTGTCTTTCTCTGCTATACATTATAATAATGATAAACTTTTGGAGGTTAAAAAAGAGTTAAACCTATGATGGAAGGTTTTTCTCCTACAACGACTCTTGAGGAGACCGCTTATAAAATCTGTTAAAATAATTGATAAATGGAAAGGAAAGTAATGGTATGAATACTATTCAAAGGTTCCAAGATTTACTTAAAGAGCTGTTTCAGTTTGAATCATCAGATTTAGATTTTGGGATTTACAGGATTTTAAACTACAAACGAAACCAGATTGAAAAATTTATAGAAAAAGACCTTGTAGAAAAGGTTGAACTTGCTTTTTCTAAGCACAAGGATGAAAGGTTAACAAATATAAATCAAAGACTTGAAAAGACAAAAGAGAAAATCATTCAAAATTTAGGAAAGGATGCTATTAAACCTACTGGTGAGCTTAAAGAGGAGTTCAAAGACACACCCGTTGGCAAAGAATATCTTCGTATTAAAGAGCAGAAAGAAACCGCAGACGCAATAGATGAAATCAAGCTTCAGGTATTCAATGATCTTTATAACTTCTTTTCAAGATACTATGAGGAAGGAGATTTTGTCCCTCAATACCGCTATTCCATCAAAGGCTACAAATATGCCATACCTTACAACGGTGAAGAGGTAAAACTCTACTGGGCAAATAGTGAGCAGTATTACACAAAGACAGGGCTACTTTTCAGGGACTACACATTTAAGGTACATGATTATAAAGTAATATTCCGCATAGTTTCAGCAGAGGAAGAACTTGGCTCAAACAAAGCAACAAAGGAGAGGTTTTTTGTCCTTGATGATGAAAAACCCATAGAGCTAAACGATAAAACCCTTATCATTAGATTTCAATACAGAGAGCTTACTGAGAAAGAAGTAAAAGATTATCAGGTAGAAGGTGGAAGCAATACCGCAAAGCAAGAAAAGATAAATCAGAGTATTTACGAGGAGATACTTAAGAAAATCAAAGATCTAATCTTAAAAGCACAACTGAGTAAAGAATACAGAAACGAAAAACCACTTTTGCTTTATCAGATTTCAAGATTTACCGCAAAGAACACAAGGGATTACTTCATCCATAAAAACCTTAAAAAGTTTCTTTCAGAACAACTAGATTACTTCATAAAGTCAGAGGTATTATCCATTGAGACACTGGAAAAAGAGAGATTTTTGGACAAGCACATCACCCGCGCAAAGATGGTGCGTGAGATTGGAGAGGCTATAATCGATTTTCTTTCTCAGATTGAGGACTTTCAAAAAAGGCTTTGGGAGAAAAAGAAGTTTGTGATAAAGACTGAGTATGTGATAACTTTGGACAAGATAAAAGAATATGCAGGCGAAAAGTTTTTAGATAGCATTATAGAAACCATCCTACAAAACAAAGAGCAAGTCAAAGAATGGGAAGAGTTAGGATTTGGAAAGATAGAAAGAAAAGAGGATTTGTATAATAATTCAAACTTGCTGGGGAAAGAATACAAGAAACTTCCTATTGATACCAGATATTTTAGTCAGGAGTTTAAAGAAAAACTCCTTGAGAAACTCACTGAAAA
>JACIXS010000132.1 GCA_014360335.1 bacterium | reverse complement strand
GTAATACTTAGTAATACTATAGCAGATTAAAATGATAAAAGCAATTAAACGGAACGCTATCGGGAAAGGACTAGGATTTACTCAGCAATAGATTTTCTATAGGTAAAGAATTGATCTCTAATCTAGAGAGATTTATAATTTTGCTTGCGTTATCTATATCTATTACGTCCGTATACTTTAGCACAGCTAAATAGACTACTTTTCAAAGAGTTCTTCTATTAATTGGTCTTTAGGAATTTTCAGATACTCTGCTACATCTTTCAATATATTATTTAGTGTACCTATCTTAAGGATATGATGAGCAGGAATAGTAATATTATGCTTATATCCCATGGAATCAGAGGTTAACCTTAGATGACTCCCAGTTTCTCTTGAAATTGTATATCCATATTTATTAAGCATTTTTGCAAGTTCTCTACCTGAGATATCTCGCGGAATTTTAGGCATATGTAAATGTTTCTTCCTTTACAATATGGAGGCGAATAACATCAGGTATATCCTCTTCGTTATCGAAATAGCATTTTATAGCATCTTTTATATGTTCCTTAAGCTCTTCCAAAGTTTCTCCCTCAGTAAATATAGAGTAGCCTAGTGCCTTAGCATTATATCCACCTTCTGGGTCTTCTTCTACTATAAAAATTATCTCTTTAAGTTTCATATCGTTATCACCTCAAAGTTATATATGTCTATTATACACAAAGGGTATATTACTATTTACTCTTTCCTGAACCAACCTTTTATTCTATCTATAACCCCTTTAGGCTCAGGCAGTTGTCTAGTGGTTAGTAG
>JACIXS010000131.1 GCA_014360335.1 bacterium | reverse complement strand
GAAAAGGAGACCGTATGAAGCGGAACCTGAAGATCTTCGCCTGGATCGCGGGTATCTTCCTCTTAGCCTACTTCGTCCCCTTCTCCCACCCCAAGGTCCAGCGGGCCCTTTCCGAGGCGTTCCTCATGCTCCAGGAGTACGCGCGGGAGCATGTCCTCACCTGCCTCGTTCCCGCCTTCTTCATCGCCGGGGCGATTTCGGTCTTCATCTCCCAGGCCGCGGTCATCCGGTACCTCGGCTACCGGGCGAAAAAGGCCCTGGCCTACGGGGTGGCGTCGGTATCGGGGACGATCCTGGCGGTGTGCTCCTGCACCGTGCTTCCCCTGTTCGCCGGGATCTACAAGCGCGGGGCCGGGCTTGGGCCGGCCATCGCCTTCCTCTACTCGGGCCCGGCCATCAACATCCTGGCCATCATCCTCACTGCCCGGGTCCTGGGGCCCTCCTTGGGCCTTGCCCGGGCCATCGGGGCGGTCCTCTTCTCCATCGTCATCGGCCTCTCCATGCACGTCATCTTCAGAAAGGAGGAAAAGGAGAAGGCCGAGGCGGCCCTGGCGATGCCCGAACC
>JACIXS010000130.1 GCA_014360335.1 bacterium | reverse complement strand
ACCAAAAGAGATTATAGATAAGATAACAAACAGAACAAAAGAGGTAAAAGATTCTTATATAGATATAAGGATGAGTATGAGTATTACAGGTATGAGTTCAGGTTCTACCCAGACTACAAAACTTACCTATAGGCTAAAGATAGAATCTATCACTAATCCTGTTGTGGTAAGGATTACATACTTAGAACCAGACACCTTTAAAGGAACTGTGATGCTCGTTGATAATGAGAAGCATCTCTTGAGTATGTATTCTCCGATAACTAATCAGGTGGTTCAAAGTAAGATAGAACAGGGGAAAACTAATATTCCTAATATGGACCTGACTAACCCTACATCCATCTTTAAGGACCTAGAAAAGACCTACGACCTAGCTGTGGAAGAAAAGAAAGTAGACAAAAAAGATGTCTATGTTTTAACCGCTACTTTGAAGGAGAATCAGAAAGGAGATTTTGGCAGAGGAATTTTTTATCTGGAGAAGAGCTCTTTGAATCCAATAAAGATAGAGTTATTTGATACCAAGGGGCAGTCCATTGGAACAATAGATATACTTGATATAAAGTACAATATAGGTCTTAAGGTAGCAACCTTAAGAAGTTTTCCTAAAGACGCCAAGGTGATAAAGGGCGGAACTATCCAAGGGGCTCCTGGATTCCCCTTTGGGTCACAGTCTGGCAAGTAGATTATTCAGCATATATCATCTTTATGGTCATTCCACCATCTACTGTTAGATTTGTCCCTGTAATAAAACCTGCCTTTTGAGATGTCAAAAAAAGGCAGGTGTATGCTATATCTTCAGGGACTCCAACCCTTCCAGCTGGATGTTGAGAATGGTCTATATCTCTAAGCTGTGGGATAGTCCTCTCTGACCTCTTTTTATAGTTAGATGTCTCTATCCATCCTGGACTAATACAGTTCACTCTAATCTTGTATGGGGAAAGAGATATAGCTAGGGAATGGGTTAGCGTTACTAATCCTCCTTTTGATGCGGAGTAAGGCTCAGTGTTTGGCTCGGACATAAAGGCTCTTGTAGAGGCTATATTGATAATGCATCCTCCTTCATTCATATTTTTAGCTAGATACTTAGTCATAAGATAGGGAGCCCTGAGATTTACATTTATTACCCTATCCCACTCCGATGTGTCTCTTTCAAAGATACTCTTTGTAGAACCAATCCCAGCATTATTGATAAGTATATCTACCCTTTTGAACCTTTCTATTATCATATTGCAAGCTGTTATAATTTCTTCCTCGCTTGCCAAGTCACACTTTATATACATAACCCTATCTTCGAACTCTTTGAAGTCTATCTCTCTGAGCTCATTAAGAGCCTCTTCATCTATATCTATTATAGAGACATATGCCCCTTCATCTAGATATGCTTTGGAGATAGCATAGCCTATCCCTTGTGCTCCCCCGGTTACAACTACAACTTTATCCCTATATTCACTGTTCATCAGTTTCACCTCCAATTAGGATTAGTCTCAGTCTCTTATTAACTTCCCCCTACCTAATGAGCTAAAGACACCAACAAGACATAGAATAGTAAAGATTGTAAATATTAACTTTATACTGGTAATCAGTAAAGAATAGTTTTCCGGTTGTATCTGAGTCCTTCCAATAACTAGAGTAAAAACTATTGTTGATATTCCCATACTGAATGTCTGTCCTAACATCCTCATAGTGCTAACCATAGATGATGCAATTCCATATAGTCTTCTATCGACGGAACTCATAATTGCATTAGTATTAGGAGACGAGAATAACCCAAAGCCAAAACCTAAGATTATAGAACAAAATATTATAAAAGATATAGGAGTATGATTATCTATGTATCTCAATAAAAATAATCCCAATGTTGTAAAAGACATCCCAATAGAGGCTATATATCCTGGTTGAATCCTATCAGAGAGTCTTCCCGCTAGTGGAGAAAACATAGCTTGAGTTAGAGGCTGAAAGATTAATGTCGTACCAGCAGATTGAGGATTTAGTCCTTTTACCTGTTGTAGATATAAACTTAGAAGTAGAGAGACTGCAGAGGTTGCACTGTAATTTATTAAAGCAGAGATATTTGATAGAGAAAAGACCCTGTTATTGAGAAAGAGTTTTACATCTAGTATTGGTTCTTTTTCCCTAGAAGAGTTATATACAAGACCAATAAATCCTAGTATTCCGATCAATACCAGATAGAAGCCTATCCTACTTGGTAACTTGGTAAATCCATACATAAAACTAGCTATAGCAATTCCGTATATTATTGCACCTAGAATATCAAAAGATTCTCCTTTAGCCTCTATCCATTCCTCTTTTAGCACTGCTAAGATAAGGACTATGGTAAAAGTTCCTATTATAGCGCCAAATAAAAATACGCTTCTCCATCCAAAATTTTTAGTTAATACGCCTCCTAGGAATGGCCCAAGAGAGAGTCCTATATATACCGAAGTGACGCTAAGTCCTAATGCTCTCCCTCTTTCTCCAATAGGGAATACAGACGTTAATATAGCGGTGCTTGTAGCAAATAACATACCTGCACCTATTCCCTGTAAGACCCTGAGTATTATTAGCAAGGTATAGTTATTTGCTATCCCACAGAGAAGAGAAGATAGAGTAAAAATAGAGACTCCATATAGAAAGATTTTCTTTCTACCATAGATATCGGAGATTCTACCAAAAGGAACTAAAAATATAGTGGTTGAGAGTAGATAAGAGGTATTTATCCATGTAAGCAAAACAGTATCTATCGATAATTCTCTACTGAGTAAAGGTAAGGCAATATTTACTGCGGAACCTAAAAATGCTGTAAGGAAAGAACTTGTTATAGAAGCGATTAAGACTGTGTATTTTATCTCTCTATCCTTTATCAGTTTGCTCGATTTAGGGTTCATTTTATCCTCCTAACTGGCATTGTAGCTTTTATGATAAATATTTTACCATAGAGATAAGAGTTCTATGGTATAATACAGATACAAGAATTTGAGGAGGAGAAGATTTAAGGATTGGTTTTAAAAGACATTAAAAAAGAAGATACCTTATTTGACTTGATACCTCAGGCTATCTTAATAGTAATAGATAGGGGCATAGTGTACTCTAACAAGAGAATAAAAGATATACTAGGTTGGGATAGAGACGAGCTTATTGGAGCTTGTATTACTAAGATATTTCCACCAGGAAAAGAATTAGAGTATAGAGATCTAGTATGCCAAAAAATGGAGTCTAGTAATATTTGTCATCTAGAGCTAGAGTTTAGACATAAGGATGGAAGGACTTTATACTGTAGGATTGGTGTTTCTAAATTAAACACTGAACCTTCACATAAGGGATTTATAGTGACTATAGAGGATATAACCAAGCATAAAGAGGCAGAGATGTCCTTGAATCTTTTAGAAAAAGCTATATCCCTAAGTGACATAGTGGTCTTTATATGGACTCCTGTCAAAGAGGGAGATGTAAAATTTGTCACAGACAATATTGTAAGGTTCGGCTATAAAAAGAAAGATTTTCTAGAAAAGAAGCTGAGCTATTATCAGATAGTTTATCCGGAAGACTTAAATACCCTATACTATCCTAAGCTCGAAGAATATATAAGGAGTGGGAAGGATCAATTTACTTTAGAGTATAGAATAGTTACCGGAGATGGTAATATACGTTGGGTCCAAGAGAGGACATATGTAGTTAGAGATGAGAATGGTAATATTATTGAATATCATGGAATACTTATAGATATAACTGAGAAAGTAAACTACGAAGAGAAGCTTAGAGAGAGCGAGAGAAAGTTTAGACTCCTCTTTGAAAGAGCCCCAATAGGTATAGGTCTTACTGATGCAGAAGGAAAGGCCATTGCTACTAACCCTACCTGGCAGAGAATGATAGGGTATACAGAAGAAGAGCTCAAAAGTATTACTTGGAAGAAGTTTACTTATCCTGAAGATATAGATAAAGATTTAGAAAACTTTAAAAAGTTGTTAGATGGTGAAATAGACGAATATACTCTCGAAAAAAGGTTTATAAGAAAGGATGGGTCTATCTTTTGGGGACGTATGAGATGCTCTAGGATAGAAGCTGAACGGGGGAACTTTTTATATGAGTTGGGAACTGTAGAAGATGTTACTGAGAAGAGACTAATGGAAGAAGAGCTAAGATTAAGCTATGAGAGAATTAAAAAATCTTTTGATGACATAATATCTGTGCTTTCTAGGACTGTAGAGCTTAAGGACCCGTATACCACAGGACATCAGAGAAAGGTAATGCTATTATCTGTAAAGATTGCAGAAAGACTTGGCTTCCCTTTGGAGAAGATTGAAGGAATTAGGATTGCTTCCTATATTCATGATATAGGAAAGATTACGATTCCTTCTGAGATTTTAAATAAACCAGGTAGATTAAACTCCTTAGAGTTTGCTATTGTTAAAACTCATCCTACCAGTGGCTTTGAGATACTAAAAGATATAGATTTCCCATGGCCTATTGCAAAGATTATTCTTCAGCATCATGAAAGACTAGATGGATCAGGATACCCTCTAGGATTGAGGGGAGAAAACATATTACTAGAAGCTAGGATAATAGCAGTTGCAGATGTTATAGAAGCTATGACTTCCCATAGACCATATAGACCGGCATTAAATCTAGAGGATGCTTTAGGAGAGATAGAAAAGAATAAAGGTATTTTATATGACGCAAGGGTAGTTGATGCTTGTATTGAAATCTTTAAAGAGGGATTTAAGCTATGAAAATGCCTAAAAGAGTGAAGTTTTCTAGCAGAGATATAACTCGAGTTTCTCTTTTTACCGCTTTAGCAATAGCTTCCGCTGTTATTGTTAGGTTAGGGACAGGAACGATGGTTGTGCCTTTTAGCCTTTTACCTATGGTAGCACTACTTTCAGGGATGATTTTAGGTTCTAAGTTGGGAGCTGTAAGTATGTTTATCTATGTGCTCTTAGGTCTTATAGGGGTTCCTGTTTTTGCTTCTCCTCCTTATGGCGGATTTACTTATATATTAAAGCCCACCTTTGGTTTCCTTTTGGGGTTTATTCTTGCTAGCTGGCTCTCTGGTAAAGTTATAGAAAGTGGTAAAGGCTTGTTAAGAGATTATTTTTTAGCTTCTCTCCTAGGTTTATTAACTATTTATCTTGTTGGTCTGCCATATCTATACCTGATACTCAATTTCTATCTAGGGAAAAGTACAGATGTAGTTGGTGTCCTAAAACTTGGATTCTTCCCATTTATTATTCCGGATGTAATTAAGTCTATCATCTCTTCTCTATCTGCTAAGGCTATTGTTACTAGGTTAGAGAGTATTGGTATAGGAAAGACTCAATCATTATAATTCTAAATGCCTTAAGGTTTTCTTGCAATTATTCTTGTCTTTCTTGTCCATCCTGTCTTAAGAAGTCTTCTACACCTTTTATAAGTTCTTCTATCTCGCTCTTATCAGTGCTGTTTGCCTTTTTACTTTCATCATAGGCTTCTTCTAGCTTTTTTAGAAACTCTTGAGCCTCAGGTTTCTGTGCAATAGCTTTAGAGATCTGTTGTTCGAAATTCTCCCCTTCTCTTTTTATATCTTCAAGGGATATTTCTATCCCTAAAAGTTTTATAAGTGCCTTTAAGATAAAGTAGGAAACCTTCGGATTAGACATCTGTATATAGTTTGGAGCATCTCCCCACAGGCTTATACAGTCGATTCCTCTAACCTTACACGCTAACAATAGATATGTATGGATACAGGTGGGACCGCTATAATCGGCAAAGTCTATGCCTAACCCTTCAAGTTCCTCCTTTAATTTTTCATTATTGACTACAACTGATATCCTAGGGTCTCTAGTATGTGGAACTAGTGCGTATTCTCCTCCTATAGTAAATACCTTTTTTAAGCCAAATCTCGATAGAAAATCAAGTATAGTATCTGAATACCTTTTCCATCTTATGTCTGGTTCTCTTCCTAGTAGGAGAAGTATATCATTACCCTTTTCATTCTTCCAGTAGTATAAGACTGATTTTGGTGGGTCGAAGGCTACCAGAGTTCCTTTTTCTATAGCTCCTTGAGGTCTTGCATACTCTGAGGTAGTCAATATATAGAAGTCTTCAGGGTTTATCTCTGCATAGATCTTAGCGGGGAGATTTTTTATAAGATAGAGCAGGGTATTAGTAGCTACTTCGCCAGCATTGGGCCAGCCGTAAAATCCCATAACTAAATAAGGCTTATTTAACTCTATCTTCTCATATACTATTAGGTCTTCCATATCCATCCCTCCTATTAAATTGTATAGGATTGTATGTTACAAATCAAGATTAGATAAGTTTCTCCTCTATCGTGATATTTGACTATATATAGAATAGTATGTTAGAATATCTTCCTAAGTGGAGGCGATGTGAATGAGACCAGAAGATATACTTGTTCAGATACAGGACTTAGAGACTAATAGTGAAGAGATATTGAAAGAAGCTAAAGCTAAAGCTCAAGAGATTGTAGAGAGAGCTAAACAAGAGGCTTTAGAGATAGTTAATCAGGCTAAATTGGATGTGGAAGAAGAGAGAAAATTAGCGCTTGAAAAGACTAAAAGAGAGATAGAGGACATTAAAGAAAATCTATTGAAAGAAAGTAGCCTTATTCTAGAAAAATTCAAGACTCTATTGGAAGCGAGGAAACAATCCATAGTAAATCAGATAAAGGAGAAGGTGGTTGGGTAGATGGCTATCCTCCCAATGCTTAGACTTTTTTTAGTTGGGCATAAAGATGATGAGGAGGATGTCTTATCTCTATTACAGGACTTAGGTGTCCTTGAGATAGAAAAGGTCAATCTAGATAATGATTTCAGTTTAGAATGGTTACCATCTAAGATTTCAGATATTAGTAGAGAGCTTAATAGGATAAGGTCAAATATACTATTTTTAAAAGACTTTGTAGAAGTAAAGAGTAGCGTTATAGACCTGTTTGTTCCCCAGAAACTTCCACTCTCTAATAAAGAGAGGGAGGACCTTATTAAAAATTTTAACAATAATGGTGGGTATGGAACCGTCGAATCTTGGCAGAGTTCTTTAGAAGAGATTAAGAGTTCAATAAATACTTTATCACAGGATAAAGAGATTTTAACGCCATTTGAAAATTTAAACTTTTCTATTAGAAGTATAAGAGAACTAAAATATGTTGATGTGTTTTTGGGTCAGATAAGAAAGGGTGACTTAGAGAAGTTTACCGAAGAGATTAAAGGTTATTTGGCTGATATATCCGTTGTAAGAGAAACTTCTCAGTATGTCTTTTTTATTGTTGTAGCTCATAAAGATGTAGTTGGAGAAGTAAGAGGTGTATTTTCTAAGTATAACGTAACTATATTCAATCTGGAAAAGTTTTCTGGGACCCCTAAGGAAGAACTGGCAAGTATCGAAAGAAGAATAGATATTTTGGTAAAGAGGAGAGAAGAGATTCTTGAAGAGATAAAGAAAAAGGGGAACGAACTACTTAATGCACTGTATGTTCAGTATGATAATTATCAGAATGATCTTATTAGATATGAACATCTTGGCAGGATTATACACACAAAAAATATGTTCTTCATAACAGGATGGATTAGAGAGAAAGATGCAAAAGAGATAAAGGAGATGTTGGAAAAGAGGTTTAAAGATCTCTATGTAGAAACGTCCAAGCCAGAACCTGAGGATGAACCTCCAGTAGCCTTAGAGAATAATTCTTTCACTTCGCCATTTGAAGTTGTTACAGGCATATATGGATATCCTAATAGTAAGGAATTTGACCCTACTCCCCTATTAGCACCATTCTTTGCTGTCTTCTTTGCACTGTGCCTTACTGATGCCTTCTACGGTATAATCTTGTCTATTCTCTCTCTATACTTGTATAGGAATCTGGTTATTGAGAGACACAGAAAGAAGTTATTACAACTTCTATTTATATGTGGGTTATTCACTATTGGAGCAGGAGCTATTACGGGTGGATGGTTTGGAAATGTTTCAGAGGCATTTAAGTTTCTCTCATTCTTTGAACCTATAAGAAGAAAGCTGATTCTTTTTGATCCACTAAAAGATCCCATTATCTTTTTAGGTTTATCTTTAGCGTTAGGCTTTATACAGATAATATTCGGGTTGTTTATAAAGATGCTGTTGAATCTTAAAAGAAGACAGTATAAAGAGGCTATCTTTGACCAACTCTTCTGGATTCTTTTCCTCTTATCTATAGTGTTTACTGGAGGGACATTTACAGTAGAAGGTTTGAAGTTTATGAGTAAAATAGCTACATATTTTACTCTAATTATGGCTATAGCATTAGTTGCTACACAGGGTAGGCATCAGAGGTCTATATTCCTTAAGATTACTAGTGGGTTGGGTAGTCTTTATTCAGTAATAAGCTATCTCAGTGATGTCTTGTCCTATTCACGATTATTGGCTTTAGGATTGGCTACTGGTGTTATTGCTACCGTGGTAAACGAATTGGTAAAAACCTTTAGTGGTATACCTATACTTGGAACCATAATAGGTGTAGTAATCTTTATTGGAGGACACCTATTTAATATGATAATAAATACCTTTGGTGCCTTTGTCCATACGAGTAGGTTACAATTTGTAGAATTCTTTGGAAAATTCTTTGAAGGTGGAGGAAGAGAATTTAACCCGCTAAGAAAGATAAGAACATATACAATAGAAAAGGAGGTAATGGAATAGATGATAGGAACCGCTCTAGCAATACTTGGGTCTGCTTTAGCTGTATTTGGTGGAGGTATAGGGTCTAGTATTGGTGTAGGTATAGCTGGTCAGGCTTGTGCAGGACTCTTAAGTGAACAGCCAGAAAAGTTTGGTAACCTGTTATTATTAGCAGCTCTTCCTGGCACACAGGGTATATATGGTTTCTTGGCAGGTTTTTTGGTTATCTCTAAGTTAGGTTTATTGGGAGGAAATCCTGTAACCCCAGACATGTTTCAGGGACTTCAGATTCTATTTGCATGCTTACCAGTTGCTATAAGTGGTCTTGTTTCTGGGATTCATCAGGGTAAGGTTTCAGCTGCCGGTGTGGGTATGGTAGCCAAGAGAGTGGAAGAGGCTGGAAGAGCCTTAATTTTGGCTGTTCTTGTAGAGACATATGCTATCCTAGGGCTTTTGGCAACAATCCTTCTTCTCAATGGTATAAAGATATAGAGAAGGATGATAGCAGATGGGCTTTCAAGAACTTAAAGAGCGTATACTTTTAGAAGCTAGAAAGAATGCAGAAGAGATAATAAAAGAAGCTAATAAAAAGGCTGAGAGTATACTAGAAGAGGCAAATATAGAAGCAGAAAACATAAAGACATTGGGATTGAGAAGTATAGAAAGGGATATGTCTAGTCTAAAGCGACAGAGCCTTGCTAACATTCGCCTAGAGATACAGAAGAGTATCCTTATGGAGGTTCAAAGGGCTATAGAGGATGTTGTTTCTAGGGCTTTTCAAGAGATCTTAGAGAGTCCTAAATATTTCGATTATCTTTTGAAGGGTTTATTGGAGGTAGATTTTAAAGGAGATGAAGAGATTATCCTCTCAGATTATGATATGCGAAGGTTTGGAGAATTCTTGTCTAAAGAGATAAAGAGACTCAAAGGTAATATTAATTTTAAGATCTCCAGTGGTGATATAAGGGGTGGGTTTATAGTTAGAAGCGCAGATTTTGACGTAAACAATACCTTAGAGCTTACCTTTCAGAACATAAGGCCAGAAATAGAGCAAGAAGTAGGAAAGATTCTTAAAGAGGCTGAGAGAAATGCCAGTAGCATTTAAGGAAAATCTAGACTTTGCCACTGCGGTAGGTAAGATAAGGGCTCTATCTGCAAGGCTATTTACACCTGCTGATTGGGAAAGATTTTTGACTGCAAAGACCTCTAAGGATTTAATTAGGCTTCTTATTGAGACTCCCTATGGAAGAGTTATAAGCGATACTGATAGTTTTGATGATATCCAGTATAAATTAGTTTACCATCTCCTTTCAGAGATGAACGAAGTAGAGAAGATTTTACCTGAGAAAGAGTTTTTATATTACTTTAGATATAAGATTGACCTAGGGAATATTAAGAAGGTTCTTTATGGTATACTAAGCGAGAAAGATGTTACTCTGTATGGTGGAGGTCTGATCTCGCTAGAGGTCTTAGAGAGAATAAAGAATAGTAGAGATTTAGAGTTATTAAAAGATCTCCCTTACCCTTGGGACATTTTAGAAGAGATCGAAGAGGAACCTGTTCTCTGGACATACTACTTGGAGCAGGCTTACTTTAGAGGCCTTATTGAACTTAGTAGAGAAAATGGATACAGTCTCTTGGAATCTCTTTTAACTAGACAGATAGATTTAGAAAATCTTAAGATAGCATTAAGGATAAAAACGGTAAACTATCCGGATAGGTATAGAGCATTCTTTTATAGCGGGGGGACAATAGAGGTAAGAGAGTATCTAAGATTACTAGATGCGAATCTCGAAGGTTGGAAGGATAGCGAAGTAGTAGAGAGGTTAGGTATGAGAGAGTATTTAGACAGACCTATAATTCTGGAAAAGAAGATGGAGGAGAGTCTTGTTGAGCTTTTGAGTGTAAGTAAGTATACCGCCTTTGGTTATGAACCGATCTTGGATTATTTCTTCAGAAAAGAGATAGAGCATAAGAATATACTATTTATCTTTTCTGGGCTAGAATATGGACTTCCCATCCAAACCTTAAGGAGTGGTATCCGTGGCTTATAAGGTCGCAGTTGTTGGAAGAAAAGAGTTCCTCTCCATATATGAGAGTTTAGGTGTAGATATCTTTGATGCTAGGACAAAAGAAGAGGTATTAAGTACTATAAGAAAGTTAAAGGATTATGGATTAGTCTTGATAGATGAAGAGTTTTCAAATATATTAGAGATAGAAAGGGAAGAGAAGTTACCAATCCTTGGGGTGATTCCCACTCAAGGTGGAGAAAAGATAAAAGGTTTTTTCTCGAATTTTGTTATAAGAGCGGTAGGGACTAAGATCTTTGCGGAGGGAAATGGCAATGAAAGACAGTAAAGGTTATGTTGTAAGGGTTTCGGGTCCTCTAGTGGTAGCTAGAGGCTTGCCTGGAGCCAGAATGTTCGATGTGGTAAGAGTTGGAGAATTAGGACTGATCGGTGAGATAATAGAGTTAAGAAGAGAAAATATCTATATACAGGTTTATGAAAATACTTCAGGTTTAGGTCCTGGAGAGCCAGTAGAGACGACAGGTTCTCCTCTCAGTGTAGAGTTGGGACCTGGACTTATAGGGACTATATTTGATGGGATACAAAGGCCCTTAAAGGCTATAGCGGAAAGGGTAGGGGATTATATTACTAGAGGGGTAGAGGTTCCAGCTCTAGATAGAAATATCCGTTGGCATTTTAAGCCGTTAGTTAAGAAAGGAACTAGAGTAGAGGGTGGAGATGTTATAGGTGAGGTAAAAGAGACCGAGACTATAACCCACAGAATTATGGTCCCACCAGGGATTAAAGGTATTGTAGAAGAGATAAAAGAGGGAGAGTTCACCGTAGATGAAGTTGTTGCCAAGGTAAAAGATGGAGATAGACTGTATGATATCACTATGCTACAGAGATGGCCTGTAAGACGGCCTAGACCGGTAAAAGAGAAACTTCCTCCTAGAGAGATTCTAGTAACGGGTCAGAGAGTTATAGATACGTTCTTCCCTGTAGCAAAAGGTGGAACCGCTTGTATCCCTGGTCCGTTTGGAAGTGGTAAGACGGTAGTGCAACATCAGTTGGCAAAGTGGGCAGATGCGGATATAGTAGTGTATGTGGGTTGCGGAGAAAGAGGGAATGAGATGACAGATGTTCTCTTAGAATTTCCTCATCTTATCGACCCTAGAACTGGCCGTCCATTAATGGAGAGGACTGTTCTTATAGCTAATACATCTAATATGCCTGTCTCAGCAAGAGAGGCTTCTATATATACAGGTATAACTATAGCGGAATATTTTAGAGATATGGGATATAATGTAGCTTTAATGGCAGACTCTACCTCTAGATGGGCAGAGGCTTTAAGAGAGATGTCTGCAAGATTAGAAGAAATGCCCGGTGAGGAAGGATATCCTGCCTATCTTGGGACTAGACTAGCAGAATTCTACGAAAGAGCGGGAAGGGTAAAAGTATTGGGGAGTGAGGATAGGGAGAGTTCTTTGACAATTGTAGGTGCGGTATCTCCCCCGGGAGGAGACCTTTCCGAGCCGGTAGTCCAAAATACACTGAGAGTAGTAAGATGTTTCTGGGGTTTGGATGCTTCCCTAGCTTATGAGAGACATTTCCCAGCCATAAACTGGTTGACAAGTTATTCCCTCTATGTAGAGTCAGTTGGGGATTATATAAAGACCGTTACTGGTAGAGATTATATCTCTTTGAGAAATGAGGCATTGAGTATATTAAGTAGAGAGGCAGAGCTTAGAGAGATTACAAGATTAGTAGGCATAGAGGCAATCTCCCTGAAAGAGAGGTTCCTTCTAGAGGTCGCTAGGTCTATAAGGGAAGATTTCTTGCTCCAGAATGCATTCAACGAGTTAGATACATATACATCTCTAGAGAAACAGCTATATATGTTAAGCATAATCTTAGATTTTTATCATCAAGGTTTATCCGCTCTGGATAATAGTGTTTTGTTAGAGGATATACTTAACTTACCTATAAGAGAAGAGATCTCTCGTATGAAGTACATACCTGAACAGGAAAAGATGAAGTTCTTTGCTCTTGAAGATAGGCTGAAGGAAGAATTTTCTAGGCTTATGGGGGTAAAGGTATAGAATGATAAAGGAATATCTTACCATTAGAGAAATAGCTGGTCCTCTTATGTTAGTTGAAGGGGTAGAAGGGGCAAAATACGATGAGATGGTTGAAGTTGAACTTCCTGATGGAAGTATAAGAAGAGGAAGAGTTCTAGAGATAAATGAGGATAAGGCTCTGGTCCAGCTTTTTGAAGGTGCTACAGGTTTAGAGTTAGCAAGAAGTAAGGTTAGATTTACAGGTAGAGGTATAGAGTTAGGCGTATCTTTAGATATGCTTGGTAGGATAATGAGTGGTTTTGGAAGGCCTATTGATGGGAGCCCTCCGTATATACCAGATGCAAGGCTGGACATAAATGGAAACCCGATAAATCCTTATAACAGGGATTATCCTTCTGAGTTTATACAGACAGGGATCTCATCTATAGACCTTATGAATCCTCTAGTAAGAGGTCAGAAGCTACCAATCTTTTCAGCGTCTGGGCTTCCACACAATAGAGTAGCTGCTCAGATAGCTAGACAGGCTAGGATATTAACTGCTGAAGAGAGTTTTGCTATAGTATTCGCCGCTATGGGTATAACATTTGAGGAAGCAGAATTTTTCATAGATGATTTTAGGCGTACCGGAGCTCTTGAAAGAGCTGTTCTCTTTATAAACTTAGCCAATGACCCTGCTATTGAAAGGATAGCTACCCCTAGATTGGCTCTTACAGCAGCCGAATATTTGGCTTTTGAGAAGGATATGCATGTATTGGTAATCCTTACAGATATGACTAATTATTGTGAGGCATTAAGAGAAATTTCTGCTGCTAGAAAAGAGGTTCCGGGCAGAAGAGGATACCCAGGTTATCTGTATACAGACCTCGCTAGCATTTATGAGAGAGCAGGAAGAATTAGAGGTAAGAGGGGTTCTATAACCCAGATGCCTATACTTACAATGCCCGAAGACGATATCACACATCCGATTCCAGATCTAACAGGATATATAACGGAAGGACAGATTATTCTAGATAGAGGTCTACATAGAAGAGGAATTTATCCGCCGGTAAATGTTCTCCCTTCGCTATCTAGATTAAAAGATAAGGGGATAGGTGCTGGTAAGACTAGGGAAGACCACGCTGATGTATCAAATCAGCTCTTTGCTGCTTACGCAAGAGGGCAGGAGCTTAAAGAACTAGCAGTAATACTTGGTGAGGGAGCCCTTACTGATATTGATAGAAAATATATAGAATTTGCTAATCAGTTTGAAGATAAGCTAGTCAGACAGGGAGAGTATGAAGATAGGTCTATAGAAGATTCACTAAATATAGCTTGGCAATTGCTAAAGTTACTTCCTAGAGAAGAACTAAAGCGTATAAGAGATAAGTACTTAGAGGTGTATTTCGATGCCAGAGATTAAAGTCCGTCCAAATAGGATGGAGCTTCTAAAATTAACTAGGCGTCTGAATGTAGCTAGAAGAGGACATAAGCTCCTAAAAGATAAACAGGAAGAGTTGATGAGACAATTCCTAAGTTACTTAAATGAGTTAGAGTCAGTCCTTACAGAGCTTATAAAGTCTCTAGAGGATGTAAATAGGGCTTTTCAGCTGGCAAGTGCCTTGGGGGACCCCTTCTTGTTCGATAGGACGCTAGTGGAACCACTAAGTAAGATGGAGATAAATGTAGGGTGGAAATCCATAGTTAATGTCCCTATACCAGTGCTTGAAGTAGTATATCCAGGTCCTTTACTCTATGGTTTCTTAGGTGTTTCTGTCGAGCTAGATTCTGCCTATAAACAGCTTCTAGATTCTCTAGATAAGCTTATAAGACTTATGGAACTGCAGGTCTCAGTTATAAATCTAGGAATTGCTCTAGAAAGCACAAGAAGAAGGGTTAATGCCTTAGAGTATGAACTTATCCCTCAGATGGAATCGGCAATAAGGTTTATCTCAATGAAGTTGGAGGAACTACAATTGGAGACTATTACTAGACTTATGAGGATAAAGGATATTATTAGGGGAAGATAATCCTATTGAAAAATTTGCATAAGGAGTTTATAATTCAATTATTAAAAAATAAAATGAAATTTGAAAGGAGGGGCTAATGTAATGCCTGAAGTTCAGGTTCAAGAAAATGAGTCAATAGAGAGCGCTCTAAAGAGGTTTAGAAGAGAGATTCAGAAATCAGGTATACTTTCAGAGATCCGTAGACATGAACACTACGAGAAACCAAGCGAAAAGAGGAAGAGAGAGGCTTCTAGGAAGAGAAAGAGGTAAAGTTTTGTATAGATTATCAGCCTTAATATTATTGTTTCTTTCATTACCTAGTTGGGTAATAGCAAGTTCTTTTTCTCTGGTTTCTGTTCCCTACTATAATATAGAAGGCTATCCACTTGTCAGTTGTATCTCTATGGTCTTAGAATACTATGGAGAAAAATTTAATATAGAAGATTTGAAAAATAGGGTAGCTCCTCTAGGCTGGGAAGATTTATCTTCTGCAGTATCTTATCTAGAAGGTAAAGGTTATAGAGTTTACATAACACAGCTTCAAATAAGAGAGATTAAGAATATCATAAACTATTCAGAGATACCGGTTATAGTTGGACAGTCTTTTAGAAAGCCCTATGATTATCTATATTGGAGATTAGTTATAGGGTTCGATGACCAAAGGGGATTAGTTACTAATGACCCCATTATTAGGAGTAACTATACTCTAGATGAAGATAAATTTAAATCTCTATGGGTGAGAGAAGCTCCTAGTATTACTGTTGTAATCCTTCCAAAAGATAAAAGATTAAGTATAGTAGAAAATAATACAATCAAAAATGCTCTACTCTTTTACTCTAACACCAGGAGATATGTAGTTAATTCTGATTGGAAATCTGCCAAGAGTGAGATAGAAAAGTATCTAAAGATATATCCTGACAATCCTATGGGATTGAATGCTTACGCTTACATCCTTTTACAGCTTGGAGATTTGGGAGGTGCTAGAAAGGTTATAGATAAGATCTTGCCTAATTATCAGTTACCATACATATACAATACCGCTGGACTCATATACTGGAAATCAGGCGAGGTAAAGACCGCAGAGCTGTATTTCTCTAGAGGGTATACGTTGAGTCCTAGTGATAAGGAGATAGTAAAGGATTATGCTAATTTCCTTGCATCTCAAGGAAAGTTAGAAGATGCAAGGGATGTCCTGAATAGTTATCTAGTCTTAGAACCAGAAGATAAAGAGATAAGAAATCTATTAGATAATTATAAATAGAAAGGAGTTACAGAGTTGCTAGTTACTGCAGATTTACTATTAAAAGAAGCTCTTAATAACAATTATGCTATTGGGGCATTTAATATCTCCAATAGAGAATTTTTGGTAGCGATTATCCTTGCTGCTAAAGAGTCCAATTCTCCAGTTATTATTCAGGCTAGTGAAAGCACAGTAAAGTTTTTAGGCTTTGATTACTTGACTCATCTTATTAAATTTGCTGATAAGTTCTCTGAAAACATTCCCGTTGTATTTCATTTGGACCATTCTAGGAAATTAGAGACTATTGTAGGGGCTATAAGGGCTGGCTTTACCTCTATAATGTATGACGGTTCTCATCTATCCTTTGATGAGAATGTAGCTACTACAAGAGAAGTAGTCAAGATAGCTAAAGCAGTGGGGATACCTGTAGAAGGGGAGATAGGTAGGATTGGTGGGGTAGAAGAGTATATAAAGGTAAGAGAGGATGAAGCCATATATACAGAAGTGGAAGATGCGGTGAAATTCTATGAACTTACTGGAGTTACCTCTCTTGCCATAGCGATAGGGACCGCTCATGGAATGCAGAAGAAAAACGCTAAGATAAATTTCCAGCGCTTAGAGGAGATACATTCTAAGTTGCCTGATGTCCCTCTAGTCCTTCATGGCTCATCTGGTGTTCCTAAAGAGGATATAAGAAAGGCTATCCAGCTTGGGATAAAAAAGGTTAATATTGCTACTGAATTAAAAATGGCTATGGCAGATGGGATAAAGAGGGCATTGAATAATGGGACTATAGAACCTAGAGATTATCTAACCGAAGGAATAGAAAACGTGAAGAGAGAAGTCTTAAATAATATAGACATATTAGGGAGTGCAGGAAGGGTATAGGGTATGAATATAGACAGGACTAAAAAGGTTGTTGGAGTAGATTTAGGTGGAACAACTTTTACTGTTGGAGTTATGGATTTTGAGGGGAATGTCCTTTCCAGATTAGATACAGATACCCCAGTAGAAGACGGTCCCAATGCTGTAATGAATAAGATAGTTGAATATATAGATATGGCTATAGTGAAAGCAGGACTTACTGGGAAGGATATACTAGGGGTAGGATTAGGTGCTCCTGGTATCTTGGATGTAGACAAAGGAATCAATATATTTTCCCCAAATCTAAAGTGGCATAATGTTGATATGGTTAGCCCAATAAAGAATCGGTTTAATGTTCCAGTTTTTATAGAGAATGACGTTCGTGTTGCTGCTCTAGGAGAGAGAAGGTTTGGAGCTGGAAAAGGTAAGAAGTATATGATATTCATTGCCCTTGGAACTGGAATCGGCTCAGGGATTATTATTAATGGAGAGTTATTCCGTGGAAGCATCGGAGGTGGTGGAGAGATAGGACATATGGTGATAGATAGTAATGGGCCAAAGTGTAATTGTGGTAACTATGGCTGTTTTGAGGCGCTTGCTGCTGGTCCTTCTATGGTTGCTAGGGCAGAGAAAGCTATTAAGAGTGGATTAGAGACAAAGATATTTGAGTTGGCAGATAGAGATATATCCAAAATAACTCCAGCCTTAATATATAAGGCTGCAAAGATGGGAGATAAGGTTGCTTTGGATGTCTTTAGAGAAACGAGCTATTATCTCGGGCTGGGGCTCGTAACTCTTACCACGGTATTCAATCCTGAATGTATAATTGTAGGTGGAGGGATCGCTAAGTCTTGGGATATACTTATGCCTCCTGCTATACAGATGGTAAAGACGAGGAGTTTTCCTGGCTCTAGAGATGTTGTGGAGATTATACCTGCTGAGTTGGGTGATTCTGCCGGTATGATAGGCGCCTGTGTCCTTGTTATGGAAAAATTAGAAAAAGGTATATCTGCTAGTTAGACTTTTATGAAAGGAGAATCTGAAGTGGAAAGGGAAATTTTCTCTGGAAAAGACTCTTCTGGTATGTATCAGAAAATATATAACCTTCCTGAACAGATTCTATCTGCTTGGGAAGTTGGGAAAAATGTAGACATTTCGCATCTAGCTAGGTCCTGGAATAATATAGTGCTTGTAGGTATGGGTGGGTCTGCGATAGGGGGAGATATTATAAAGTCTCTTGGATATTGGGATCTCAAGATACCATTTTCTATCGTTAGAGACTATATGCTCCCTGGCTTTGTGAATAAAGATACCTTACTTATAGTTGTTAGCTATTCTGGAAATACGGAAGAGTCTATAAGTGCCTGTAAAGAGGGTTTAGAGAGAGGCGCTGGTGTTATAACAGTGGCTTCTGGCGGAGAGATAGAGTGTATATCAAAGGAAAAAGGTATTACTTCTATTACTATACCTAAAGGATTTCCACCCAGAGCTGCCTTAGGTTACACGTTTATACCTGTTCTGAGCGTCCTATCAAGGTTAGGATTTATTAATATTACCGATGAAGATATAGAAAAAGCTGTAAGTTTGATGCAGGATATAAGAGAGAATGAATTGAAAGAAGAGATTCCAGAGGAGTCTAATATAGCTAAAAGGTTAGCCAATAAGATAGATGGTTATCTACCAATTATATACGCACCTGACGAATATTTTGGTGTTATTGCCTATAGATGGAAGTGTCAGCTTAACGAAAACAGTAAGATATTTGCAATATGGAATAGTTTTCCTGAATTGAATCATAACGAGATTATGGGATGGGAAGGTAGAGATGAGTTTTTAAAGAAGACATTTGTTGTATTTCTTAGAGATAAGTCAGAGATAGAGAGGATAAAACTTAGAATTCAATATATGAAAGAATTTATCTCCTCTATATCTGCAGGTATAGAAGATGTTTGGAGTAGAGGAGAGTCACTATTAGAAAGATTCCTATCTCTTATATATATTGGGGATTTTGTTTCATTCTACTTAGCAATCAAGAGAGGAGTAGACCCAACTCCTGTTGATAGTATAGAGAGACTTAAAGAGTATCTAAAGAGGGGGAGAACATTTGTTCATACATAGAGGTATATTATTAATGAGGGTATAAATAAAAACTTACAAAGAGGAGGCGTTGAAAAAGTATGGCGCGAGTAGTACTTGAACATGTGACGAAGAGGTTTGGTACCGTAGAAGCGGTGAAGGATGCAAACCTTGTCATCGAAGACAAGGAGTTCTGCATCCTGGTAGGTCCTTCAGGCTGTGGTAAGACGACTACCTTAAGAATGATTGCTGGCCTTGAGGAGGTAACCGAAGGTAATATCTACATAGGGGATAGGTTAGTTAATGATGTTGCCCCTAAGGACAGAGACATCGCTATGGTCTTCCAGAACTACGCCCTCTATCCTCATATGACAGTCTTCGATAATATGGCGTTTGGACTTAAGCTTAGGAAGGTTCCTAAGAAGGAGATCGAGCAGAAAGTAAAAGAGGTAGCAGAAATGCTTGGGATTCAAGACCTTCTTAAGCGAAAGCCGAAGGAACTGTCAGGTGGGCAGAGGCAGAGAGTAGCACTAGGTAGGGCTATAGTTAGAACACCTCAAGTCTTCCTCATGGACGAGCCATTGTCTAACCTAGACGCTAAGTTGAGGGTTCAGACAAGGGCAGAGTTGAAGAGACTTCATAACAGACTACAAGTTACAACAATCTACGTAACCCACGACCAAGTAGAAGCTATGACGATGGGTGATAAGATTGTTGTTATGAACAATGGAGTAATTCAGCAGATAGATACACCATTGAACCTGTTTAATAAGCCTAGAAATCTCTTTGTAGCAGGATTCATAGGTAGCCCAGCAATGAACTTTATAAATGCAGTGTTAGAGAAGAAGAATGGTGGCTATTGGCTGAATGCAGGAAGCTTTGAGGTGAAAGTACCTGAATCTCTCAACTCGCTAGTTGAACCCTATGCTACAAAAGAGGTTATCTTCGGTATAAGACCTCAGGACATCTATGATGCAGAGCTTATGAGAGAGGCAGATACAAAGCCTGAGTGGACCATAAAGGCTACTGTAGATGTAACAGAACCTCTAGGTTCAGAGGTTAACCTGTATTTGACAACAGGAGAACATGTAATAGTAGCTACAGTAGACCCTGCAACCAAGGCACAGACAGGTCTAGAATGGAGAGTATACTTCGATATGGATAAGATGCACCTGTTTGATCCAAATACAGGAGAAGCAATCATATAGAAGTCTGTTTGGATTAATTAAGGTTTGAATCTACGAGGTGATACTCCTTAGAGAGTATACCCTAAGTATAATAGAGGGAAGGGGTGAGTCCCTTCCCTTTTTGCTTTTTAAGTTACCGCAAGATTTTCTGCTACAAGCTTTTCGAACTCTTCTGCCTCTATAGTTTCTTTCTCTTTAAGTATATTGGCAATCTTTATAAGAATCTCTTTATTATTTGATAGGATTTCCTTGGCTCTCTCGTAGCAGGATTCTACTATCTTTCTAACCTCTTTATCTATCATAAAAGCTACCTGTTCACTGTAGTTTCTGCTCTCTATAAGGTCTCTACCTAGGAAAACTTGACCTTGCTTCTTACCAAAGGTTAAAGGTCCTAGTTCTTCGCTCATGCCAAATTCGGTTACCATCTTCCTAGCTATTTCCGTCGCTACTTCTAGGTCATTCTGGGCCCCTGTAGTATTTTCATTGAATATGATCTCTTCTGCTGCCCTTCCTCCTAGAGCTGTAACTATCTTATCGAGCAGTTCTTCCTTTGTTAGTATATGCTTATCCTCAGTGGGGAGGTGTAAGGTATATCCTAAAGCCATCCCTCTAGGTATTATTGAAATTCTGTGGACCTTATCTGCATTTGGTAGAAACTTTGTTACTAGGGCATGACCTACCTCATGATAGGCAATCAACTCTTTCTCTTTTTCAGATAAGACCCTACTTTTTCTTTCTGGCCCTGCAATAACCTTATCTATAGCTTCTTCCAGTTCTTGCATTGTAATCTTGTTTTTATTTCTTCTAGCTGCAAGTAGTGCCGCTTCATTCATAAGGTTTGCTAGGTCTGCCCCTGAAAAGCCAGGAGTCCTTTGCGCTATTATCTGAAGATTTACATCATCTGCTAGTGGCTTTCCCCGTGCGTGTATCTTTAGTATCTCCAGTCGTCCTTCTACATCTGGATTATCTACTACTACTTTTCTATCTATTCTTCCAGGTCTTAGAAGTGCAGGGTCAAGTATATCTGGCCTATTAGTGGCAGCTATAACTATTATGCCGGTATTTGCATCAAAGCCGTCCATCTCAACTAGAAGCTGGTTCAATGTCTGTTCTCTCTCGTCGTGTCCTCCCCCTAGCCCAGCTCCTCTGTGTCTTCCTACAGCATCTATCTCATCGATAAAGACTATACAAGGGGCATGCCTTTTGGCTTGATTGAAGAGGTCCCTCACCCTAGATGCTCCTACACCTACAAACATCTCGACGAACTCCGAACCGCTTATACTAAAGAAAGGAACCCCTGCCTCTCCTGCCACCGCTCTTGCTAATAAGGTTTTACCAGACCCAGGAGGCCCAACTAGTAATACCCCTTTAGGTATCTTTGCTCCTAATGATTGGAACTTCTTTGGATTTTTTAAGAATTCTACAACCTCTCTTAGTTCCTCTTTGGCTTCCTCTACACCTGCTACATCGGCAAACGTTACCTTGACTTTACTCTCCGAAGCTAGTCTTGCTCTACTTTTCCCAAAAGACATCGCTTGATTGTTTGCGCCCTGAGCCTGTCTGAACATAAAATACCAGAGTAGACCTATAAGTATTACCGTTATAAGTGGTGAGACAAGTCCAAGCCACCAGGAAGGTTGGGCAGGCGGAACGCCTGTAAATCTTACATTAGCTTTCATCAACTCCTGCACAAGGTTTGGGTCCTCAATCTTATAGGTAACAAACTCTCCTCCATCTAAAAACTTACCTTTTATGGTCTCTCCGATGGTAACTTCTGCAACCCTTCCCTGCCTTACATAGTTGAGGAAGTCAGAATAGCTTATCTCTACCGGAGAAGACCCTATGTTGAACATAGACCTCCAGAAGAGAACCGCTAATATAATAAATATGATAAAGTATATTATTGCTCCGTTAAACTGTCTTCTCAAAACTTTCGCCTCCAAACTCTAAATTATCTAAGATACCAAGAAATGGTAAATTACGGTAAAGACCATTATAGTCTAATCCGTACCCTATTATAAACTCGTCTGGGACTTTAAATCCCACAAAGTCCACATTTATATTGACTACTCTCCTTGCCTCTTTATCTAAGAGGACACATACTTTTAAGTCTCTCGGATTCCTAGCCTTAAATATCTTAGTAAGATGTTCAAGTGTAAGACCTGTATCTATGATATCTTCTACTATGAGGACGTCTCTATTCTCTATAGATTCGTCTAAGTCTTTTATAATCTTTACAACACCACTAGACTTTGTCCCTCTTCCATAACTAGAGACAGCCATAAAGTCTATAGTGAGTGGAAGGTTTATATATCTTATAAGGTCAGAGAGAAATATTACCGCTCCTCTAAGGATGCATACAAGATGCGGAACCTTTCCTGTATAAGCTCTTGTAATCTCTTCTCCTAATTCTTTTACCCTTTTCTGTATCTCTTCCTGCGAGTAGAGAATTCTTATATTACTCATAGTCTTCAATCCTCACCACAAGTATTTTCCTTGTATTATTAGTTATCTTTGCCTTCTCACTAATGGTATATTCAGGGATACATATAATCTCCCCACTGCTATCAACTATAACAGGATATAGACCTCTATATTCTCTAGGTATCTTTCTATCAACCATTATATCTTGCAATTTTTTACTCTTACCTCTAAGGCCTAAAGGAGAGAATCTTTCGCCCTCTTTAGGACTTCTAAGGTATATCGGCAGTTTTATTTTATCAAAATCTAGGTAAAAAGTATATAGATTATTAGATAGTTTCTCTTTTAGATATCTATCATCTTCCACTACTTCTATATACACTCTCTTATTTAGCTTATCTATAATAGTTATGCCTGGCACGTTAAGTTCGTACACGGGTAGATGTTCCAGTTCTTCTCTTAATATCCTTATCCCATTATGGTCTCTATAGGTTATAGCTCCTCCCGGAAGGTCTAACCTTTGACCGGTAGAACCATCTAAGAGATATTCAATCATCTTATAAGATTCTTCTCTTATCTCGTTTGGCTTTGGACTAATATCAGTAAGTATCCTCATAAATATTCTTCTCTTTAAGAGATTAGGTAAAGTATCTATATCTTCTATAGGAACATAAAACTCTTGACTGGAGACCCTATATTTCTCTAGAAGGTCTTCTTCTAAATGTGATAGAAACTGGTCTAATTCTTCTGCTTGAATAGCTATCCTTAGTATAGCTTCTTTTACTCTTGGATTGTATTCTGTAAGTTTTGGTAGGAGCTCTAGCCTTATTTTATTTCTTGTAAAGGCAGTGCTTAAGTTTGAGCTGTCTATGACGTAGCTTATACTATTTTCTTTACAAAAGTCTAATATTTCTCTTCTCCATACGCACATCAAGGGTCTAATAATATTTCCATTTTTGACCGGAATTCCTTTTAGTCCCTTAATACTTGTTCCTCTTATAATACGCATAATGACAGTTTCTACTTGGTCATCCAGATGATGGGCGGTAGCTATCTTGTTTCCATTACTCTCTATCCTTGCCTCTTCTAAAGCTTTGTATCTAGCAACTCTTGCAATTTCCTCCAAGCTTCCCTGTCTTCTCGTTTTATCTATATCTAACTCTTTCAAGACAAAAGGTAAGCCTAATTTTTGGGCTGTATGGGAGACAAATATTGCTTCATCTTTACTTTCTGGTCGAAGTTTATGGTCAACATAACAGACTACCATAGAAAAATCCAGTTCTTTCTTTAGAGAAGATAATGCAAAAAGAAGAGCCATAGAATCTGGTCCTCCAGATACGCCTACTAGAATTGTATCTTTAGGAGAGATAAGTTTATGTCTTTGGATAAAGTCCTTGACTTTTTCTATGAAATCCATCAAACATTGGTAGCGGCACGAGGATTCGAACCTCGGACATAGCGGGTATGAGCCGCCTGCTCTGCCAACTGAGCTATGCCGCCATAAAAAATGGTAGCGGGGGCTGGATTTGAACCAGCGACCTTCGGGTTATGAGCCCGACGAGCTACCAGACTGCTCCACCCCGCGTCTTCCAATATAAATAATACCCTAATAACTTGCATTTGTCAAGAGCCCCTGGATTTCCGAACTAAGTAGAGACCTAAGTTCTTCAAGGTTTTCTCCTGTTAAAGCAGAGACAAATACACTTTTATCTCCTGTAAGAGGGATAAGTTCGCTTCTGTCCTCTATCAGGTCTATCTTATTATAGACCCTTATTATGGGTTTATCATAGGCTTCTAGATACCTTAGCATCTCGTCTACAACCTTTATATGTTCATAGAAGAATGGGTCACTTGCATCTATTACATTTAGGATAATATCTGCATATCTTATCTCTTCTAATGTTGCGGAAAAGGCTTCTACTAGATGATGTGGGAGTTTATGTATAAATCCTACTGTATCAGTTAAGAGTGCTTTTACATCTCCAAGCCACAGTATCCTAGTTGTTGGGTCTAAAGTAGCAAAGAGTTTATCCTCTACTAATACATTTGAATGTGTAAGAGCGTTCATAAGGGTAGACTTACCTGCATTTGTATATCCAACAAGCGTTACTACAGGTATATTATTCCTCTCCCTATTTGACCTTATAAGGGCTCTATGACGTTTGACTCTTTCTATCTCCCTTTCTAAAAATTCTATCCTACGCTCTATATGTCTCCTATCTGTTTCTAGTTTTCTTTCTCCTGGTCCTCTAGTACCTATTCCTCCACCAAGCCGGGAGAGTTCTTTACCTTTTCCTATAAGTCGGGGTAATATGTGTTTTAACTGAGCTAACTCTACCTGTAGTTTACCCTCTTTTGTCCTTGCATGTTTAGCAAAGATATCAAGGATTAAGTCTGTCCTATCAATTACTCTAACTCCAAGGACAGATTCTAAGTTCGCTATCTGCGATGGAGAAAGGTCTCCGTTAAATATAACAAGATTTCCCGATACCCGCTGGACGATATCTGCAAGTTCTCTTACCTTTCCTTCACCTATATAATATCTAGGGTCTGGGGAATCCTTCCTTTGGGATAACTTATAGACAACCTCTCCTCCTGCAGTAACAGTCAATCTTTCTAGTTCTTCAAAGAGATAATCCTCTAAGGCCTTATCTTTTCCATTTCTTACATCAACCAAAACTACTCTTTCTCTCTCTTCTCCTGTTTCATAAGCTATAGTTTCGCTTTTCTTTTCTATCTCCGATATCTTTTCAAGAAAGTCAAAGGTAAAGAAATAGTCATATGGATAAGGTCCAACCAACTCAAAGGTATCTAATCTTTCTCCATCAAGAAAAGCTACCTGCATATCTTTAGGCCTTCCATCCTTAGATATAGAGAGAACAGCGAAGAAATCTAACCTCAGATTCTTAAGTGTAGCTAATTCTATACCGTTTATAACCGCATCCTTCCCCAATTTTGTAGAGATACAAAAAACCTTAGATAGAGAATCTTTTCTTTCAGAGATGGGAATATTACTCGAACCTGAGTCTATCAAAACATCTAAAATCTGTTTCTTTCTTGTTAGATAGACAGATATATTCTTATGAATCCTTACAGAAGAAGAAGCTAGCTCCTCTATAAAGTTTTTACCTATAAAACTCTCACTATTAGCATCTCTCTTTAAGGATGCTGTTAATAACTTCTTTATCTCTTCAGCGGTCTTTATCATACTATTAGTTTTTCTGCAGTTTTAACTACAAATTCTGCATCTTTATTATACTCTTCTGTGGGAATAAAATCTATATCACCATAAAGGGCAAATTCTCTTTCCTTTCTCAGATACTTTGATATCTCAGCTATCTTTGGTAATTCCTCTCTAACTTCATCTGGAAATATGTCTCTGTATTCCAAATACTGTTTAGGTACATCTATACCTTGTATATCTAAGCATCGCCTTAGTGCATAGTTCTACAACCTCCTGAGCTTCTCTTACTACGTCAGAATAATCTTACTCTTCAAATAATACTCTATATAATGAACTTCCTAATTTAACCTCTTCTTCTGTTCTTATAATTGGAGAGAGAAAGGTGTTGATTCCGTAGCTTCTTAGTTCTTCTATATGAGGTTCTATCTTTTTTTCTATATTCTCATAGAACTCTTTCGCTCTTTTGATTCTTCCAGAAGGAGCATCCTTTATTATAAGTATATCTATGTCAGAGCTAGGATTTGGGGTCCCTCTTCCGCAAGAACCAAAGATTACAAAAGAGGTTAAATTCTCCCCATAGTAGCTCTTTGCCTCTTAAAAAATCAAATTAATTAGTTTGTTAAACCATTCTCTGATCATACTATATTTATGCCCTTGTATCTATGTTCCTGCCGAGCCAAGGGAATATATCTTTTTCTAAATCTCTTATAAACTCATTATAGTCTTCCATTTTCTGAAGTGTCTTCTGTATCACTGTATTACTAGCATCCTCTTCTAAACTTTGAGCCTTCTTAATAGCATAGAGCACTAATGACATCTGAAGGGTATCGACACTATTGATACTGTCAGGCATAGTAACCTCCCAAATTTCTCATCTTTAACTAAATATTAGCATAAAATTTAAAAAAGGACAACTTTATTAAAGAACCGGGTAACAAGCCTGTTACCCGGTGAGAAAGTAGGGTAGAGGGAGAGAAGTGGAATGAGATATATTAAGGGGGTTATTATAGGCTCTTAAAACATAAATACCAGTCTACACACTCGTAATCCTCTTTAAGTCTCTTTTCTAGAGCTTCTTGAGTATTTGGTGGAGGGACAATTACTTTGTCTCCTGGCATCCAATTCGCTGGGGTAGCTACTCCGTGTTTATCACTTGTCTGTAGTGCGTCAAGAAGTCTTATAATCTCCTGGATATTTCTTCCGTTTGTCAAAGGATAATAAATCATAGCTCTTAAAATACCTTTGTCATCAATGATGAATACCGCTCTTACCGCCTGAGTACTACTCGCCTGTGGATGAACCATTCCGTATAGAGTAGCTACCTTCATATCTAAGTCTGCGATAACGGGAAATGGGACCTTTATGCCAAAGTTCTTCTCAATATTTTGTGCCCAAGCTAAATGAGAGTATATACTATCGATGCTAAGGCCAATCAATTGGGTATTTCTCTTTGCAAACTCTTCATAGGCTTTACTAAAAGCAACAAACTCGGTTGTACAGACTGGTGTAAAATCTGCTGGGTGAGAAAACAATATTACCCACTTGCCTCTATAGTCTGATAGTTTTATCTTCCCATGGGTAGTTACCGCTTCAAAATCAGGAGCAGGTTCATTTAGCCTAGGTAGACTAACAATTTTTGCTTGTTCCTCCATGTTGTCACCTCCTAATAATTATTTGTAACTAAAATTAGTTTAACATAGGTATCTATTCTTGTCAAGGATTTGTCTTGACAGGAGTTAATTATGCTTTATAATAGCCTTTGTGGACTTTTAAAATAGGAGGATGATATGAGGATCTCAAAAGCTATTTTAAGTATCTTTTTGCTTACTGTCTTTTTTTCTAGCTTCTCTTTAGCTAGGGGGAGTGAGCCTGATGCAAGTATAGTGATTCGTCAGGAGACTCTTAATAGATTTTTAGATACTATAGGTGAGGTTAAGAAGACCGACTCTTTCAGCATTATAGGAATAAAGGGGGAATATACCTGGACCGTTAAGAATCCTAAAATAATTCTAACTGCTGGAAGGGCACGTTTTCAGGCAGAAGTAACGGTGTCATTTAAGAGTCTACCTGTTAACTACTCTACTCCTGCCTATGGAGAGGTTTCTATTAGATACGATTCTAACGAGAACAAGATTAATATAAAGGTGGAGAAGGTAGCATTCGAGGTTGCCTTTAATGTTCTAGGTAAAAGAGTAGTGGTGGGAGAAGTAGATATATCTAAGATTTATCAGATTGCCTTCTCCTTTCCGGGACCAAAGCCTTTTGAATCACTTGTAGAGGTAAGCTTACCTGATGGAAGTAGAAAAAAGATCAAGATAGAGTCTGTGCCTGTTTTAGTTATTGAAGATGGAAGGATTGTAGTCGGCTCTGAGATAAACTATACACCTATACAGTAGTATCTATTTCTCTACAGCCGGTATAAGAGCTCTGAGTAGTGGTGTTCGCCATTCCTCTCTAATAGGGTCATATATGCCAAAGCCTGCGCAGAACTCCCAATAGCACCAGGCAATACCCCTTTCTTCTGCGGACCTAGCAACAAATGATGTCCATCTTACCCTAGATTCCATATCTGCCTTACTGTATGCCCCAAACTCTCCTAAGAATAGTGGTATATTATTATGCTTCTTAGCCCACTCTACTGCCATATCTAATTCTCCTGAGATTATTCGTTTTTCTAAGGTTGTCCCAAGCCATTTAGTCCCAACTGGAGGAGAAGGGTTTACCCACTCTGCCCCCTGATGTGTAAATTGGAATGGATTATAGTAGTGGAAGGTTACTACTATATTGGGGTCATTAGGAATCTCTAGCTCGTTCAATCTATATATACTATTCCAATCTGTAGGACCAACTACAATTTTTCTTGTAGGATTTGTCTTTCTTATAATACCTATAGCCTCTTTTAGATACTGATTCCAAAGGCTACTGTTTAGATAATTGCATGGCTCGTTGAGTAACTCAAACCATAATCTTTCAGGGTAATCTTTATAATGTTTAGAGAGTTGTTCCCAGATTTTTAAAAATCTATCTTTATGTTGTTCTGGTCTCTGCATTATCTCTTCGTAGTGGTGTATATTTAAAATCACATAGAGATTGTTCTTTAGAGCGGTATTCACCACGTGGTCTACCCTATTAAAGAAGTTACTATCAATAGTATATGGAGGTTTTATATCTGCATGTGCTGACCATCTAACAGGTATCCTTACATGGTCAAACCCCGCCTCTTTTATTAATTTAAAATACTCATCTCTTATTATTACCCCCCATTGACCTTCAATAGGAGCTTCTAATGCATTACCCATATTTACTCCACGAAGTATAGGTAGAGTTTTCCCAAAGCTTATGTTGGCTTTTATAGATAGGCATAGAACTAGAATAGAGACGATAAAAATCTCCTTTAAGAACATAGCTATCCCTCCTCTAGCATCTTTTATTTGGTATTATAAAATATAAGCGTTAAATTGGCAAAGGAAGGAGAGATTATAGTATGAAGAATGTAAGTGATATCTTTAGAGAGGCTTATGAATATAGAAATGTTCTTTTAGACAAGGAATTAATATCCTCTGTAGAGAAGGCGGTAGAATTACTCATAGAAACACTAAAGAATGGTAATAAGATCCTTGTAGCTGGTAATGGTGGTTCATCTGCTGATAGCCAACATCTTGTTGGAGAGTTAGTAGGTAGGTTTTTAAAAGAGAGAAGAGCCCTACCAGGCATAGCTCTCACTACAAATACGTCAATACTTACCGCTATAGGTAACGATTATTCATTTGATAGAGTCTTCTCCAGGCAGGTAGAAGCCTTAGGTAATAGAGGAGATGCCCTTATAGTTATCTCTACAAGTGGAAATGCGCTAAATTTAATATCTGCTGTTAATACAGCCAAGAGTTTATCTATAAATACTATAGGACTTTTGGGCTGTGATGGAGGGAAACTAGGGGGTCTAGTAGATATACCTATCATAGTTAGGCTAAACTCAACCCCTAGGATTCAGGAGATACATATAGTAATTATACACACTATGTGTGAATTGATAGAGGCAGAGTTGTGTAAATAGTAAACTAACCTCTAATTACTATACAGTGCTCCTAAGAACTCATCCCAATAAGTGTCTGTTGCAAAGTCTAGGGATTTATAGAGGCTATAGTAAGAGTTGTAGCGTGATGAATCTGGTAGCCATACAGATATACCGTGTGAATATGCTAGATTACTACTATGCCATTCTGCTATTACAGCTGAATCTACATTACTCATAACATTATCAGCTGGGGTATAGACTGAAGGATCGTTTATACTGTTATAAATATTCTGAGCGAAGTGATATAGGTCTCGAAAGTCAGAGTAATCATAAAATTCTGTGTTAGCTATAGCTTTCTGTATCTCTGTTTTATACCTACTCATATTAGTATTTAATGCTAGAGCCAAGTTATTACATGCATCCTTTAGATTAGAGATCTTACTTAGGTCTATTGCTGACAGAGTAACGTTGCTCCAGGAGTTATAACGGATACCATATTTATTAACTATAGTAGAGGCAAGCGTTGAAGGACTCATTTCTGGATTACTTACCAACTCAGAGAGTATATCATCGTAGGGCCAACCTTCAATTGGTTCGCTCGCTTCTGAACCCACTAGGTAGTCTGCATAGTCTTTTACCTGGTATGCCACCTCTATCATCGCCATTAGACAGGCATCCATACCAAGAACTTCTATTCTTCTACCAACCTGGCTTAGGGCAGATTTTAATTGAACCATAGTCATATATCCCTCTGATGTAACATCGTAGGATATTCCTCTTAAGCCTAGAGTTTTTCTCTTCCATCCACCACCATGATTCCATATTATTAAGGCATAATGGTCTGCAGGATAGTTTGCTATAGTCCAAGTGACAAAATCTTCTAAGGTATCAGGAGAACTAGAGTCTAGTTCAGTATCTGTTGACCAGACTTCCTGTAGATATTTATGTAAGACTCTGTATCTCCATGCTCCATTGGTATAATATCTATCTAACTGAACAATAATATTTACATCATTAGTAGAATTTACCGATTTCATCTCATCTAGATCCGAATCAGCCCAACGTTCTAAGTCATTATCCCCATTCATAAACACCATAAATGTCCACTTTGCTCGGCCTGTTTGATTAGTACACTCACATCCGTACTGTCCTGTGGAGAAAGAGAAAAGAATGATAGTTAATAATAGAAGATTTAGGACCCTTCTTCCCATTTTAGTCTCTCCCTTCATAAACTTTATCTTAAGCTTGTTATGTAGCTTATTGAAGATATAATTACCAGTATCGAAAGGCCGAAGATTACTGTAAAGAAAACCTTCATCGAGATGATACTTTTCTTATCGTCTATTATATCAAGGAATATAGGAATACGCTTCTTCATACTAATATTATACTTGAATTTTCTCAGATTTCTACACTTGAATGAACAGTAACAGGTAACTTGTTTATTCTTATCAATTAACTTTACCATAAGCATTTTGTATTCTTAAGCAGTATGCGACTACCATGACTACCACGTCTACCACGTTTTTAAAACAATTTCTTCGCTCTATATAGATTTGTTTAAAATACCTGGTAGTCCTGGTAGTTGTGGTAGTTAATCCCAGATTGATTGAATTTTCTACTACTATTAGCTAATGGTAAAATTATAATAATCTTTACTTTTAAAAGAGGAGGGCTTATGAATAAAGTAGTAGAGGTTATAAAGTCAAGAAGAAGTGTGAGAAAGTATATAGATAAAGAAATTCCTAGAGAGATTTTAGAGGATATAGTTGACTGTGGAAGACTAGCTCCTTCAGGCTATAACAAACAGCCCTGGGTCTTTGTAGTTGTAGTCGATAAAGAGATGAAAGAGAAAGTAGCAAATGCTACTACTTCTGGTAAATTTATAAGCTCTGCAGGTGCCTGTATTGCAGTATTCTGTGAGAAGGATGCAGAAACCGGCCTTGAAGATGCCTGTGCAGCTACTGAAAATATGATTATATCCGCTCAGAGCTATGGATTAGGGACCTGCTGGATAAACGTTTATAAAAAATCACAATCTCAAAAAATAAAAGAAGTGTTAAACTGTCCGGATAATATGGAGCTTATGACACTCATATCAGTTGGATACCCAATGGAAGAGAATAGACAGGTTCCCAAGAAGAGTTTAGAAGAGGTGTTAAAGTGGAATAGCTTCTAGGGTAGGCATCAGAAAATAGGGAGCAGTTTTTTGTTTCTGCTCCCTATTCCCTATCTATATGCCTCTCCTGAGAAACTCTTCCTACCAATCTCGGCAAATATCTTTATCCTTTCACTAAGGCTTGGATATCTCTTCTTTGTCTCTTCAGAGAACATTCCTTTATTTACATCTTCTGTGGCTGATATCTCATGTCCTATCAATGCCCATGTGGATTCTATAAGGTTTCTAAACTCTTCAAGTTTTAACTTTTCACATATAAAAGATTGTCTTGGAGAGTTAATATCCTCTCCACTTATCTGGAATAGCTCATACTCTTCACAGAGAGCTTTTACTCTTTTAAGCTGTTCTATTGTATTCCTAGACGGCATATATGTTACCGCATCAAATCCAAGGTCTTTGAGGACCTCAAAGAGTAAATCTAAGTATTCATCTTCGAACTTCTCGCTCCTCTTATCTCCAGTGACCGATTCTGTTATATCTCCAAGATAGGCATAGGCTAGAATAGAGCCTATCTCTTTTGAGAATCTTACTATCTCTCTAACGTCAGGGCATTCAGTAGTTGCAGGTATAAAGAATCTGGGGACAAGTTCTGCCTTTAATGCCCCTAGGAGGTCATAGTCATAGTACTGATTATCTTCATCTAATAGATAACCCTCAATCTTTTTAGTAAGATTTATTTTTAATGTCTCTTTTAAGAATCTTACAAGCTTTTCACCCTTTCCAAATTTATCTATAAGTCTTAGTGATAGCGCATAAAGTATATGTCTCTCTGTTATAGTCCCACCATCTCTGTGCTGTGATAGTGGGACCACATCGTTATCAAAATCTATCCTTATATTAAATGGTTCCATTATCCCATTTAATCTTTCTACCATTAACCTATTTCTCTTGTTTCTCTCTGCCTGATATTTGGAGAAATAATTCTTTACTTTATCTATCTGTGTGTGAGGAATACCATGTAGAGATACATAGGCTACTGTCTCCTGGTCGGGATTATTCAGTTTTCTCCCTTCTACAGGGGTGTTGGCAAAATTGACCCTACATTCTACACCAATAGTTGTTGCTATTCCAATGACCTTTCCAGCATCAATAAATTCTCTTGCCCCACTTATTGAATCGTGGTCCATTATACCAGCGGTCATAAGTCCAGCATTATAAGCCATCCATATAGATTTTGTAGGTGAATAAGGAGAGAAAGAATACGTGGTATGTATATGATTATTGACTGCGTATTTATTTACATATGGCTTAGGTATATAACCTTTATCTACAAGTTCTCTGAGTCTTTTTAGATTTGATAGTCTGTTGTTTACATCTGGGTCATTTAGCCCTTGAATAAGTAGCTCTATATCATTATTCATATTACCTTATCTCCTCCTTAAGTTTTAGATTTAATCCAAGTAGTCCTGAAAAGAAGATAGAAGTTGACATAAGAAGAAAACTGGCAAAATAGGTTCCAGAGAGATCTCTGGCATATCCTATTAGATAGGGGACAAAAACTGAACTTAGATTAACAAAGAGGCTCAAGATGGCATATCCTAAACCCAGTTTATCGGTAAGTTTTGGTAGTAGATAGAATACACTAGGGGGAACTAATACAGCAAATATACCTGCTATGAATATCATTAGTGGAAAACTTATAAGATATACAAGCATCAGAGAGAGTGATAGAAGAGTTGCTCCACCAAACATAATTAAATTATGCCTTGTTGTTTTATCTAAGATGTATCCTACAAGAGGAGAAAGAAATGACCCTATCATATAGAGACTACTGACCGATGACGCATAGGCCGGTGATAGCCCTTTTGTTACAAAATAGTCGGGAGCAAATGTTAAGAAGGATAGAGAACCTGCATTGAATAGAAACCATATTGTTCCTAAAAACCATACCTTTTGAGGGATCTCTTTGATAGACCTAAGAAATCCCATATTATTATCCTCTGCTCTTTTAGGCTTCTCCCTGTAAAAGAGTAGAATCATTGTAAATACTAATATAGTAAATACCAAAACTATATACATTGGGGTCTTCCAGTGATATCTGACCGCTATTGGTGAAAAGATATTGAAGGAGATAAGTGCTGCCACAGGAAGTCCTGTACTCCAAAATCCTACCGCCTTACCAAGGTTTTCCCCTTGAAATTCTTCTGCAAGTATCCTTAGACCTACTATTGCTAAGATGACAGCTCCAAGTCCAATTATTATTCTTGATAGAATAAGAGAACTGAAATGGCTAGCTAGGAGAAATAAGATTTCTCCTAGTAAATAGAAGCTTAAAGCTACCATTATAGGTTTCTTGTTGCCAAATCTATCTAAGAAGTATCCTCCAAAGAGCCCAAGAATCATAGGTGGTAAGGCTGTTGTTCCAGTAATTAATCCTGCTTGGGACCTTGTTATATTCCACTCTCTAATAATATGTGGAATCAATGGAGGAATGAGCTGAAAGTTTAATGCTAAGACTAGTGATATAAAGTAAGATATAAAGAAGTATAGTGCCTTTCTACTCACCTGTCTTCCTCCTTCTTAGCTGGTTTTATTTTAAGATTTTATCTCAATAGAAGGATAAAGACAAGGGCATATAGAGGCTGTGCTATAATTTTACTGTTACTGAATATTGTTAGGAGGTAGTTATATGTTTATTATCCTCATCGGCGGTGGAACTGGTTCTGGAAAGACAACCGTTTCTAGAAAGATAATAGAAAACTTTGGTGAAGAGAAATGCATTATGCTTCCAATGGATAACTATTATAGAGATATGAGACATATCCCATTAGAAGAGCGTAGAAAGTATAACTATGACCATCCAGATATGATTGAACATACCCTTATAGTTAGACATATAAAAGAACTTCTTACTGGAAAGGCTATAGACCTTCCAATGTATGATTTTACGCAGTATACTAGAACCGGTGAGTTTATAAGAATTGAACCAAAGCCCATTTTGATTATAGAGGGTATCTTTGCTTTGTATTATGAAGAACTCCGAGCCTTGGCTGATTTAAAGTTATTTATAGATGCTGAAAGCGATGAGAGATTTATAAGAAGGCTCCAACGAGATATCTTTGAGAGGGGTAGGACTATTGAATCTGTAATAAGCCAGTACCTAACTACTGTAAAACCAATGCATGATGCATATGTTGAGCCTACTAAAAAGTATGCAGATATAGTTATCCCCCATGGCGGATATAATGAAAAGGCAATAAATGTGGTTGTAGAATTTATTCAGAGATTGAGAACTACTTGGAGAGTTAGATTTTAGGGAGGGATTAAGGTGCAGATAAAAATAGCTACTGTTTCTATGGCACAGGAGTATAGAAAGCCAAAGGACGTTGAGGATAATTTAACCTATATAGAGAATCTCTTAAAAGATATAAGTAACATAAAGCCTAATATCGTGGCTTTACCAGAGACCTTTCCGTATGTAGGACTCTCAATAAAGGCTAGAGATGTTAGAGATACTGATAGAATAAAGCAGTTTATGTCTAGTCTAGCCAGAAGATATAATACCTATCTTGCAGGTTCAGCCTATGATAGAAGGGGCGAACGGATTTATAATTCGTTGTTTATCTTTAATTGTAAAGGAGAGTTCGTTGGTAAGTATGATAAGATACATCCAACCGAGCCCGAGATGGAAGACGGTGTCTCACCTGGAGCTAAAGACCAAAAGCCTATAGATACAGAGTTTGGAAAGATTGGATGTCAGATATGTTTTGATGCCAATTGGTCCTCTTATTGGAAGTATCAAATAGATAATGGGGCAAAGCTAATTATCTTCTCTTCAGCCTATCCAGGCGGGAGAATGTTGAACTCTATTGCTACACTCTTCAATGTCTTTATAATTGCTTCTACTTGGGGACTAAAGTCTGGTATTATAGATAAGCTTGGAAGATGGAAAGTAAAGACAGATAGATTTTCTTATTGGGTTTGGGATAGAGTAGAACTTGACACAGAGGTATTTCACTGGGACTTTCAACACGATAAGCCTTTGGAAATTTTAAAAAAGTATGGTGATAAGGTAAAGATAGAATCATTTGAAGACGAAGCCCTCTTTACAGTTGAACCTCTTACAGAAGAGATAAAGATAGAAGATATAATTAGAGAGTTCAATCTACTGACTTATAAAAACTATATAGCTAGGGCTGAGAATAACCAAGACAGAAGAAGATCTGGGGTGTAATCACTTTTTAGAAAGAGTGCTCCTTTCTGGCTGGAATTGATATACTATAATAAAAAATCCAAACCAGAAAGGAGTGATTTTAATTGATACTTACCATTATACCAAATTTACCTATGCATAAAAAGAGTA
>JACIXS010000129.1 GCA_014360335.1 bacterium | reverse complement strand
GGTTCCTGTAGAAGAGGTATAGATGGCTTATCTATTACTCTTTTTGATAATCGTTGGGATAATACTCAATAGATTATCTAAAAAGTATACCCTATTTGGGGTCACATACCAGAGGGAGATATCTAAAAAGATACTAGAGATAGGGGAAGATTTTCACATAACTACTGTCGTAGAGAATAGAAAGCTTTTTCCTGTAACATTCTTACAGATTATAGAGAGGTTTCCAGCCGGCATAGAGTATAAGTTTAGGGCGGACCAATTTAAGACGGTAGAATTCTTATATCACACTATAACTATGTTTCTATTACCGTTTCAACGTATAAAAAGGGTCTATACAGCGGTATCTAGTAAGAGAGGTAGGTATATCTTTGAAGATGTCTCGTTAATAGGTGGAGACCTTCTAGGACTAAATACATTTGTGAAGAGTATACGATATAACCAAGAATTGATAGTCTTACCAAAGAGTATAGACCTAGAAAGAGAACTTATCCCCTATGGCAACTATAACGGGAATTTATCTGTTCAACGCTGGATTATAGATGACCCTACGATGATTATAGGAGTAAAGGAGTATACTGGACTTGAACCTGCAAAGATTATACATTGGCCATCCTCATTAAGGACAGGAAATCTTATGGTAAAAAAGTTTGATTTCACACTGGAAAACACTGCAATGATAATACTAAATGTCGAATGTGACAAACCCTTTTGGGTAGATATAAAAGCAGACGATATAGAAAAGTGCATATCTATTACTAGAAGCGTTATGGAAAGATTTGAGTCTATGGGAATGCCTTATGGATTTGCCACAAATTCTATTATGCACGGCTTACCAGCAAATAGGAATATAGTCTACCCCTCATTAGGTATCTCCTATCTAGAGACTCTTCTAGAATGTCTAGGCAGAGCTTCTTATAGTGTAAGTCTAACATTTGAAGAACTGCTCTCAAGACTGAGTAGGCGTGATATAAGTTGTTCTACCTATGTTATAATAACACCAAAGGTCTTAGATTCCTATGTAGAACCAATAAACTCCTTGGCTTCTGAGTTAGAAGAAGTTATACTTATCTCTCTTAAGGATGAG
>JACIXS010000013.1 GCA_014360335.1 bacterium | reverse complement strand
AGATTAGGTATGGGTGTAGGTTATACTACATATTTTGATCATAGAAGAAGCTCTATAGAATTAGGAGTCCTGGTAAGTACTTACAGTGGAACATTAGATATCAAACCATCGCTGGGGGTATCTGTATCGGTAAGTAGATAAGTGCTAATTGGAACAATCTAAAAGAACCTTATAAACCTCTTTAGTCTTTATAACCATCGCTTCTAGAGTAAATCTTTCTTTGTATCTCTTATTCCCCTCTTCTCCTAAGTATTCCCTTAGCTCCTTGTTTTTGATTAGCTTCTCCATAGCTCTAGCGAGAGTCAGGGAATCTTTAGGGGGAACTAAAAGTCCAGTCTTTCCATCCTCTATAATCTCTGGGATGCCTCCTATATTTGTAGCTATGACTGGGACCTTTTGAGATATGGCTTCTAAAATGACGATGCCTAAGGCTTCAAATAACGATGGTAGGACAAAGATATGAAAGTCTCTAAAATAGAATCTAGCATTAGGGAGAGCACCTAAGAAGAAAGTTCTATCTTTTACATTTAGTTTCTTGGCTGATTCTTCTAATTTCTCTCTTTCTTCTCCATCCCCTATTATCACAAGATTTATGCCCCTATATTTATCATATAGATAACTAAACGCTTCTATAAGATATCTTATTCCCTTAGACTTAGTAAGCCTTGCTGCTGTTCCTATAATAAACCCTTCTAACTTTATAGGAAGCTCTCTCTTCTCTAAAGTCTCGGATATCCCATTATAGATAAGTGTAATCTTATCTATAGGTAATCCTGCTTTGATAAGGTTTTCCTTCTCATAATTTGATACTGCTATAACCTTATCCCCCCATCTTTTATTTATAAAGGCAGATATCTTGTAATCAATAAAGGGAAGGAAAGTAGCGTATCCGTGGCAGGTAAATATTACAGGTATATTAGGAGCTATACTTTTAGAAATATAAACTAGCTCATGCGCCCCATGAACATGAATTATGTTGGGATCAAATTCTTCTATTATGCACTTTAGTATCTTTTTATACCTTCTAATATTTGCAAATGTAAGTGGAATAATCTCTTTGTAAGATATATCGTTTTCTTTTAAAAGATTGATCCCTTTCCCATAAGGTGCCACTACTAATATCTGATAATCATCTTTAAGAAATTTAGCAAGTTCCAGTGTATGGATCTCTGTTCCAGCAACACCAAAGTAAGGCAAAAGATATAGGATTTTAGGATTCATATGGAATTAGATATTATCTCTATTACTATAAGGTTCGAAGTCAAGCTTTTAATAAGCACCAAGGTTTAGATTATTTTTCTGGCTCAATCATCCTACCTATAAATAGTATACTCTCGGAACGTCTGTCTCTTATAAAGAACATAAATGGTCTATCCGCGCGGAATACAATCGGCATAATAACAGCCTTTGTCCCCATTATGACTGCAGTAGCAGCTGATGCCTCTGTTCCTTCTTCATTTACTTCTACAAATGCTTGATGAATAACGCTAGATATATATAGGTCAGGCTTTGGAGTCATTCCTAAAAAATCCGCCTTTATCATATCAAAGGCATCGACCATACCCAACTTTTCTAAGATTTCATTGAGCACAAATCTTTTCTCTATTTTGAACTTTGGAACATAAACTTCTACCTCTTTTTCTGAAAGTACAGATAACCAAGCCTTTATCTTTTTTATTGAAAGGGTTCTTTCTACTTTAGAAAGGGTTATATTAGATTTGGGTAGTATAATAACCATAGATAGGTCCTTACCAACGTATGGTATTTCTAGAACCTGAACCTCTTCATCCTCTGTATAGCTAAATATTGCCTTTTGATACATCATTGGAGTGTCTACTCTGATATTTTCAGATACATAGAAAGGCATATTTTTAGTATTTTTAGGGTCAAACTGTAACTCCCATCTGCCTTTGAAGTATATAGCGTTAGTCAGGATGAGTCTAGTTAAGGCATCGATATCGTCTGGTTTTATGATATCCTTGATTTTGCCATTAGTTTTATCTTCCACCCACTTATTTATCGTCTGTCTAGTCTCTTCTCTAGCTTTTGCATCTACATAGTCTACCTCTCTAAATCCAGCTTCATAGTATTTGTTTGTAACATCTATAAACTCCTTTAAAAACTTGTAGTTTTTTTGCCCCCACAGTGCATTGGCTATAGATAGCTGGTATTCTTTAGTATTAGACTGTAATAACTTTGAGAGTTCATTAAAGGCTTTGTGTAATCTCTCTTGAGGAAGACTAAAGTGTAAAGTTTTAGCCATCTGCTTGGCGGTTTCTCCTTTAGCCCCAGCATAAGTCATAGCTAGAGCAGACGAGATACTATAGGGAGAACAGAAAATATTTCCTTTTTCAAGAGCTAATTTCTTATACAGGTCTATAGC
>JACIXS010000128.1 GCA_014360335.1 bacterium | reverse complement strand
GGGACTATTTAGCTGGTATGACGGATGTCTTCGCCTTAAGGTCCTATTACGAGATATTTGAGAATGAAACCTCATTTCCCAATATCCTCTATCTACTAGAAAAAGTAAAGGGATAGGAAGTTCTCCCCTATCCCTTTATAAGTCTACTAGTTTTATCTAGGAATCTTAGCTATAACATTTGGGACAAACCAGTCCATATTCCAGAGCTCATCGTGGGTAGCCCTTCTTCCAGCTTCTATTCTAACCTTTCCAGTCTGATCCTTTATTGGACCAGTAAATGGGTCAAATTTTTCAGGGTTTGCCTTCATCTGAGATAACCTCTTCATAACTAAATCATACACGCTTATCTTGCCAAAAACTGAGTTTGTTACTTTCTTCTCCTTAAGGGCAGGGATGAACTTTGGATTTATAGGAACACCAAAATCTCCCCCAAGTTCCACTGCCCTTTCTTTTAAGAGCCACCAATAATCTACATTTTCCAGATTAGTATTTGTATAAACCTTACGTCTTATCTTCTCTAGTATATCTCTATAAATAACCTCCCAATGAACCAGTTGCCCGCTTACGCAGGAGTTAGGTCCATACTTCTGCATAGGGCTATAGTGTCCAAAAGTATAAACGGGCTTTCCCTTCTTTGTATATTCCTCTCCAACCGTCACTACCGTTGGACTATCCTCTGTAAAGGCTAATACATCGCATCCATCAGATATGAGACTCTCGGCTGCCATCCTAGCCTTGGATGGGTCATACCAGGAGAAGAGCCAACGAACATCTACCGTTGCCTTTGGATTTACCTCTTGAACACCTAAGGCAAATGCGTTTATGTGTCTTACCACTTCAGGGATCGGATGAGCACCAACATAGCCAACTTTATTGGTCTTTGTAAGAGCTCCTGCCATAAGACCATTTAGATAATAAATCTGATAGAGTTCTGCAAAATAAGTCCCAACATTTTTACTCCTAGTGTAGCCCGAGCAGTGGAAGAATATCTTGTCTGGATACTTTTTACCTGCTTCTATAGTTGCATCCATATATCCAAAACTTGTAGTAAAGATAACATCTGCCTTTTCTTCTCTAACAAATCTATCTATAAATCTAACCGCATCAGCCTCAGGGACGGATTCTGCAGGCGGCAAGAATTCAACCCAAGGTAACTTCTTAATGAGGGACTGCCTAGCCATCTCATGAGCATGGCTCCAACCATAATCTCCAATGGGACCTACATAGATAAAAGCTACTTTTAACTTCTTCTCAGCACCTACCCCATAAGCTGTATTAATGATTAAAGCGACCAACAACACTAAACTTAAAGCTACTGAAAATTTACCCTTCATATATCAGTCCTCCTTCTTATTATAGTTTTTCTCTAAAGTAAGGAATCCCTAGACTAGAAGGTGCAGATATCCTCTTCCTAGAGATTTCCTTAGAGGCAAGCATTAATACAAGGATAGTAAATATAAATGGTAACATATTAAGTAGGTTTGGAGAGATACCAAATGGCTGTAGTTTATACTGTAACACCCTTATGCCTCCAAAGAGATAGGAACCAAGTATAGCCCTTTCAGGTCTCCAAAGGGAGAAGATAGTTATAGCCAGAACTATCCAACCCATACCTGCAGTCATACCTTCTATCCAAGCAGGAGCATAAACTACAGAAAGATATGCCCCTCCAAGACCAGCCATTATACCTCCTATAAAAACAGCTAGATACTGAATCTTAGAGACATCAATCCCGGCAGAGTCTGCCACATCAGGGCTCTCCCCTACACTTCTTAACTCAATTCCAAATCTAGTATTAAAGAGGAAAAACCAAAAGACAAAGGTTAAAAGGTAAGAGATATAGACGAGGGGGTCTTGGTCAAAAAGGATAGGACCAATAAGAGGTATATCTTTAAGTCCATAGATAGGTAAACTGTGAAGCTTATTGAGAAGTGGAACGCCTACATACCTCTTACCTATAAGTCCACTCAATCCCAAACCTAGCATCGTAAGGGATAATCCAGAAAGCGTCTGATTAGCCTTTAACGTGATACTGTTAAAAGCATGGATAAGAGCCATTCCTCCACCTACTATGGCTGAGACTAATACCCCCAACCAGACATTACCAGTTATAGCTGTTATACCAAAGGCTGATACCGCTCCCATAATCATCATACCCTCTACACCTAGATTCAATATCCCTGAACGTTCTGTATATATTTCGCCTAACGCTCCTAACAAAAGCGGTGTCCCGGCAGGAATGGTAGCTTTTAGTATCTCTAGAATGAAGCTCATCTCTCGCTTTTCCTCTTTCTAATAGAAGGGATTCTAGCGTTAGAAAAACCTTGGACTAAGACAAATATAAGTATAAGGCTATTTATAAAGTTTATAGTTGCCCCTGGTAATCCTAGAGAAACCTGAATAGCGTCTCCTCCAACTAAAAGTCCTCCGAAGAGGAAAGAGACAAGTATTATCAGTAATGGGTCCAAACATCCTAACCAGGCAACTATAACTGCAGTATAGCCATAGCCAGAGGATATACCGCTTGCCACTCTAAGTCTATGGTGTATACCAGCTACCTCTCCAACACCAGCAAGACCTGCTAAACCTCCACTCAAAAGGAAAACTAGAAGAATTATCCTATGAATATCTAAACCTGCATATCTAGCTGCATCGATATTATCTCCGATAACCCTTATCTCGTATCCGAGTTTAGATTTATAGAGAATAATGTATATAATAATAGCTAATATTAAAGCTAGTATAAGAGTTGGATAATGAATTCTAGTATCGAGAATCCTTGGAAGTTGCGCAGATGTAGGAAACTTCGTTGAATAAGGAAAACCCCATTCATATGGGCTCTTCCAAGGGCCATAGACCAGATAATTCACAAATTCTATCGCTATATAGTTTAGCATAAGAGAGACGATAATCTCATTTAGATTAAACTTCACCTTCAAGATTGCAGGAATAAGAGCCCATATACCTCCACATATCGCACCTACTAAAAACATAATTGGTATTAGAACCAACTTAGGGGCATTAGGCATAACATATAGGACTATCCAGGTAGCTCCTACAGCCCCCATTAGTAGTTGCCCCTCTGCACCTATATTCCACACTGAAGACCTAAAGGATAGGGATAATCCTAACCCACATAACATTAAGGGAATCGCCTTAGTTAATGTCTCACTAAGTCCATAGATACTTCCAAAAGCAGAAGTAACTATACTTCTAAGCATTACATCAGGTCTAACACCAGAGACTAAGTAGATAGCAAAAATGCCTAGAAGTATCACCAAGATAGACAGTCCCAAATTTCTATATCTCTTAAGCATCCTTTTATACCCCTACCATTAACGAGCCTATCTCCTCTATATTTGCCCTATCTATATCTATTATCCCCCTAATAGTTCCATTAAACATCACCGCTATCCTATCGCTCAAATCTATGAGTTCCTGAAGGTCTTCAGAAACCAAAAGTATAGCGCAACCTTCTTCCTTTTTTCTTAAGAGTAACTCATGGATCTGTTGTGTAGACCTCACATCTAATCCTTGAGTGGGATGACTGGCTATTATAAGGACAGGAGATATAGAGAGTTCTCTGGCAAGGATAAGTTTCTGAATATTCCCTCCAGATAATGTTCCAGCTGGAACCTTTTCATCTAAAGCAGATATTCTGTATTTAGAAATAAGCTCCTTTGCATATTCAGATATCACACTGTAGTCTAATAATAAACCGCTAGAAAATGGAGCCTTATCATAACTTCTAAGGATAATATTCTCTTCAAGACTCATAGATGGAACTATTCCCATTCGCATCCTCTCTTCAGGGATATGGGCAACCCTCTTGTTAAGTATCTCCTTTGCTCCCATATTTGTCACATCTTCGCCTAATATCCTTATACTCCCTCTAACAACCTTTCTTAAACCAGTTATAGCTTCAATAAGTTCTCTCTGCCCATTCCCAGAAACTCCAGCTATACCGAGGATTTCACCCCTATGGATATCAAAAGAGACCTCCTTAACTGCTGGTAGACCTTTATCGTTAAATATAGTAAGGTCTCTAACCTCCAAGACTACACTCTCATCGAAGCTAACAGAATACTCTTCTCTTCCCTCTAGAACTATGTCTTGACCAAACATCATCCTAGCAAGCTCATCTTTATCTATACTATCGATATCTACGGTGTTTATCCTCTTTCCGCCCCTTAGAATAGTAACCCTATCACAAACCTCCATAACTTCATCTAATTTATGAGCAATAAGAATAACAGAAATTCCTTCTTCTTTAAGTAACTTCAAAAGCCTAAAGAGTTCTTTTGTCTCACTAGGAGTAAGCATTGTTGTAGGCTCATCCAGTATGAAAATACGAGCCTCTCTACAGAAGGCTTTTATTATTTCTACCCTCTGCTTTTCACCTGCAGAGAGTTGCCACACTGGGGTATTGGGGTCTATCCTAAAATTATACCTCTCAGAAAAGGCCCTTATCTTCTTCTCTATGTATCTATTTGGATAGAAAAAACTTAGACCTTTTAGTCCAAGGGCAACATTCTCAACTACGGTGTGTGATTGTATCAATTTAAAATTTTGATGAACCATGCTTATACCAAGTCTTATTGCATCGTAAGGAGACCTTATGTCAACTCTAGCATCATCTATATATATTTCTCCTTCGTCTGGGGTATATAGTCCGTATAAAATATTCATTAGGGTAGTCTTACCTGCTCCGTTCTCTCCTAAAAGTCCATGAATCTCTCCTCTATTAAGTTCAAAATCTATCCTGTCGTTAGCAGTTATATTACCAAATCTCTTAGTAATACCTTTCATCTGTAAAATCTTTTCCATAACTAAAAACACCCCTTTAAACTCTAGCACCTTCTCCTAGCAAAACCTAAAGATATATACCATAGAGACTTTAAATAATCAAGCGAAGACAAAATAATAAGAATATTGTTCCCCTTGATAATTCAAGAAATAATGATATAATGTCTCCTGGTAGGAGGTATTGGGTAACATTATATGAAAAGAAAGATTTTTATTATCCTAACTATAACCCTTGTAGTGTTTTCTCTCTTTATTGGATATATAATCTACTCAAATCTAGAAATAATACTAAAAGATAGTATTACCGCTAGAGCAAATAGCACCAAAGATGGATTCTCTTACCTTATTGCACAGGAGAAGGCAAAGATTCTCAATACTCTTACAGACTACGCCAACTGGACTGATATGGGAGAAAAGGGGGTTAAAGAGCAAGATAAAGGATGGATAAAGGAGAACCTAGAGCCTTGGATAAGAAGAAACTTTGGATATGAATTGGTAATATTGGTAAAGAGTAATGGAGAAATAATATCTAAAGGGACATCTCCAAAAGTTCCTATAGAAGAGCTGATACCTACTGATGGAACGACTAAGAGTGGATTTTATCTTAGTGACGATAAACTAATAATGTTTTCCTCTTCAGGGGTTTTTAGCAATTCAGGAGAAACATTCTATGATGCCTATCTCATCCTAGGAAAGGTTATTGATGAAAAAGTCCTAGCAAACTGGAAAAACATTATCCAAGCTGATATAGTCCTTTCTACTCCAGATAGAACATATAGCACTAACCCCAATATAAAAGAAGCAAGAGTTGGAAGTGAAGGCTACGGGTATCAGAGAGGGTATATAACTGTAAAGGTTCCTATAATTGAGAAAGGGATGGAACTGGCTAGTTTCTATCTATACAAATATGACTATGCCCTGCATAACATATACAAGACATTTCTTATTAGCACATTTCTCTCTATCTTTTTAGCTTTTCTAGTAGCGGTTATACTAGCAAGGTTCTTTATTATGAGGATATTTGTCCCGCTAGATAACCTCAAAAAATGTGTAGAAGCCTTTAAAGAGGGAAGATATAAAATAAAGATGGACATAAAAGGAGACGAAGAGATAAAAGGCTTAGCTAGGAGTTTTACAGAAATGGCTAGTAGGATTATAGAGAGGGAATCTGCCCTAGAGATAGCCAAACTTCAAGCTCAGGAGATATCTTATACAGATGAGCTTACTAGCATACCTAATAGAAGATATATGGAGGAATATGTAACACAACTCATAAATTCAGACAAGGAATTTTCTATGGTGTTTTTAGACCTCGACGGATTTAAAAAGGTCAATGATATACTAGGGCATCAGAGGGGGGATGAGTTGTTACACAATATAGCGAAGTGGTTTAAAAAGAACCTTAGAGAAGAGGATATGGTAGTCAGTAGATACGGTGGGGATGAGTTCTGTCTAATATTTGTAGGGGCAGATAGAGAGAAGGCAGAACGGATCGTTCAAAGATTATATAACAAATTCCACGAGGAGGATTTCTTCAATGAAGAGATACCTATCAGTTTCAGTTATGGGATTGCCAGTTATCCTAGTGATGGTCTCACTATGTATGAGTTACTCAACTTGGCAGATAAAAAGATGTATCAGATGAAGAAGAGTAAGGCACAATTTGGTGAACTAGATGGGGCTTGATTTTTTGGCTAAAGTATGTATACTAATATAAGGTTTTGGCAACTGAAAATTACTGAAAGGTGGAGGCTAAGAATATACTATGAAGACCTATTTACCTAAAAAAGGAGAAGTTGAACGTAAGTGGTATATAGTAGATGCAACTGATAAACCTCTAGGTAGACTAGCAAGCAAGATAGCTAGTATACTTAGAGGAAAACATAAAGTTTATTTCTCTCCTAGTGTGGATACGGGGGATTTTGTAATAGTTATTAATGCAGAAAAGGTCAAGGTAACGGGTAAGAAATACACTCAGAAGCTTTACTACCATCATACTATGTATCCTGGCGGACTTAGGGTAAAATCCTTTAGGGAACTTATGGAAGAAGACCCAACTAGAGTTATAGAATACGCAGTAAGGGGTATGTTACCCCATAATTCGCTAGGAGAGAAACAGTTTAAAAAGCTAAAGGTATACGTTGGTAGCGAGCATCCCCATTCCGCACAAAAACCAGAACACTTAGAACTGTAAAAATCCTATTTACTTGCTCTCCTTTAAAATGGTGTGTTATAATTACGGGCTGATGAGCCCGTTAAATTTTTATTGTAGAAGGAGAGTGTAAGCGTATATGAAGATTTTCCCAAATACAAAGGAAGATATACTAAGGTATGTTAAGGAGAATGAAATCTATTTTATAGAGATATGGTTCACGGATATACTCGGATATTTAAAGAGCTTCGCTATCACTAGTCATGAGTTAGAAAAGGCATTTGAAGAAGGATTAGGTTTTGATGGTTCCTCTATAAGAGGATTTACTAGGATAGATGAGAGTGATATGATGGCCATCCCAGAACCAGAAACCTTTGCAGTGCTTCCCTGGAGGCCTAAAGAGAGAAAAGTAGCTAGAGTCTTTGCTACTATAGTAGAGCCAAATGGAAAACCCTATGAGGGAGACCCAAGGAATGTCCTTAGAAAAGCCTTAGAAAAGGCAAAAGGGATGGGATTTGACTTCTATGTTGGTCCTGAACTTGAGTATTTCTATATAAAGGCACCTTCTCCAGAGCCAGAACTCCTAGATTGGGGAGGATACTTTGACTTAATCCCAAGGGATGAGGCTATAGATATAAGACATCAAACGGTAGTTATGCTAGAAAATCTAGGGATAGAAGTCGAATCTAGCCATCACGAGGGAGCGCCGTCTCAGCATGAGATAGACTTTAGATACAGTGATGCATTAAGTATGGCTGATACAGTTATGACCGCAAGACTTGCCATCAAAGAGGTTGCTTATATGAATAATATATACGCAACATTTATGCCCAAACCATTCTCAGGTTACAACGGTTCTGGGATGCATGTGCATATGAGCTTATTCCAAAATGGACGTAATGCCTTCTTTGACCCAAATGATAAATATCATCTTTCCCCTATCGCTAAACATTTCATAGCTGGACTGATGAGGCATGCAAAAGAAATTACTCTTATAACTAATCAGTGGGTAAATTCTTATAAGAGATTAGTTCCAGGATACGAAGCCCCAGTGTATATATCCTGGGCTCTCAGGAATAGGTCTGACTTAATAAGGGTTCCAATGTATAAAGTAGGAAAGGAAGAGGCTACTAGAGTCGAGTATAGGGCTCCTGATCCTGCGTGTAATCCATACCTAGCATTTGCAGTAATACTTGGAGCTGGGCTTGAAGGTATAGAGAAGGAATATCCCCTACCAGAACCGATAGAAGAGAATGTCTACTTTATGTCAGAGGAAGAAAGAAAAGCTAGAGGAATAGAGAATCTGCCTGGAAGCCTTATTGAAGCTATAGAGATAACAGAGAAGAGTGAATTAGTAAGAAAGATTCTAGGAGAACATGTCTTTAAGAATTTCATAGATAATAAGAAAATAGAGTGGGATAATTACCGTAAGCAGGTAACTAGTTATGAGTTAAAGACATATCTACCCATACTGTAGAACAAAGGCTCTAGTGTCTAAAGTGTCTTATACCAGTAAATACCATAGCTATACCAAATCTATCCGCCATTTCTATCGACTCTTTGTCTCTTATAGACCCTCCGGGCTGTATAATTGCCTTTATCCCTGCTCTACCTGCCTCTTCTACTGAATCAGGGAACGGGAAGAATCCATCAGAGGCAAGAACTGCACCATAAGCCTCTTTACCAGCACGTGATATAGCTAATCTTACCGAATCTACCCTATTAGGTTGCCCTCCTCCTATACCTAAGGTTTTACCATTTTTAGCAACCACTATCGCATTTGACTTAACAAACTTGACCACTTTGTAAGCGAAAATCAAATCTTCCTTCAGGGATTCATCTAGAGGGGTTTGAGTCACCACATTAAACTCCCCTATATCTTTTGTATCCCACTCTTGGACTAAAAACCCTCCCTGTATACCTTTTATCTCTAATCCTTCTATAGGTCCATAGAAGTTAGGGTGAACCATAATGCGAAGATTCTTCTTGTGTTTTAATATCTCTAAAGCTTTATCGGTTATACCTGGACACACGATACATTCAATAAAATAGGGATCCATAGCCTTAGCAACCTCTTCATCTACCTCTCTATTTATACCGATAATACTCCCAAATGCAGAAACTGGGTCTGCCTGCCAGGCATTGATAAATGCAGATAAGATATCACTAGCTACTGCTACCCCACAGGGAACATTGTGCTTTATTATCCCTACGCAAGGCTTTTCAAAGGACTTTACTAGACTCCAAGCTATATCTAGGTCTAGTATGTTATTATAAGAAAGCTCTTTTCCCTGTATCTGCTTTGCTAATAGTATACTATTATCTCTGGTAATATATGCAGAGGCACACTGATGAGGATTCTCACCATATCTAAGGTCTAAAAACTTTCTACCAGAGACAAGAAAATATTCGGGCAACCTAGACTCATCTAAATAAGTAGAGATTATAGAATCATATCTGGATGTTATAGCAAAAGCTTTTTTTGCAAGGAACCTTCGAGTCTCATAAGATATCTCTTTTGTTTCTTCAAACTCCTCCATAAATTTAGTATAATCATTTGGGTCAGTAAGAATAACTACATCGGTAAAGTTTTTTGCTGAAGCCCTCATTAATGTTACCCCACCTATATCTATATTTTCTAGTGCCTCCTCTAGACATGCTCCTCTTTTTATAACATCCTCAAATGGATATAGATTTACCACCACTAAATCTATAGGCTCTATCCCTAAAGAGGACAACTCCTCTAACTGGTCTTTTCTCCTAGCTAGGATCCCTCCCATTATGACTGGATGTAAGGTCTTAACCCTTCCTCCTAATATCTCTCTAAATCCAGTTACAGAAGATATATCTAGGACATCTAAGCCATTATCTTTTAGCAATTGAGCTGTGCCAGATGTAGATATGAGCTCTACCCCTTTGGATACTAGGAATTTAGCAAGGTCAACTATGCCTCTTTTATCATAAACACTTATCAAAGCCCTCTTTATCAATAAAAACCCTCCTTCCTGAAACTCTAAGTCTATTCTCACCAAAAAGCCTTATGGCTTCAACCAAAATCTTATGCTCCTTCTCTAAAATTCTAGCGGAGAGACTCTCTACTGTATCATCATCATAAACAGGAACCGCCTCCTGTAAGATGATAGGTCCTCCGTCTACTACCTCATTTACAAAATGAACGGTACACCCCGTTATCTTTACACCGTATTCAAGTGCCTGCTTTTGAGCATTAAGTCCGGGAAAACTTGGCAATAGAGAAGGATGAATATTTATTATCCTCAATGGGAAGTGATTGACGAAGTTTGGAGAAAGAATTCTCATAAAGCCTGCAAGGACTATAAGGTCTACATTGTTCTCCTCTAGGATGTTTATAATCTCCCTTTCAAATTCACTCTTCTTACCCGGCTTTACATACGCAGTAGGAATATTGGCTTTTCTTGCTCTCTCAAGAGCCATAGCATTAGGATTATCACTTATTACTATAGCTATCTCTGCCGATAATTTCCCCTCGTTAATGCTATCTATTATAGCCTGTAGGTTAGTTCCTCTACCTGAAACCAAAACTCCAAGTCTAAGCTTCTTACTCAACTATCACACCTCTTTTCCCAGTTATTACCTTCCCAATAGTTATAGAGTCATTTAAAATTGATCGGACTTTCTCTCCGTTCTCTATATCGACTATAACGACCATACCTATCCCCATATTAAATGTCCTATACATCTCCTCCTTAGGTAGTCTTAGTCTCTCATTGATAAAGGTAAAGATAGGTAGAGGGGGAAAAGTATTACTATCTATACAGGCACATAGACCTTCAGGAAGTATCCTCGGTATATTATCTACTATCCCGCCACCTGTTATATGTGCCATACCCTTAATAGAAATCTCATTTTCTATTAAGGTCTTTATCTCTTTCCAGTAGATCTTTGTAGGCGTCAATAATTCTTCATACAACGGTTTCTCAAGAGGAGGATATATACCATCTAGAGAAAGGTTCATCTCTCTAATAAGCCTTCTAACTAGAGAGAATCCATTACTGTGAAGACCAGAAGAGGGAAGACCAATAATAACATCTCCTTCTCTTATAGACTTTCCATCTATAATCTTATCTCTCTCAACTATACCAACAGCAAATCCTGCTAAATCGTATCTATTTTCAGGATAGAAATCTGGCATCTCTGCTGTTTCTCCTCCAACTAATGGACATTCCGCCTCATTACAGCCCTTTATTATCCCCTCTATAACCTTCTCCATAATCTCTAGGTCTAACCTTCCACAGGCTATGTAGTCTAAAAAGAATAGGGGTCTAGCTCCATATACAAGCACATCATTGATACCCATAGCTACTAGGTCTATTCCAACGGTATTATGTATATTGACTGCTTGTGCTATAAGAAGTTTAGTACCAACACCATCAGTAGAAGAGACCAATACTGGGTCTTTATAATTACATATACTTATTAGGGAGGCAAAACCTCCTATCCCTTCTAATACATAGGAAGGCTTCCAAGAGGTCTTTCTTTTTATAATATCTACAAATGCTAAACCTTTATCTATATCTACCCCTGCTGACTTATAGTCTAAATTCTTCATTATTCCTCACTCCAAATAGAATCTTAGTTTTAAAATCCTAGGATATTCTATCACAAATATCTTTTGGACACTGTACATCTTCCGAATGAATATCACCTGTAACTGCATAAACTAAGGCTCTACATCCAATACAATCATTTATTTCACACAAGTGACATCTTCCTCTAAGAGAAAACTTAGTTAGCTGATCTCTAAAGGCCTTAAGCCTATCGAGAATTTCACCAAAATTATCAGTCTTTACATCTCCAATCGGAATGGGTAATCTTCTACAAGGGTAGACTATACCATCAGGCATAAGACACATAGACTCATCTCCTAAATTGCATAAAGCACCTAAAATTTGTTGATCTTGTAAATCTATAAAGAAAGCCTTAAATGGGAGAAGTTCTACCCAATTTACACCAAATAGGTTAGCTATAATCTTAAGAACATCTAACCATTCTTTTGACCCTAGGGTCTTTTCCATTATATCTCTACCTACTCCAAGAGGGATAAACCTCTCAATTATTAAACCCTTCACTCCAAGAGAACGCCCTAAATTATACATATCTTCTATCTTATTGTAGTTAAATCTTGTAAGGGTATACATTAATATTACCCTTTCAGATATATCTCTAATATTCTCCATTACCCTGTCGAAGTTTCCTCTACCTCTTATAAAATCATTAATCTCAGGATTGGGACCTTCAAGAGAAACCTTTATATAATTCAACTTTTTATAAGATCTAAGCCTAGGATATAGAGTCTTAAGGTTGATCCCGTTGGTAATGAGATTGACCTCTCTTACAAAATCTATCTCTTCTAAAAATCCCATAATAGGAAGGAGTAGAGGAGAGATTAAAGGTTCTCCTCCTGTAATATTGATATCTAATCCAGTATAGCCTTCAGTCTTTAGAGACAGAACTATGTCTTCTATGACTCTTTCCCAAATATCTACAGGGATATCTCTCTTGGCATCAAATCTATCCTGATAACAATGTTTACATCTCAAATTACAGAGGTCTGTGATGTGCCACTGGAAGGCAAACTCTCTTTCCATAAGTCCTTACTCCTTAGGTTTTATAAGTTTATAAATTCATTCAAGCACCTTAATATTATACACTGACATGTTGTGCAGTATATTACGAAAACTTGATAAAAACTAGGTATTGCTATATAATTTATATGCATTGAAAATTTTTATAGAGGGGAGGTGATGAGAGATGATATACAACTGGATAAACGTTGTAATAGGTATACTAACTATAGTAATACCAATAGTAAGGGGATTAAAAGGATTAGACTTATGGCTACATATTATTGGAGGAGCAATCATTGCTATCTGTGCCTATATGGCAAATCAACAGGCTAAAAAGTAGAAAGGCGGTGAAAGGAACTGAAACTAAACATAGAAAGACTTGTAAAACTATCCGTATATGGAGAGATTTCTTCCCCCACTATAGTATCACCGTATAGGGTAAATATTGATGGAAAAGCTCAAGTGTTACCAACCTTAGGAGGTATTACTTATAATGTAAGGGTTGGGGATCCTGCCTTAGGCTGGGCTGGAGACCATGTAGAACCAGGGGTAAGCCTAAAAAATAAGGATAGAGAAGAAAGTAATGCACTAAATACTTTATCCTGCATTGGGAATAAGGCAAAGGTAATAAGCGGAGAGGCTAAAGGAGAGATAGGCATAGTTACAGGAAAGCACGGTGGAATAGAGCATGTACTAATTGATTTCCCTGAAGATATTCTATATAAGCTATCAATCGGAGATAAGATTCAGATAGAATCCTACGGGCAAGGTTTAGAATTGTTAGATTTTCCCAAGATAAAGGTTATGAATATATCTCCTGACCTATTGATGATGTTAAACATAAGAGAAAGCCAGGATAAACTAGAAATTGGTGTAAGAAAGATCCTTCCTGCAGAACTTATGGGGTCTGGTATAGGATCTTCTAGTAGCTACTCTGGTGACTATGATATTATGACGCAGGATAGAGAAACCCTAAGAAGCCTTGGGCTTGAAGACCTAAAATTAGGGGATATAGTCGGGATAAAAGATATGGATAATAGATATGGTAGAGGCTACAGAAGAGGGGCAAGGAGCATTGGTATAGTAATACACTGTGATTGTGTTCAAGCAGGACACGGTCCAGGTGTCACTGTAATACTCTCTAGTAGTGACAGTTCTTTAGACTTCTTTATAGACGAAACTGCAAATATAGCTCGAATACTTAAAATAGGTAGATACAGAGATGGATAGAGAGCATATAAGATTCCTAGCTAGAGCTGGGCTTTATTCAGCTATATATGCTGTATTAACGATTGTACTTGCCCCACTTAGCTATGGAATAATGCAGGTAAGAGTAGCTGAGGCCTTAACTGTATTACCCATAATTGATAAGGCTGCAATACCTGGTTTATTCATAGGATGTCTTATAGCTAATATCGTTGGTGGATATGGAATTATAGACATAGGGTTAGGAAGTGTATTTACCCTTATCGCTGCATATTTAACATCAAGAGTCAAGAAGGACTGGCAGGCACCTATACCACCTGTAGTGATTAATGCGGTTGGGGTAGGGACATATCTAGCTATTCTCCTAAAAGCTCCAATATACTGGGGAATATTCTGGGTTGGTTTAGGGGAGTTAATAGCCTGTTTTGGGTTAGGTTTACCCCTTCTTTACTTTATAAGAAGGATAAGGGAAGAAAAGAGAGTGCCTCGCTAGTATTATAGAAAACCTAGCGAGGCACTCTCTTTCAAATAGATATTCTCTTTTTCAAAGCAACCTGAAATATCTGGAAACCCACTACTCCCACACTATCCATTGCCTCAAGGTCAAGAGTTATTCCTTTAGAGGTAACATTTCCATTCATCCAATGCCACCAAGTTTTTACCCCTGATTCCCTTGATGGATCCAGAAATCCTCTAGATAAGTCTTCTTTCGACAAGAGCATTTGCATACCTCCATCGATCAGCTGAATTCTCGCACAGAAAGAAAACTCCCTACTTACAATTAGTAATATCCTAAAATCTCCTCTACAAAGGTTAACGCACTAGATTCTAATAACCCTATCCCAGTCTTTATTCCAGAATCTACCTATCTCTCTTAGTTCTTCAAGTATAATGAAACGGGTATCTTCGTCCTCAACTAAGTTTGAATTCTTATAATACTCTATCAAAGAGTTAAGTCGCTTTAGAGAGTAATTCTTAGCCTGAAGTTTCAGCTTTTCCTTTTTAGTCAAATCACTAGGTGCATTTCCTAACCTTTCTATCTTTCTGTTCCACTTTTCTATCCATTCGTTAGGGGGTAGTTTAGTATCTAAAATGGCTTCTGTAGTTCTATGGAGTCTCTCTATATTTCTAGCTACCATCCTTGTAGCAAAAACCATAGTATATCTAAACCCTATAGTAAATATAGCAACAAAAGCAAAGAATACAATTATAGATATCCACATATCACTCAATTCCTACTAGACTCAGTTTCTCTGCAAGGTGACAGGCAACAAAGTGGTCATTACCTAGATTCCTTAACTGTGGATGTTCTACCTTGCATATATCTTGCACATATGGACATCTAGGATGGAAGTAGCATCCACTCGGTGGATTTGCTGGGTCCGCTACCTCTCCAAATAGCAGCTTCCTCATCCCTCTATACTTCGGGTCTGGCTTGGGAACCGCTGCCAATAGTGCCTCTGTATATGGATGCTTCGGATTCTTGAATAGCTCCTCAGTCTCCGCCATCTCTACTAACTTCCCTACATACATTACCGCTACCCTATCACTTATATGTTCTACAACCCCTAGGTCGTGTGATACAAATAGATATGTCAGATGGAATTGCTCCTGTAGGTCTTGTAGTAGGTTCAATGTCTGTGCTTGTATAGAAACATCTAGTGCTGATACAGGCTCATCACACACTATGAGCTTTGGATTTAATGCCAATGCCCTTGCTATCCCTATACGCTGACGCTGTCCTCCGCTAAATGCGTGTGGGTATCTTATCATATACTCTGGTCTTAGCCCTACCGCTCTCATCAACTCCCCTACTCTCTCTTCTAGCTCTTTACCTTTTGCTATTCCATTTACTAATAGTGGTTCTCCTATTATGTCCTTTACTGTCATCCTCGGATTTAACGATGAGTAAGGGTCTTGGAATATCATCTGCATATACCTTCTCATCCGCTTTAGTTCATCTTTGTTTAGCTTCGTTATGTCTACCATATTCCCGTCTACGTTAAATAGCACTTCCCCTGCTGTAGGTTCTATTGCCCTTAGTATGCATCTTCCAGTTGTCGTCTTACCACAACCTGACTCTCCTACTAGTCCTAGGGTCTCCCC
>JACIXS010000127.1 GCA_014360335.1 bacterium | reverse complement strand
ACTCCTAAATTACTAACACATACGGTTAAGTTTAGAAAAGATGGTAAAACTCTAGAGATAGACATACTAGCATATACCGAAGATAAGGCATTTATAGTAGAGGTAAAGAGTTCACCAGATAGAAAAGGATACGTAGAAGATTTCATGGAGAAACTAAAGAGCCTACCTGAGTTTATACCAGAGATAGAGAAATACAGAGTAGTTCCAATATACGCAGGCTTAAGTATGGAAGAGACAACGATAGAACTATTAACGAAGAACAGTATCTATGCAATGGTAGTAAAGGGAGATATACTAGAGATAGTGAACTTTGAGAAAATTCAAAGATGAGGACTGGAGATATGGAAAAGATTCCGATGTCTGCCCCAGATTTAGATGAGTCAGATATTCAGGCGGTGTTAGAGGTTTTAAGGTCTGGAAGATTAGCTCTTGGTCCAAAGATGAGAGAATTCGAAGAATTAATGGCAGAATATATTGGGGTAAAGTATGCAGTGGCTGTTAGCTCAGGAACCGCAGGTTTACATATTCTTGTTAGAGCTTTGGGAATAAAAGAGCAAGATGAGGTCCTTGTCCCTTCTTTTACTTTTTCAGCATCTGTAAATGCAATACTCTATGAGAGAGCAGTACCTGTTTTTGTAGATATAGAACCAGATACTTACAATCTAGACCCTGATGATTTAGAGAGAAAGGTTACTAAGAGGACAAAGGCAATAATGGCGGTAGATATCTTTGGACATCCAGCAGAATGGGATGAGATTTTGAGAATTGCAGAAAAATATAATCTAAAAGTAATAGATGATTCTTGTGAGGCATTAGGGGCAGAGTATAAGGGTAAAAAGATTGGACAATTCGGAGATTCAGCCTGCTTTGCCTTCTATCCAAATAAGCAGATGACTACAGGTGAGGGAGGGATAATAGTAACCAATAATGAGGAGATTGCAAAACTAGCTAGAAGCCTAAGAAATCAGGGAAGGGGAGAGATGTCCGCTTGGTTACATCACGAGAGATTGGGCTATAACTACCGAATGGATGAGATGTCATCTGCATTGGGAGTCTCTCAATTAAGAAGAATTGAGAAATTTTTAGAGAAAAGAGAAAAGGTAGCCCAAATGTATACAGAGAAATTAAGAAATTTCCCTTGGGTAAGACCGCCTGTAGTAAAGCCCTATGTTCGTATGAGCTGGTTCGTGTATGTTATTACTCTTGAGAGAGGATTAGATAGAGACGAAGTGATAAAAAAGATGGAAGAAAGAGGAATCCCAGCTAGAGGTTATTTCTCTCCGATACATCTACAACGGTATATAAGAGAGATGTTTGGAACAAAAGAAGGTATGCTTCCAGTTACGGAAGATATCTCTAAAAGAACGCTAGCCTTACCTTTTCATAATAATCTGAGTGAGGAAGAGATAGAAGAAGTAGTAAGGGTCCTAAAGGAATCCGTTGAAACTTGCTTATAAGGCTTTTCTTGTGATAAACTATTCTAAAAAGGATCAAAGGGAAGGAGGCTTTTTTTTGTAAATGTATAAAAAGTTTATATGGGACCTGGTGAGTTTTTCTTTAGCCCCTCTTATTTCTTTTCTCATAAGATTTGATTTCCAGATATTAAGATTAATTGCGAATTATCCTATAGTATTGAGGTCAACCTTTCTAGAGGTTCTCTTTGGTCTTATAGTGATTCTTATCTTTAAGCCATATAAAGATATTTGGTCCTATACCAGTATCAAAGAGGTTCAAGAGGTATTAATTATGGTTCTTTTGGAAAAGATATCCTTTACTTTTTTGACCTACGCTATAGGTATAGAGGGTTTTCCTAGGTCTGTCTTTGTAATATCATTTGGCGTTTCCGTATTTCTCATACTATTACCAAGATTTGCTCAGAAATATGTTAGGGAATTTCCTTTTAAAACTAATGCAGTAAATGCCAAGAATAGAGTGCTTATTGTAGGAGCAGGTGAGGCAGGAGAGAAGCTACTTAGAGAAATATATGCACATCCTGAGTTAGGTTATAATGTGGTTGGTTTTATAGATGATGATGAGAAGAAGATAAATAACTGTATACATAATGTAAGGATATTAGGACCTACTAATAATATCCCAGAGATTGTTAATAGATACGATATAGACACAGTTATCCTTTCTATCCCAAGTGCTTCAAAAAAAGATTTATACAGGATACATACAATTATCTCTAAGACTAAAGCTAAAGAGTTGGTAACTCCTGGAATCTATGAGATCTTGGGGGGGGAGATTTCTATATCTACACTAAGACCTTTCGGTTTACAAGACCTTCTCTTTAGAGAACCGGTAAAGATAAACATAGAAGAAGCTAGAAATTACTTAGGGGGTAAAAGGATACTAGTTACTGGTGCCTGCGGTTCCATTGGAAGAGTTATAACTCAGTATCTGGTAAGCTTTGGAGCTGAAGTTATAGGGTTTGACAACAACGAAACAGGTCTTTTCGATTTGGAAAAGGACTTAAGTAAGATAGGAAAGATTACTCCAGTAGTAGGGGATATAAGATTTAAAGAGACCTTAGATAGGGTGCTTCGTTATTACTCTCCGGAGATAGTATTTCATACCGCTGCTTACAAGCATGTTCCCCTTATGGAGATATATCCAGAAGAAGCAGTGCTTACTAATGTTGTAGGCACACTAAATCTAATAGAATCATGTCAAGAAAACGGCGTAAAGCAGATGGTTAATATCTCTACCGATAAAGCGGTGGAACCTACAAATATACTGGGAATAACAAAAAGGTTTACCGAGATTATGTCTATTAAGGCAAATGGTAATGGAACTAGTTACTCTACCGTTAGATTTGGTAATGTGTTAGGTAGTAGAGGGAATGTCTTAGAGGTATGGAAGAGAGAGTTGGCTTCTGGTCAGCCCCTAAGTATAACTAGTCCTAATATGAAGAGATATTTTATGCTTACTGAGGAAGCATCCTTACTAGTTATAGAGGCAAGCCGAATAGCAGGACCTGGTGAGTTATTTATACTGGATATGGGAGAGCCTATTCCCATAATAGATTTGGCAAAAGCATTCTGTGAGATTCAAGGATTAGAGTTATATAAGGATGTTGGAGTTAGATATATTGGGATAAGACCAGGAGAAAAGATAGAGGAAAAGTTATGGGCAGATAATGAAAAGGCATTTCCAACTGAGCATCCGCGCATCATAAAAGTTATCTCTCCAACTCCAGATTTGTCCTGGGATGAAATTAAATCTATAGTAAAAGAGCTAGAAGTAATGGCAAGAAACGGAGAACGGGATAAGATAAAGAAGGTAATGAAGGAAATAATATCAGGGTCATATGAATTTATAAGGAGAAGCTAAAATCTTTATTCCTCCTGATGAGTATCTATGGAGGATAGGACCTTTATTACTATCTTCACTCCAACATATAACAGGGCAAAGTTACTAAGTAGAGTCTATGAAAGTATAAAGAGACAGAATTTTTTAAATTTTGAATGGATCATTGTGGATGATGGTAGCACTGATAATACGAATCTACTTGTAGAAACTTGGAGTAAAGAGAGTAACTTTCCCATCAGATATTTCTATCAAGAGAATTCAGGTAAGCATATAGCTATTAATAGAGGGGTTATAGAGGCAAAAGGGGAACTATTTCTTATCATAGATTCGGATGATTGGCTTGCAGATAATTCTTTAGAAGATATTTGGCAAGTCTGGAATTCTATACCTGAAGAACAAAAGATATATTTTGCAGGAGTTTGTGGCTTATGTGCCTATAAAGATGGTAGAGTAGTTGGTACAAGATATCCCTTTGATTCTATGGATAGTGATCCTATCGAGATAAGGACCTTTTATGATGTTAAGGGAGATAAATGTGAGGTCTTTAGGACAGAGGTCTTAAGAGAATTTCCATTCCCTAATAATTTGGGGAAGTTTGTTACAGAGGGACTAATATGGAATAGAATAGCTCAGAAATATAAGATGAGGTATATTAATAAAGTATGGAATTATACGGAATATCTACAAGATGGCTTAACCAGTAAAAGTATTGAGTTAAGAGTAAAAAATTTAGACTCGACAGTTTTATATTATAAAGAATTTGCTGAGTTAAGAAATAAGAAAGTTAAGCTTAGATATAAATTAAGAAATATGATAAACTATACTCGCTTTTCTATGCATAAAAAGGTATCTCTCAAAAGTTTAATTAACTTTAGTAGTAAGACTTTGGAGTTACTTTGCTTAATTACTTTTCCAATCGCCTTTCTTTTGTATCTTCGAGATAAAATGACTGTAAGAATGTGATGGAAATGTCTTTATACTTTTTAATCAATTCTCTCGCAGGTGGTGGAGCTGAGGCAGTTCTAGTAAGGATAGCGAAGTACCTTAAACCAAAGAAGATATTCTTACTGGAAAGAGAGGTAAAATATACTATAGATGAAAGTTTAATCTCTTTCCTCTCTAACCATACTGGAGATACTAATTCTATCTTCAAAACTTTTTATATTCCAGTATATGGGGCTAAGTTTTCGAAGAAAATAGAAAGTAACGACTTGGTTATATCCTTTCTAGAAAGAGCTAATTTTGTTAATGTAATATCTAAATATATAAGAAGCCACAAAGCCATAGTGTCAGTTCAAACAGATCCAATAAGCGGACATATAAGAATAAATAAAGTATTAATCAAAATACTTTATAATAAGGCAGATTTTATAATTACAGTTTCGCAGGGAGTAGCTAACTCTTTAGAGGCTCTAGGTGTTCAGAAATCTAAAATAAGAGTAATTTATAATCCTATCTTTCTTAAAGAGATTATAGAGAAGTCAAAGGAAGATATAGAAGATATATTTGAAAGGAGAGATTTCTTAATAACAGTGGGAAGACTTACAAAAGCAAAAGGGCAATGGCATCTTTTAAGAATCTTTAAAGAGCTAAAAAGAGAATTTCCGGAATTAAAATTGTTACTTTTGGGAGAGGGGGAATTAAAGAGATTCTTGGTGAATTTATCTTTAGAGTTTGGGTTTAGGACTTATGTCTGGAATAAAGACAAGCTTTCAGAGAACTATGATGTCTATTTTATGGGCTTTAAAGATAACCCTTTTAAATATATTACTAGGGCTAAACTTTTCGTTTTACCTTCATTATGGGAAGGTTTTGGTAATGTCTTAGTCGAGACTTTAGCATGCGGGACTGCCATTGTTGCTTCTGACTGTAGGTCTGGGCCAAGAGAGATATTGGCTCCGGATACAGAGATTACTTATCAGACAAAAGTCCCAGAATTTGCTAAGTTTGGTATCTTAATGCCTATACTAGAGAGTAATTTAAAGAATACAGAAACCTTAACAGAAAAAGAATCTATTTGGTTAGAAACCATAAAGATACTATTGAAAAACGAAAGTTTAATAAAAGATTATCAGGGAAAGGCTTTAGAAAGGGCTAAGGATTTTGATATAAGTAAGATTATAGAGAATTGGTACAGGGTTATTCAAGATGTATCCTAAAATTCTTTTCGTAGCTAATGTGTCCAAAGATCTATATAATTTTAGAATTGGACTTATGAGGGCTCTTAAAGAGAGAGGTTTCGAGATTGTATGTATTGCTCCGAAGGATAGTTTTTCTGAGAAGTTTACAGATGAAGGTTTTAGATATATCTCATTAGAGTATTTAAAGAGGGAAGAGAAGAGTTTGTTTAGGAATCTATTACTTATTTGGAAGTTGTATGAAATCTATAAGGGAGAAAAGCCTCTTTTAGTTTTACACTATACTGTAAAACCAAATATCTTTGGTAATATAGCTTCCAAATTAGCTAGAGTAAAGTCCTTTTCTGTAGTAACAGGATTAGGTTCTTTCTTTGTTAGAAAAAATATAATGCAGATATTTCTCAAATATCTATATAGACTCTCATTCAGCTTTACAGAGAGAGTATTCTTTTTAAATAGAGAAGATCAAGACTTTTTTGTCAAAAATAAAATAGTGTCTCCAGATAAAGTAGTATTAATAAATAGTGAGGGGATAAATACTGGCTTTTTCTCTCCAGAGTTCTGTAAAGAAGTACACAAGGAAGAAAATAAACTAGTTTTCTTACTGATTGCCAGATTACTTTGGGATAAAGGCATAAAAGAATTTGTCGAATCCGCCGAGAAGGTTAAAGAGAGATATCCCAATACGGAGTTTTGGCTCTTAGGTCCCATAGATAGGGCAAATCCTACTGCAATCCCTATTGAGACTATAAAGAGCTGGGAAGGGCAGGGGATTATCAAATATCTGGGTGTAGTTGACGATGTCCGTCCACTCATCTGTCAGAGTGATGTTGTTGTTTTACCCTCTTATCGTGAAGGGGTTTCTCGTTCGCTTCTTGAGGCAATCTCTATGGGAAAACCTATAATCACTACAGATACAGCAGGTTGTAGAGAGGTCGCTGAGGATGGTAAGAATGGACTTCTTGTTAAAGTCAAAGATGTAGAATCTCTTATTAATGCTATGGTTAGATTTATAGAGCTTTCTGAAAAGGAAAGAAGA
>JACIXS010000126.1 GCA_014360335.1 bacterium | reverse complement strand
AAGGAACTAACACTACCTCTTCTATATCTTTATCTGTATCTACTGGGCTAACTGGTAATATGCCAGCAGAATTGTTCTCTAGTTTCCACTCCTCTACTCTTCTTGCTTTTCCCCTCAATAGAACTGGCGGATTTTTGGAGTTAAATGGCTGAAAAGGAACATCACTTACCTCTAAAGAGAAAGACTCGTCTAAGTTTTCATTATTCAATACAAGTGCATAGTTCCAAGGGCTCTTGGGATAGATCTCCCAGTCATTAAATGGGTCGTTTCCTTTTATCTTTCTACGCTCCTCCTCTATTTTTAAGGCAAATACTAAGGGCCCCTTCTCGATACTTATAGAATTATTAAACCAAGAGTTTGTTCTTATTCTCATAGGTAATCTGAGTTCTATCCTATCCCCATCTTTCCACTCCCTAATAATCTTATAATACTTCCCTTGAGTAATATTAGAAAGCTCTCTTCCATTAACTCTAATCTCCGGAGCATCACACCATAGAGGTATCCTAAGTCTTAGTGGAAATACTACCCTTTCCTGACAGCTAATAGTAAATCTAATGTTTTCATTAAACGGATAATCTGTCTCTTCCTTTATCGTTACATCCACACCATTAATCTTTGTATTAACTGTATTTGGCGCATAGACAATAGCAGAAAGTCCACCATCTAAAGTAGCAAACCATAAGTTCTTTACAAACTTAGGCCAGCCTTGATGCATATTTGCAGTGCAACAGCCGAAATTTGGTTCCAGCCCAAAGATATTTGAATCGTCGTTATTGTTATACCAATCTCTCTTTGCTATTGATACAAGAATCTGATTTACCTGTTGGTCATACTGATGTGCACACATATCCTCGGTAAAGGCAGCTGGTAGTGCATTGTATGCCACTTTTTCTAATAGATCCGCATATTTTATATTTTTCTCCTCAAAGACCTTTATAACATTTTGTAATGAAAACATATACTCAACAACTGCGCATAACTCTGTCCCCTGCGATGGATTTCTTCCACTTAGATGTTCATCTCCTGTAAACATTCCATTAGCAACACCATGATATCTCGTCAAGTTATCTATAGCTAACTCTATGGTTTTTCTATGCTCCTCCTTTCCAGTGAACTGATAATATAGTGCAGGATATTTTACCCCCATTGCCACATTGACAACTTGATGAGAATGATAATTTATAAGTTCATGAAACTTTAATTCTTTAAACTTGTTCCAAACGTAGTAAAACTTTATAGGCCTCGTATAAGGGAAACTGCTAAATAGGTCTATCCAGTCTAGCGTTTGCTTAAAGATAATCTCAGCAAGGTCTAAAAGAAATTCGTCACATGTAATATTGTATAGCCAAAAGATAGAATAGATATTCTCTGCCCCTCTTGCCATAGCCCAATTTTCGAGAGGTCTTTTTTCTATATGCCTTCTTTGGTATATAAAGTATCTCCTCATAAATTCTATAACCCTATCATCCTTCGTTGCTTCATAGTATTGGATAAGAGCCTTAAGCATCACCATTCTAGGCCACCAGTCGAGATTATCCTGAGGACCAAAGTTTCCCTCTTCTGTCTGGCTGTTTAAACTCCAATTGACCCATTTATTTGCTTTTTCTATAAGCCTT
>JACIXS010000125.1 GCA_014360335.1 bacterium | reverse complement strand
TAGGCTTATAGAGTGGGATAGATTTAATTACTCTGGAGGTTCCTTAGTAAGGGCACATCTCATATTAAGCTACTATAGAGATAAGAAAGTAAAGAAATTGAAGTTAAAATGTCTAGTTAAAGATAAAGATGAGGTATTATATTCCAAAGAAAATACTATTAGAAAGTCAATCTCTCCTGGGGATGTTGAAGAGATTGATATTATAGAATTTATCACTCCAACAGTAAGAGCACCGAGAAGGCTTAAATTAGAGGTTTCTCTAGATATTGATGGTGAACTAGTAGAAAATTACTGGTTCATCTGGGTTTATCCTAACGCTGACATAGAGAAGCTACAAATCTTCGACTCAAAGGGAATTATTAGGTTCAATATAGAAGAGCCAAAGGAAAATATATTTGTCTCTACAGAGTTAAATAAAGACATCTTAGATTCTATTCATAAAGGAGCTAAGGTTCTATATGTACAACCTGAAGAAGGCAAACTAAAAGTAAGCCGTAAACCATTCTTTAGAGAGTCTATACAGGTATTATTCGACCATCCAATTATAAGACGCTTTTGTCC
>JACIXS010000124.1 GCA_014360335.1 bacterium | reverse complement strand
GAGATAACTGATTACTTTCCAGAATATACTGATAAAAAGATAATTCCAATATTCTCTTCACTGTATATTCCTGAGGACATAATAGAGTATTTGACCAAGAAGAAAATTTATGCTATGACAATGAACGACGATACAATGGATTTGGTAAACTTTGAGGAGATTAAAAGATGAGGAATAGACAGAAAACCTACTAACGGATTCATAATAATTTGAGTGAGGAAGAAGTTGAAGAGGTAGTAAGAGTTTTGAGAGAAGCTGTAATGCGAAAGTAAATTTCTTCTAGACATATAGAAGACTTCATTGATAGGAGTAGAAGAGTTTGCAAATAGTAAGGGGATAGGGGTATACTATTCTTATGATTTTGAACCTATATACCAATATATGTTTTAGGTATAAGATAAACAAAGAGTGAATTTGAGATATGCTATGTAGTATAACAAGGATTTGTAGATATTAAGATAGAGGTGACTACTAATGGAGGAGAGATTACTGGCGGTAGAAGAAAGGGTAGATAGGTTAGAGAGTATCTTAGGTCACTTTATAGTGCAGACAAACATTGCATTAAAGAAGCTAGAAGAGGAGGTTACACGATTGGGTAAGCAATGGGAAGAAATGAGTAAGCGATGGGAAGAAGACAGAAAGGCAATGAACAAGCGTTGGGGAGAACTTGCTAACAAAATGGGAACATTAGTGGAGGATATCTTTGCCCCCTCTCTTGATTTAGCGGTAGAAAAGTATTTTAATGTTAAGCTAAAAGATATAATCCAAAGAAGAATAGTAAGAAGAGATGATAGAGAGATAGAGATAGACCTTCTTGCCTATTCAGATGATTGTGTTTTCATTGTAGAGGTAAAGAGCTCACCTGATAGAGTAGGGTATGTAGATAATTTTATTGAGAAACTAAAGGAGCTTCCTGAGATTTTACCAGAGTTAAAGAGATATAAAATAGTTCCAATATACGCAGGATTGAGTATGAGAGAAAATACTATAGAATATTTAACGAAGAACAATATCTATGCAATGGTAGTAAAGGGTGATATACTAGAGATAGTAAACTTTGAAGTTTTGAGAGATAATAAATAGCTTGAAGAGAAAAACAGATTAACTTTTTAACTAGGAAAAATCAAACTTGAAAGAGTCAAAAGAGATGAAGGTTCTAGTATGAAGATAGTAGTCCAAGAGGAAGAAGATTATTTCGAAATTCTCACAAAAGAAGGGGAAAGGATAAAGGTTCCAAATTGGACTGATAATAGTTGGAATGAAGCCATTCTAAAATTTTTTCTAAACTCTAAGGACGATGATGAATCCTGGGAAGACATATTTGAAACCAGATGATAATGGAAGATAGAAAATTTCTTCCAATGAATAAAAAAGATACCAGGAGGATAAATGTTAGATAGCCTTTCTAAAGTTTCTAAAAAGGTTGTTTCTGTTGTCGGTGCAAGACCTCAATTTATAAAGCTTGCTCCTCTGTCTAGGGAGTTTAGAAAATCGGGATTTAACGAGGTTATAGTCCATACCGGACAGCACTATGATGAAAATATGAGTGACCTCTTCTTCAAAGAGCTTGAGATTCCAAAACCTGATTATAATCTTGGTATAGGATCAGGCTCACACGGAGAACAAACTGGAAAGATGCTTATAGCACTAGAGGAAGTCCTTATAAAAGAGAGACCTGATCTGGTTATAGTTTACGGGGATACAAATTCTACGCTTGCTGGGGCTCTCTGTGCATCTAAACTGCACATAAAATTAGCACATGTAGAGGCTGGGCTTAGAAGCTTCAATAAAAATATGCCAGAAGAGATAAACAGGATAGTAGCAGACCATCTATCTGACATCCTCTTTGTTCCAACTCAGACAGCTGTAGAAAATTTAAAAAGGGAAGGGATAACAGACGGTGTATATCTTGTTGGAGATTTGATGTTTGATGCCCTTATGCATTTTTCTAGGACTAGTGAACTTAAAAGTAAAATATTAGAAATACTTAATCTTGCTCCTAAGTCTTACTATCTTGCCACTATTCACAGGGCGGAGAATACAGATAACTATGAGAGGCTCAAGGGTATCCTAGAGGCGTTGTCAAGATTAGACAAACTAGTAGTTTTTCCTGTTCATCCAAGAACTCGAAATAAGATAAAGGATTATCATCTGGAATCTCTACTAGAGAAACTTCTTGTTATAGATCCGGTAGGATATTTAGATATGATTCAATTGGAAAAACATGCTAAGATTATCTTGACCGATTCAGGAGGTGTCCAAAAAGAGGCATTTTGGCTAAAGGTCCCCTGTATAACATTAAGGGATGAGACAGAATGGGTAGAAACGATAAGATACGGCTGGAATAGATTAGTAGGAGCAGACAGAGACAAAATAGTAGAAGCGGTATTAAATATCAAATCTGGAGAAAATATAGATTTTAGCGGTGAATATTCCGCTCCAAAGATATGTAAAGTATTAGAGGAGGTGGTATAATTGGATTTTCCTATTATAAAAACCGATATAGCAAATAGTCAGAGGGTAGCTATAATCTTAGCAGGTGGTAAAGGAACAAGGATGAAAGACCCTAATAAGAACAAGGTCTGCTATCCAGTTGCCGGTATTCCAGTTATAAATCGTACTATAGAAACTTACAAGAATTGTGGGTTTCAAGATATTATTGTAGTTGTTGGATATAGATATGAAGATGTTATTTCCACAGTGGAAGAGGGTTTCAAAGATATAAATTTTGTCCTTCAGGAAAACCCATTAGGAACCGGAGATGCGGTAAGATGTGCCTGTAGATATTTGGAATCTGTAGGGTTTATTGGAACAGTATTCATCTCTGCAGGAGATAAGATTGTAGATGGAAATCTTCTAGTAGAGATGAGAGAGCTATTTGAATCTAAAGATTATGATCTTCTATTTGCTACAAGCATTTCACACAGCGGTGACTTTGGAAAAGTTATAAGGGATGAATCTGGAAAGATAATCGGTATAGTAGAGGCTAAGGACATAGAGCTCCTGAGAAGGGAGAACAATACAAAACTTTTAAGTCTAGTAGAGAAGTCTAATGAGACGAATCAGTCACTCTATTTCATAAAGGCGTCATTACTTTATGAAGCAATAAGGCATTTAAAAAGGGATAACGCACAGAAAGAGGATTACATAACAGATATAATTGGCATTTTAGCTGAATCTGGAGCTAAAATTGAGTCTTTTATTGTAACTGATAAGAATAAGATTTTAAGCTTTAATACCCCTGGAGAACTATTAGAGATAGAGATGTATTTTCAAAAGATAAAACTAAAAGAATTGAATGGAAATTTAAGAAATCCTAGTAACTACAAAACA
>JACIXS010000123.1 GCA_014360335.1 bacterium | reverse complement strand
TCTTGAGATAACTAGAGAGGAAATGATATGAGCTATCAATATTAGAGAAACCATAATTATGCCTTCTTTTACTTTCCAGAATTCTAGGGTTCCCCAGGCGAGATAAGAGGAGAATAGTATAATAACAAAAATTCCAAGCGAATTTAAAATTTTGTATATGTTTCTACTGTAAAAGTTCTTTATGCTCATAAAGTAAAAATTTATCCTTGTTATTTTTTATAAGAATATCATAAGGAAAGATATAGTAGCAAGAGATACAAGAATTTTGGGTTTAAAACTAGTTTTTTCTTTTACTTTACATAAGATACATTATCCGACTAATTATATCTACCTAACGAACCTCAAATCTTACTCTTAAAGGTCCTCCAGTATATATCTCTCTTTCAGCCTTAACCAAAACCAAGGCGCTATCAACCTTTGAGTATTTGACCTTTATTCTTACCGACAAACTGAGAAGTGTTTCATAAGAGACATTGGCAATTGGATTAGTTAAGTGGTCTATAATCATTCCTCTTCTAATGCCTTCTTTCACTGCTTCGGTTAAGAGCAAATCTAACTCTTCTATAATCTTATTCCTTGGTAACTTGGAAGATATAAATCTAAAAGTTATAGTCTCATCTTTATTAAAGATAAGTTTGCTCTTCAGAGATTCTATTGTCAATTGGGCCGGCTCTCTTATAAAGGTATTATTCTTGATTTTTATACGTATCAATCTCTGCTCCTCTTTTAAAGATCTGATAGCAAATCCTAAATCATCTGAATCGTATGTTATAATAGCGTCTTTATCCGGTGGAGATAGTCCTAATTGAACATATCTAGATCTAACTATCTCATTAGCTCTATCCAATAGATAACCCAAACTATCTCTAGCTTCCTGTTCACTTTTAGGACCATTAATAGTTTCTGCTATTATCGTCTCTCCACCATGGAAAAGAATCTTTTGATGCCTCAATAAATTTAACTGTTCTTCTTTAAATTTTATCTCTTTTTTAAGTTCTACTGCCTGAATCTTATAATTATCTACTTCCTTTTTCAATTCAGATAGTTCTAAATTATATAATTCCAACTTACTATTTAAAATTTGCCGCTGTTTCTCAAGCTCAGACACATCTTTTTCTAATTTACCCAGTCTGTCTTTTAATTGTTTACTCTCTTCTAAAAGTTTTTCTCTCTCTTCTTTAAGTAGATCTGCCTCTTTTTTAAGCTTTTCCCTATCTCTACTTAATTCAGCGATTGTATTAGTAAGCCTTTCTCGCTGTCTTTCTAGTTCTTTTAAATGAGCTCTATTTTCTTCTAGTGCTCTCTCTTTATTCTTCAGGTCGAACTCCATCTCTTTTATCTGCTTTTCTAATTGCTTTACCTTTTTACTTTGCTCTTTTATATTTTCTTCCAACTTCTTCTGATACTCTATAGCTGCATTCAACTCACTTGCCCTTATAGAAAGCTCTGATTGAGTAGTGCTTAATCTCTGAGAGAGAAGTCTTACAGTTTCTTGAAGTTGTGCCTTATTCTCCAAGGCACTTCTCATACTGGAAGATACGCTAACCAAGATAATCAAAGTAACAGCGGTAATAGTGATGCCTGTAAGAACAGTAATAATCATAGATGTATAGTATGGTCTTAAACCAAGTATAGAAACTCTTCTCTTCCCTGCCCTTCTCCCTACATAGTTACCAACGAAGGCTATTACTCCACTTATTACTATAAGAAATACAACAAGTGTCCAGTCTAGATTATTCACAAAGTTCATCCCCAACGAGTTTTGCTATATTTCTTCCCGCCCCTCCTAAAAACCTTATAGCCTTTAATTCTTTTTTCATATTGTCTAATAGTTGCTCATTATTTAAAAGTTCCATTATCTTGTCTGCTAAAATCTCTGGAGTTATTAAACCTATAAGCTCCTCTGTAATCTTTCTCTTTGAGATTATATTGGGAAGAGCTATAAATTTGACCTTAGGAAGAAGTTTATAAACTATAGACCTTTTTATAGGCTTACCAATTATAGGTATCCTGCTTATCCACTCTACTATACCTTCTAAGGGAATATATTCAGCCCATTGCAGAGGTAATATCGTTATCTGAGGCACACCTAAGAGAGCTAACTGTAAGGTATTAGTTCCAGGGATATTTATAGCTAATTTTACATCTCTTACCCATCCCCAATGTTCTCCTTTCTCGATATAGTATATATTGCCAGAGCTAGAGATTATTTTATCTTTTTCTAACTTGAAACCTTCTGGAATATATTTACCAAGAGTTTCAACCGGTACAAATGGTGAGATAATAAATTTTATACTATTATCTAACTTCTTCCTTAATATCTCTCCTGTCTCAAGCATAAATGGTAAAACCAGTTTAAACCCATAGGGTCTACTGCCAGGTAAAAAGGCTATACTAGAACCATCAATGGAGACATTTGTATCTATACTGTCAAGTATCAAATTCCCAACTGCTATCTCATTATCTTCTCCTTTAGAAAATCTTGGGTCCGCCAAAAGGACCTTGTCTGCCCATCTGTTTGTATGGACTAAACTATCTGAATATACGAACAGCTTACCTCTTAACCTTAACTTAAATAGAGTCCCCCAATAAGGGTCTCCCCCAAGCTGTAAGATAAGAACCTTCTCATCATTTATCTGAGGGGATAATAGAAATTTTAGTAATTCTTTCCTATCCACTACTTTGAAAAATACCTTAGACTTAGCTAAAACCTCGACCTCTGTCCCGCTGGCATATTGACAGGGCAATAGAACTGCTATTATCTCTAATTTAGGGTATGTCTCTTTTATAATCTTAGCTAAGGGAAGAAACCATCCACTTATCTCCCCAGGGCTATTGGTAAGCATAATCAATTTATTCAATACAATTTAACCCCCTAAAAATACATTCAACGGCCCTTTTAATAGCTCCCTTCTCTCCTAGAATCTCATTTATCTTCCTAAAATCATCCTTTATGGCTTCTAACTTTTGATCGTCAGATAGTAATTCCCTCAGCGTATTTCTAAGCTTTATAGGATTAGCATCTTTCTGTAATAATTCTATAACAACAGGTTTCTCAAGTAGGATATTCGGCATAGTAGCATAGGGATAGTGGACTATCCTCTTTGCTATGTTCCAAGAAATCCAAGAGAGTTTATATAGAGCTATGACAGGTACACCTACCAAGGCAGATTCTAGAACTGCTGTTCCAGAAGCCATAATTAAGAGTTTAGAAGCATTCATATAGTCGTATCTATTTGCAGAAATAATTGGCAGATATAGATTGTTCTTTTCTAAAATCTTTACAATCAATTCATAGGCAAATTGTGATGCACTAGCTACATAAAAGTATGCCTCTCTATTTATCAAAGGAGACACACCTTCTAGCATAATAGGTAATAGAGAAGTGATCTCTTGCTGTCTACTACCTGGAAATAATCCTACCAAAGGAAGGTCATCTTGTATACCTAAAGTCTCTCTTATCTTCTCAGGTGGGACTTTAGCCTCTACTATATCTAAAAGGGGATGTCCAACAAAGTACACCTCTACTCCGTTGGCTTTATATACATCTCTTTCTTTAGGAAAGACAGCTAAGACCTTAATACCAAGGTCTCTTACCTGTTTAGCTATCCCACTTCCCCAAAGCCATGCCTGGGGAGAGAAGTAGTAAAACATAGGTAGATTAGGTCTTTCCTTTTTGATAAATTTAGCTATCTGAAGGTTAAATCCTTGATTGTCGATAAAAATAACAGCATCTAAATCTTCACCCTTTATCCTCTCCTTAACTCTGCCATAAATCTTTAGCCAACCGGGTAAAAACTTTATAGGTTCCCAGAAGCCAACTGAACCATATCTAGAGGCTTCCTCCCATAACTTAACCCCCCTACTCTTCATATACTCTCCACCAACACCACAGAGTGAAACCTTTATACCATAATCATTATTTAATAGACCTCCAGCTAGATAAGCACCCTGAACATCTCCAGATACTTCTCCTGCTAAGATAGCTATCTTCACATGCTCTCTAAGAATGTTTGAACGTCCCATTGTAGAGCTTCTCTAGCAGCCTTTACTATTCCCCTCCTGCTATTTTTAATGAATTCTACCATCTCTTCTATCTCAGGTATATCCTCCAGCTCCTCTTCTAAGGTTATTAGCGATTTCACCCTACCTGGATGAGAAAAGTAAAAGATCTTAAAAGCCTTCTGGATGATACTTCTTATCTCTGGTGGATACCCTGCCCTTCTAAGACCAACTACATTTATCCCATAGGCTTTTGCGGGATGACCATCAACAAGAGAAAAAGGGAGAACATCCTGGACAACCTTAGAGCAAGCTCCTACCATAGCTAGTCTGCCTATTCTTACAAACTGATGAACCCCTACTATCCCTCCTATAACCGCCTTGTCGTGAACCTCTACATAACCTGCTAGGTTCGAAGAGTTAGCCATAGTTATACCATTCCCGAGTTTGCAGTTATGAGCTACATGGGAATACGCCATAAGAAAGTTATTATCTCCTATTATAGTGGCTTTATCTTTACCCGATGCCCTGTGTATAGTGACAAACTCCCTTAGTATATTATTATCTCCAATGATAACAAAACTTCTCTCTCCTCTATATCGAACGTCCTGTGGAGGAGCCCCTATAGAACAGCCTCCATATATTTCACATCTCCTACCTATAGTGACCCATGGACCTATGATACAGTGAGAGTCAATCTTCGTTCCAGCACCTATCACAGTATCATGCTTTATTATTACATATGGACCAATCTCTACATCGTCCCCTAATTTTACTGACTCATCTATTATTGCTGTTGGATGTATATATGTCACGGATAGAATCCTCCTTATATAAAGCTATCAATAACTCTCCTTCTGCTACCACATAATTCTCCACATATGCGGTACACTTCATCTTACAGAAATTAATCTTTTTCTGAAGAATCTCTGCCTCTATAACTATCTGATCCCCTGGTCTTACCATCCTGCGGAATCTTACCTTATCTACTCCACTTAGTATAGCTAATTGGTCCTTTTCTTTTGCCTCTTCTAATAGGAGTATTCCAGCTATCTGAGCCATGGTCTCTATAATGATAACTCCAGGGGTTATAGGGATCTCTGGGAAATGCCCTGGAAAATAAGGTTCATTTATAGTTACATTTTTTATCCCCTTTACCCTTTTCCCTTTCTCATACTCTATAATCTTATCTACTAGAAGAAATGGATATCTATGGGGGAGTATATTCAATAGGTCATATATGTTTAAGGTAGAAACCTCTCTATCTATCATTAATCACCTCTTTTATCCTCTTTACTAACTCTACATGAAGATTATGTCCACCCTTCACTACAAATATTGTAGCATTAATACGTCTACCTAACAAATAGATGTCTCCCATAAGGTCCAAGAGTTTATGCCTTACAAATTCATCGGGATATCTAAGTGGTGATGAATATCCATTCCTACCAACTATGATCGAATTCAGAAAACTTCCTCCCTTTGCCAAACCTTCGGTCATCAACATTTCTATCTCTTCTTCAAAGCCAAATGTCCTAGCAGGAGCAATCTCCTGTTCATACCTAGAAGGGCTGTGTTCGTAAAATATCCACTGTTTTCCTATCCAAGGAAATTCTATAGCATAATAAATAGAAAGTCTATCGCTTGGCAATGCAAATATACCTTTATCTCCATTAAATATCCATATAGGTTCTGGAAGCTGGATTATATTTCTAGCTTTGCCTAAAATTTCTATACCAGCATCTTTCAACTTTTCTACAAAAGCCTTAGCACTTCCATCACAGGATGGTATCTCTTCACCTTCTAACATGATCTCTGCATTATCTATCTCTAATCCATTAAGGGCTGAAAGTATATGTTCTACCGTATATATAGAGTATCCGTTATGCGCTAGGATAGTCCCTCTATTCGTAGATATAATCATACTATCTACGTTAACTTTTAAAGAGTCCTTGTCCGCAAAGTTAAAGACTATACCAGTATCCGCGGGAGCAGGAGAAATTATGATTCTACTCTCTTTCCCAGTATGTAATCCAATGCCTTTTATTTCAACACTACTCTTTATCGTTGTCTGTTTCATCTTTTAACTTCAACCTCTTGATTATTCTAGGTAATCTTAGTAGTATTGCCTGAGCCTTTAGCCAATCTCGGTGAGGTCTAGCTGGTGTGCCAGAAAAAATCGAGTTAGAGGGTATATCTCCTATAACCCCTGCCTGGGCTAGTATTATTGAATCATCTCCAATTTTGACATGGTCTACTATTCCTACCTGTCCACCAAGCATACACCTGTTACCTATCTCGGAACTCCCCGCTATTCCAGTCTGTCCAGCTATCGCAGTATCTTCGCCTATCTTTACATTATGAGCAACCAATACTAGACTGTCTATCTTTGTTCCCTTCTTGATAACTGTAGATCCCAGAGTTGCCCTGTCTACTATACTATTAGCTCCAATTTCTACGTCATCTTCTACTATTACATTACCTAGATGAGGAATCCTAATATAACCATCCTTGCTTCTATAGAACCCAAAACCTTCTTTACCTATAACTGCACCAGGCTGTATTTTGACCCTTTTACCTATGATAGTTCTATCTTCTACTACTACATTATATCCTACAACAGAGTCATCTCCAATTATAACTTCGTCTCCTATCTTACTTCCAGCCATAATGACAACTCTCTCTCCAAGCTTTACATTATCCCCTATAACTACGTATGGACCTACAAAACAGCTCTCTGGAATAGTGCAGTTATTTCCAATAATAGCAGTATTATCTATTCCTCTAAGTTCTTTCTTCTTAACAAATAGATTTAGAAGAGTTGGCATAACAGCTCTAGGGTCATCTACTACTATATGAGGCTTATCAATTGTTAAGCCTTCTTTAATCACAACCGCTCCTACATTATGCCCTTTTGCTAACTCTAAGAATTTCTCATCGTAGATGATACATATATCTGTCTCTTTTGCTAGGTCTGGTGAGTTTATTCCAGTTATAACTAACTCAGGTGGTCCATATAATCTTCCATTTATAAGCTGAGCTATTTCTTTCAAGGTATATCTCATTTCTTTATAGCCTTTATGACATCGTCAGTAATGTCTACACCACCAACTATCACTATCTCACCCCTTAGAACTATATCTATCCCTTTTTTCTTAGCTACATCCCTAACTGTCAACTTTATATCATCAAGTATAGGTTTTAATATTTCCTGCTGTTTTTGTGCTACAACCTGATTTAGTCTGGCTTCATACTCTGTCTTCAACTGTTGAGCTTCAGCAGCTGTTTTATTCTTTACTGCTTCATCTAATTGTTTCTGATATTCTTCTTTAGTTTTTAGGGCAAAGTCATTTATATCTTTCTTTGCCTTTTCTATCCTAGGATGATTTTCTAAGACTCTATTTATATCTATATAACCAACTTTAAGAGTATCCAGAGCGAAGCCATACCTTGGAATACTTACTCCCCAAAGGACGATACCAACTATACCTACAATCAACGCTAAAACTATTAATCCTTTATTCATCTTACACATCAACTCCCTATATCTAGAATTTTTGTCCTATACTAAAATAGAATCTCCCCTGCCAGTCATAGCTACCCCAACCATAGTCCAACCTCAACAAACCCATAGGAGGGATCATTATTCTTAATCCAAGCCCTATACCTGTATACAAATCCACAGGATTTATCGTCTCTCCAGTTTTCCATCCATTTCCAAGGTCTATAAAGATTACACCAAATATATTATCCTGTATCTTATTTCTATATTCAAGACTTAGTAGCTCTACATAGTCAGACTTCCTCCAGTTTTCTGGTAGTCCTCTTACAGAATTTACCCCTCCCACACTAAACTTCTCTATATAGGGCAGTTCACCAAACCCTAATCCCCAGAGATAATTTATGGCGAATGTATCTTTATCGGAGATAGGGAAATACCAACGTAAGTCAAGATTAATCTTAGTAAAATTAAAATCTCCACCAAGTATACCTCCACCCTGCTTTAGGTTTAACCCATAGTAGTCTCCTTTTGTAGGATTTAATATTACATCCCTAGTATCTTTTGCTATCCCTAATACTACAGCGCTTGAGATACCAGATTTTATTATATCCGGCAAAGTTTCCCCTTCTTTAGCTTGATAATTTATGTCATTGTAGGAAAAACCTATCGAACCTTTTAGTTCATTATTTATTGGCTTATCTAATACTAATTCAAGGGTCTTTCTATCCTCCAGATAACTGACCTCTGTATTCTCTATAATATCTGTAGTATCTGCCTGTCTCCATATTAGAGAACTGTTTAAAGTTCCTGTTGTGCCAAAGATATAAGGCTCTGTATAGTTTATCGTTACATCGTGGGCAGTAAAACCTATATTTAGATATAGACCTAAATTTCTCCCAGTTCCAAATAGATTAGAATCTCTGATACCTAAAACTAGAGAAACCCCCTCCCTAGTGCTATAAGCTAAGCCTCCATTAGCTTGTCCAGTAAGTTGTTCTACTACCTTAATTGTAAGGACTATCTCTCCAGGTGTCTCTGCAGATCTTATATCTGCATTTACATCCGAGAAATAACCGAGATTAAATATCTTCTGTAGGTCCTTCTGTATCTTATTCTTATTAAGGATATCTCCTACCTTAGTTTCCATTTCTCTAAGGATTACATAGTCTTTAGTCTTCTGATTGCCTTCGAGAACTATCTTTGAGATTCTACCCTCTCCTATCTCAAATGTTACTACCCCTTTTTCATCACTATAGGCATTAAGGATAACACATGCAGGATATCCATTTTTATTATACAGCTCTTGGATATTAAGAGCCATATCTCTTAAGAGATTTATAGATAAGGTTTTCCCCTTATAACCTTCTAGCGACTTTTCTATAGCTGTAGAAGCTAGTACCGTATTCCCCTTAAATTTGAATCCAGAGACAGTTGGACCCTCATTTATGTTTATAATTACCCATCCATCCTCTGTTACATTGACTTGGAAATTAGCTCCAACGTATCCTTTACTCTTATATAGGTCTGCAATTTTACTCAAATCTTGATTCAGAGTAATAAGATTTATAGTAGTCCCCGGTTTTAGCGAGATTAGGTTTACTATCTCATCAGTGGTTATCTCCTTGTTACCTATCACCTTGACTCCTTTGAATATAGGAGCTTCTTTTACATTTATTACTAGGATATACTTATCCTGAACTACCCTTATACCAGCATCGACATTAGAGAAGTATCCCATATTTAATACCTTTTGTAGACTTGCTCTTATTGTATCTTCATCTACCTCTTCGGGTAATTCCAAAATTTTTATTATCTCTTCTTTAGAGATGTTACGATTTCCTTGTATCTCAACCCCAGATATTTTTATCTTTTCGCTTGATAAGGCAAAGTTAATCAAAATAGAATTTAAAAACACAAATAAAACTAATACTAATATTATCCTTCTAAACAATCTAGCCCTCCTTCTTTTAACTATACAGAATGTATGAATTAAACATACCTAAAGTTCGATAGAGACCTTAGCTCCTAACAGCTTAAGTTTTTTGTCTATACTCTCGTAGCCTCTCTCTATGTGCTCAAGTCCTGAAATCTCTGTAATCCCATCTGCATTTAGTCCTGCCATTATAAGAGCAGCTCCAGCTCTTAGGTCTCCAGCTGTAACGCTAGCACCAGAGTATCTCTTTACTCCTACTACTATTAGTGTATTCCCTTGCACCTTCATATTTGCTCCCATTCTAACAAGTTCGTCAACAAAGCCAAATCTCCTATCGAATATCGTCTCTGTTATAACGCTTGTCCCCTTAGATACTCCTAACAGACTAGCGAAAAGTGCCTGCATATCTGTAGGAAATCCTGGATAGGGGGCAGTTGTAATGTCACATGCTTTTCCTACACTCTTTGCTACAATGGTTATCTTATCATCTTCCGCCTCTATCTTATGCCCCATCTCTTCAAGTTTACCTAATACAGCACCAAGATGTTCCTTTCTTGCTCCTCTAATAGTAACTTCTCCTCCGGTAATCGCACCAGCTACAAGAAATGTCCCTGCCTCTATCCTATCAGGAATTATAGTGTATTCTATAGGCGATAGAGCATCTACCCCTTCAATCTCAATCCTGTCTGTTCCTGCACCCTTTATCTTTGCTCCCATCTTATTCAGGGCATTTGCCAGATCAACGACTTCGGGTTCTTTAGCAGCGTTAATAATCTCTGTCTTTCCCTTGGCTAATACAGCTGCCATCATAATATTCTCAGTTCCAGTTACAGTAGGTAGGTCAAGATATATAGATGCTCCCTTTAATCCTTTGCTTTCTAACTCAACATAGCCATGTTCACTAGCTACTTTGGCTCCTAGGGCTTGGAAACCTTTCAGATGTAAGTCTACTGGTCTAGACCCTATCTGACAGCCTCCTGGAAGAGGGATACGAATCTTGCCAAGTCTAGCCAAGAGTGGACCAGCAACAAGGAATGATGCCCTCATCTGTTTCACCTGGTCCTCTGGTGGGTCTATATGATTTAGTTCATCTATGGTAACTTGGAGAATATTCTTTTTGAGTTTTAATTTAGCTCCAAAAACCTCTAACATACTCATCATAGTGTGAACATCTTTAAGGTCAGGTATATTATGTAGAATGTTCTTTCCAGTAGTAAGTAATGTAGCAGCCATTATTGGGAGGGCTGAGTTTTTGGCACCAATTATATCTACTTCTCCTGTTAACCTTACTCCACCTTCTATCTTCAGTTTCATCCTCTCTATCTCCTTCTATGTTTTGATACTTCTAACAGTACAGAAGCTTTTCTTATAGCTATTTGTAACTGTAACAACTCTTTACTCTCTAACTTAGAATTTAACCTTTTTTTAGCCTCTTGTAAAGAGGCTAAAACGGTATTATCATCTATCTCGTCTGCCCTCTGAGCAGAAGATGTAACAATCATAACCTTATTCTTTCTAACCTCACAAAATCCACCATCTATAGCATAGTAATACTCTTGAAATTCATTTCTTATTTTAAGTTCTCCTATGTCTAAGGCAGATAACATAGGAGCATGGTTAGGTAATACACCAAAATATCCATCCTTTCCAGGAATCACTAAACTATCCGCTAAACCTTCATAGACAATCCTGTCAGGTGTAATAACTTTAACCTCTAATTTCATCTTAACTTCTTAGCCTTCTCCTTTGCTTCTTCTATATTACCTACCATATAGAATGCCTGTTCTGGCAGATTGTCTAGATTTCCACTAAGCAGTTCCTCAAAACTATCTAAAGTTTCTTCAATACTTAGATATTTACCTGGTATACCGGTAAACTGCTCAGCTGTAAACATTGGTTGAGATAAAAATCGCTGTATTCGCCTTGCCCTAGCCACTATTTCCTTTTCTTCCTCTGATAGTTCCTCTATACCTAGTATCGCTATAATATCTTTCAGCCTATAGTAGTGTTCTATAATTCTCTGCACTTCCCTAGCGATTTTGTAGTGTCTCTCCCCAATATAATAAGGATTTAACAATCTGGATGTGGAATTCAGTGGGTCTATCGCTGGATATATACCCTGTTCTGCTATCTCTCTAGAAAGCATAACAGTTGCGTCTAAGTGACTGAATACAGTAGCCGGAGCTGGGTCAGTAGGGTCATCTGCAGGTATATAAACCGCCTGAACTGAAGTTATTGCCCCTTTTGTTGTAGAGACTATCCTTTCCTCTAACTCTCCCACCTCTGTGGCTAGAGTTGGCTGATAACCTACAGCTGAAGGTAACCTTCCCAAAAGGGCAGATACTTCACTACCAGCTTGTATAAATCTAAATATATTGTCTATAAACAAGAGAACTTCGGTGGATTTTCTCTCTCTAAAGTACTCAGCTATAGTAAGGGCAGTATGGGGAACTCTAAATCTAACCCCAGGTGGTTCGTCCATCTGGCCAAAAACGAGAACAGCATTCTTTATAACTCCAGACCTTTGCATCTCCAGCCATAGGTCATTCCCTTCTCTGGTTCTCTCTCCTACCCCCGCGAATATAGATATACCTCCATGTTTTACAGCTACATTATGAATGAGCTCCATAATTAAAACCGTCTTCCCTACACCCGCTCCACCAAATAAACCTATCTTTCCTCCTCTTGGATAAGGTGCTAGAAGGTCTATTGCTTTTATTCCCGTTTCAAAGATCTCATTTGGAGGAATGATTCTCTCTAATGGAGGGGATTCTGTATATATAGACCAGTAATCTTCCTCTTCTATTTCTCCTAGATTATCTATGGGCTCGCCAAATAGGTTCAGTATTCTTCCTAGAAGTCTATCACCTACAGGTATATGGAGAGGCTTACCTGTATTTGTTACACTCATTCCACGTGATATCCCCTCAGGAGCACCTAAAGCTATACACCTCACCCTATTGTTACTTAGTATTATCTCTGTCTCTAGAAGTAGATTACCTCCTATTTCTCTCTCTAGTACTAGGATATCTTTCACCTTTGGAAGTACTTCTTGTGATGGAAACTCTACATCTATGACTGATCCCAATACCTGGACTACTGTACCTTTACTCATAGCATTCCCTCTTCTAATGCTACTTTACTTGTAGAAACCTCTATAATCTCTGTAGTAATTTCACTCTGTCTTAGCTTTTGATAGACAATATTAAGCTTTCTAAGTATCTCTCTTGCATTTTCATAGGCCTGGTGCATAGCAAACCTTCTGGCAGAGTATTCACTGGTAATAGATTCCAAGAATATCCTATATAACCTTACAGCTAGAGCCATCGGTAAAAGACTTTCTAACATTATTTCAGGTGATGGTTCTATGATATACTCTTCCATACTTCTTAAACTTTCAGTATCAGTTTCTATTGGTAATAGGGGTACCTCTTTTGGAATAGAAGAAAAAGCAGATTGAGGTGATACATATTCTACAGTAACTCTTCTATATTTACCTGTCTTAAATCTTTCTGTTATATCTTCTAATATAGACCTAATATCATTAAAGCTTATAAGAGGATTAATAGGATGTACTGCCAATATGTTGTATCCTCTCCTATAGAGAATCCTTCCTACTCTAGTACCGTACACAATTATATCGCTATTAGGGTTACTATTGATGTAATTCTCACATATCCTTATTAAGTCTGCTATATAGCCTCCACATAGTCCTCTTTCTCCTCCAACTACTATTAAAAGGTCTATACTTCCAGTATAAGACGAGTTTAATAGTGGATATCTGGATAGCTTTTCTCTATCTAAGCTATTTATTAAGTCTCTAAGCAAAGCCTCTACTGTATCGCAGTATGGAGCAATCTCTTTAAGTTTAGTCTGGCTCCTTCTCAATCTAGAGGCTGATACTAACTCCGTTGAATATAACATATCTGCTATATGTGTTATATTGTTTATCTGTCTTTTAATCTTCTGTTTCGATAGCATTATTCACTACTAAATGTCCTTTTAAATTCAAATATAGCCTTTGTAAGCTCTCTAGTATTTTCATCTGTCAATCCTTCTATCTTTATCTTATCTTTTAGGTGCTTATAATTTCTATCTATATATTTTAATAACTCATCTTGAAAGTGAACTATCTCATCGAGCATTATCTCGTCCATATATCCTCTAGTTACAGTAAATAGTATAATAACCTGGTCTATTACATCCATAGGGCTATACTGAGGCTGTTTCAGTATCTCCCTTATTCTACTGCCTCTTTCTAATAAACTTCTAGTAGCTGGGTCTATATCTGTAGATATCTGAGCAAATGCCTCTACTTCACGGAATTGAGCGAGGTCCAATCTTAGCCTTCCAGCTACCTGCCGCATAGCTTTAATCTGGGCATTTCCCCCTACCCTAGAGACAGACAAACCCACATCTACTGCAGGTCTTATCCCCTCATGGAAGAGGGACGCATCTAGATATATCTGTCCATCAGTTATAGAGATAAGATTAGTTGGGATATAGGCAGATATATCCCCTTGTTGGGTCTCTACTATCGGTAGTGCGGTAAGAGATCCCCCTCCAAGGTAGCTGTTTAGTTTGGCTGAGCGTTCTAGGAGTCTTGAATGGAGATAAAATATGTCTCCAGGATAGGCTTCTCTACCTGGAGGACGCCTCAAGAGTAGAGATATTTCTCTATAAGCCTTTGCATGTTTTGAAAGGTCATCATATATTATGAGGACATCTTTACCTTGATACATAAACTCTTCCCCAATAGCGCATCCTGCGTATGGAGCTATGTACAATAAAGAAGCTGGTTCACTGGCAAAGGCTGAAACTATAATTGTATAATCCATAGCCCCTCTTTCTTCTAATATCTTTACTATCTCAGCTACAGATGTTGCCTTCTGACCTATGGCTACATATATGCATATGACACCTTCATTTTTCTGGTTGAGAATAGTGTCAATAGCTATAGCTGTCTTACCTGTTTGTTTATCACCTATTATTAATTCTCTCTGTCCTCTTCCTATAGGGAACAATGCATCTATAATCTTTAGACCTGTCTGTAGAGGAGTGTTCACTGGCTCTCTCTCAACTACGGTAGGTGCAAGAGCCTCTATCTTTCTGGCCCTATCAGTTTCAATAGGAGGACCTCCATCTAATGGCCTACCAAGAGGGTCTATTACTCTACCTATAAGACTCTCTCCTACAGGAACCTCTAACACCCTTCCTGTAGCTCTTATAGTATCTCCTACGGAGACCTTATCTGATGGTCCTAGGAGTATAATTCCTGTGGAATTTTCTTCTAGATTCATCACCATACCGTAGATGTTATTGGGAAATATAACCAATTCACCATACTTGGCATTCCTCAATCCAGAAGCGCTTACCACACAGTCTCTTATACTCTCCACCCTACCTAGAGAAAGTCTTAAAGGCTTTACAGAAAAAGAACTCAATTTCTCTTTGACTTTGGCAAGTATATCATAGAAGGAATCTCCTATCTCTATACCTTCTAAGCTTTCTCTTAGTGTATCTAGTTGAGACTTCACTGAAAGGTCTATTATCTCTTCCTCTATATCTATCTTGATCCCATTTATAAGCTTATCATTTATATGAATAGAACATATGACTTCTTTCCCAAGATGTTCGGCTATATACTGCTCAAGTTCTCTTATCTTTTCTTCAGAGATTGAAAATGGCAACTCAACCCTTACCTTTAGATACTGGTTACTCTCTAAGAGCTCGATGAATCTAAGGTATATATTATAAAGGGAATCCTCTAATTGAAGCTCTATAACTTTAAAAATAAAATCTAGGAATCTTTTAGGAAAACTAGAAAGATTCTCCCCGATAAACCTCTTTTTGCTTTCTCTGTCTTTATCTAACCAGATAAGGCTTAATTTAGGATTGTAGGTAATTTCATCTAGAAAGTCCCTAAATATTACCTTATATTCATCCTCTCTATCCTCTCTTACTGCTACTCTAAGTAATTCTTCACTCAAAAGCTCTATAGTATTAGAAGAAGATATTGCTCTCATCAGTTACTCTTTACCCTCTCCAAATACTCTTCCAGTATCTTCTCTTTAAGTTCGTCCTTATTATTCAATTCAGTTATTATAAGTTTCGCAGTTAAATCCATTATTAGACCTACAATCTCTTCCTTAAATTTCTCTATAGCATGTCTCCTTTCAAGTAAGAGCTCATTCTGAGCCCTTGTTAGAAGTGCCTGTGCCTCTCTATTTGCCCTATCCAATATCTGAGCTCTTTCTAATTCTGCTTGACGCTTAGCCTCTTCTATAATGCTCTCTGCCCTTTTCTGTGCCTCTTTTAATTTCTCTTCATACTCTATCCTTAAAGCTTCTGCTTTCTCTCTTTCCATCCTAGCTTGCTCAAGTTCGTTATGAATGGTCTCCTGTCTCTTAGATATATAATTGGCTAGAGGTTTATAAACAAACCTGTATATCAAATATAAAGTAACTAGGAAATTTATTGTCTGAAAAATAAAAGTAGGAAAGCTAAACCTTATCATACACTAGACCATCCCTACAAAAGGATTCACAAAGATTAGAACAAGTGCCACGACTAACATAAATATTACTAATGATTCTATAAAGGCAAGACCCAATAGTAGCACCGTCATAATAGAACTCTGGGCTTCTGGTTGTCTCCCTAGAGACTCCATAGCTTTGGAAACAGCATTTCCCTCACCTAATGCTCCCCCCAATACCGCTATACCCATACCAAATCCAGCCGATATGACAGATGCTATGATTACCAAGGCTTTACTAGTTAACATAGATATTCTTCACCTCCAATTTTAAACTTCTTCACCTATAGCACCAGCTATGTATAAAAGGGTTAAAAGGGAAAAGATAAATGCCTGAATCAGTCCAGTAAATAATCCTAAGAGTATCATAGGAATAGGTAAAATCAGAGGAACTATCATTACTAATATAGCTATAACTATCTCTTCTCCTAAGATGTTACCGAATAGACGGAAGCTAAGAGAGATAGGTCTTACTAATTCTTCAAGAATATTTATGGGTAAAAAGATTGGATTTGGCTCTATATACTTTTTAAAGTATCTCAATCCCTTTCTCTTGATACCAGCTACATATGTAGAAGAAACTGCAACTATAGCCAGCGCTATAGTTGTACTTAGGTCTCTTGTTGGGGCATTAAAACCTGGTATTATCTCTATCCAATTAGAAAACAGAATAAACAAACCTATGGATACAGCCAAAGGAACGAACTGTTTACCCTCTTCTCCCATTATCTGAACCGCTATATTCTCATAGAATTCTATAATACTCTCTAATATCGACTGAATTTTAGACGGGCGTTCAGATAGGCTCCTAGAGAGAACCCAACCTAAGAATAATATAAATAACATTACTATCCATGTAGTGGTAACAGAATCTGTTACCGGTATTCCAAATATACTAAATACAACTCTCGGCGCTATCTCTTCCATTTTAAAATCCTAACTCCTCCTATAACCAAGGCTAAAGGATATAGCAGTAACGCTATAAATAATCCAATAATATTTAACTTATTAATTATACCACAAATGAACATTAGCAGTACAACTAAGCCTAGGAGTAAAATCCTAAGAAGTGTATATATTATAGCTTTAGAATAGGTTAAGTTCTGCTCCCTAAAGCTTACCGATAGAAGGAGAATATCTAGTAGGACTAGAAAGGATCCTAATAGGAGACCCAAAATGTAGTGTCTACCTAGCTTAACTAATATTACAGTCCCAGATAAGATTAGAATCAAGATATAGATTTTGAAAATATAGATTAGAGGCTTAGTCATTTCTTATACTGCCTGTATATGCTTCTTAGACCAGTAAAGGCTCCTAAAAACATAAGAAGAACCCTAAATGAATAACCAGTGAGGAGTTTCTTATCTAGATAACTTCCAATATATAATCCCACAGCAATAGAAGCTACTATGGTAAATCCTAAAGAAAATGCTAGGCCTATAAACTTCCATACAGCATATGGCTTCTTAAGCTTCAAACTCATCAGGTCTTTCGCACATTCCAAAGAAGTGCATTATTGCCCTTATTGTCCTTTCCCCAGCCCTTCCATCACCATAGGGATTCCCGGCTTTACTCATAGAGGTATACAAAGTCTTGTCAGTAAGAAGCTTTCTCACGTTATCTATAATAGCTTCCTTATGCATCCCTATAAGCTTGGCTACTCCTTTTCCTATACCTTCAGGTCTTTCTGTGGTTTCCCTCAAGACAAGAACAGGCTTCCCAAATGTTGGCGCCTCTTCCTGTATACCTCCAGAGTCTGTAAGTATGAGATATGAACTCTTCATTACCTTTATTAAAGAGGGATAATCTAATGGTTCTAAAAGTTCAACCCGATTTACATCTGAAAGTATTTCGTTAAATATTTCTCTTACTATAGGGTTTTTGTGAAGTGGAATTATAAAAGCTATATCTGAAAATTCTTCCACAAGCTCTTTTATGGCTAGAGCCAATTCCTTCATAGGTTCTCCCCAGTTCTCTCTCCTATGAGCAGTTACTAGGATGAGCCTTTTATCCGTATTAATCTCCGGTATATCTTTTGCAATCCAGTAGACTGCATCTACTATAGTATTACCTGTAACTATAATACTCTCCTCTTTTATCCCCTCTTTCAGTAGATTCTCTTTAGCCTTTCTAGTAGGAGCTAGATTAAGGCTAGAGATTACAGATATAAATCGCCTATTAGCCTCTTCTGGGAAGGGATTGTATATATCGAAGCTACGTAATCCTGCTTCTACATGTGCTACTGGGATTTTATTATAAAAGCTTACAAGACTAGCCAAGAATGCAGAAGATGTGTCTCCTTGAACTACTACCATATCCGGTTTATAAGTGAGAATTACTGGTTCTATCCTCTCTATGATTTTTACTGTTACACTACTTAAACTCTGTCTTTCTTCCATAATAGCTAAGTCTATATTAGGAGTGATATTAAATATACTTAACATCTGATCTAACATCTCTCTATGCTGTCCGGTAGAGACTATTATGGTTTCTAAGTTGGGTTCTTTTCGGGCTTCAAATATAACTGGAGCCAACTTAGAAACCTCTGGACGAGTCCCAAAAACAAACATAATCTTTTTCTTGTTACTTTGTTCCGAACAACCTGTCACCCGCATCACCTAATCCCGGAATTATATATCCGTGATCATTTAATCTTTCATCTATACTAGCAACAAAGAAATCTACATCAGGATGCCTACTCAAAACGAAGTCTCTCCCTTCAGGAGCTGAGATTAGACTTATAAAGATTATATTCTTGCATCCTCTCTCTTTTAATATATCGATAGCGGTAACTGCAGACCCTCCCGTAGCTAACATAGGGTCAACAACAAATACATCTCTCTCTTTTATGTCATTCGGCAATTTACAATAATATGGAATTGGCTTTAATGTTTCAGGGTCCCTATAGAGTCCTATATGTCCTACCCTAGCAGATGGTATCAGTTTTAAAATACCCTCTGCCATTACCAATCCTGCCCTCAAGATTGGAACTACACTAAGTTTTTTTCCCATTATCATATAACCTTTAGCTTTTGCTATAGGGGTCTCTAATGTTACCTCTTCTAATGGAAGATATCTAGTTGCCTCATAAGCAAGGAGCATAGAAAGCTCTATAACAAGTTCTCTAAATTCTTTAGTGCTTGTATTTTTATCCCTAAGTATACTTAACTTGTGCTCTATTAATGGATGAGAAACCTTAAAAAAGCTCATAAGAAATTACCTCCTGCATCTATACTTACAAATGTCGGAAAATCTTTTAACTTTAGACTATATATAGCTTCTGGACCAAGGTCTTGAAAGGCAATCATCTTTATCTCAGAGACAAACCTTCTCAAATAGGCAGAAATCCCTCCTGGAGTTACTAGATATAAAGCCTTATACTTTCTAATCGCAGAAATGACATCTCTACTTCTTCTTCCTTTGCCTATAATAACTCTAACTCCATTTGATATTAGTATAGGCGTAAATGGATCCATCCTACTACTAGTAGTTGGTCCTATCGAGCCAACCTTCTCGCCTGGTTTTGGCTCAGTCGGTCCCACATAAAAGATACAGCTATCCACCAAATCTATTGGGATAGGTTCTCCCCTCTCTATAAGCTCCACTATTCTTTTATGCGCCTGATCCCTCATCCCATAGACCTCTCCAGTAAGGAAGACCTTATCTCCAACCTTGAGTCTCAATCTCTCTTCTTCTCTTAGAGGCAGAGAAAGATAATATTCCATAACTTTTAAATTATTACACTCCCTTTTCTAAGTATATGACAGTTAATATTTATAGCTACTGGTAAACCAGCTATATGCGTAGGAAATGTCTTTATTTTTAAATAAACTGCAGTTATATCTCCACCAAGCCCTGCAGGTCCTATACCTAGGCTATTTACTCTCTCTAGAAGATGAGTCTCCCACTCATCCATTGGTTGAAGGTCTAGGAGCGCCTCTTTGGAAAGCTTTAGGGCATAATCTGCAGTTCCACCTATCCCAATCCCAATAAAGAGTGGCGGACAGGCATTAATTCCTTTTTCTCTTACTAATTCTAGTAAAAAATTCTCTATATCCTTTCTGGTCGCAGTGGGTGGAAACATCTTTAGAGCTGTAGCATTTTCGCTTCCAAAACCCTTTATCAAAATGTCAATCTTAACCCTTTCTCCTTTGCTAAGTTTTGTATGTATAATGCATGGGGTGTTGTCCATCGTATTCTCTCTTTTACCTATAGGGTCCCTTACTATAGAGTTTCTAAAAAATGAACTTGTATAGGCTCTCCTTACCCCTATATTTATCGCTTCTTCTATCGGTATTCCCTCCAGTAATACCTCTTGCCCTATATCTAGGAATACCGAGACCATTCCAGTATCCTGGCATAAAGGAGTTCTATCTTCTTCTGCCATTTTATAGCTAGCTAACATCTGAGAAAAAACTTCCCGTCCTATATTAGAAGACTCTCTTTTGGCTGATTCCTCAATCAAGGATAATACCCTCTTATCCAATTTATAATTTATCTCTCTACAGAGTCTCTCTATATAATCGCTTATAAGTATCGTATTTAACGTTCTCATCGGTTTATTCGGGCGGAGATGTCTCAGTATTAGTAGGAGTCTCTTCCTGTATAGGAGTTTCTAGTGGAACCTGAGGAGGGGTAACTTCAGGCTGAGGAGTTACCTTCTTTGGAATCCCTACTACAATCTCTATCCTGGGAATCTCTTGTAGTAATGTGGTATTGGTTGATGGAGATTGAGATATAACAACTCCAGGAGTATCACTTTCTTCTTCTTTGACTATAAGTATATAAGGGCCTAGGGGTTTTAATATCCTTTCGACGTCTTCAAAAGGCTTACCTACTAATCTAGGCATATTACTCTGTAGATGCCTTGATATTTCTATAGCTACTAGAGAATTTTTACTTGTGATACTACCGTATTTTGGATTCTGAGAGATCACTATACCATCAGGATAGGTCCTACTTGGTGTTTCTCTTATGTCTCCTATCTTTAAACCTACCGATTCTAAGATCCTTCTAGCATTATTTAGGTCTTGTCCAACAACATTAGGCACATTGATAAGTTCAATCCCTTTACTAACAATTACCTTTACACTTCTTCCCTGTTTTACCTTTGACCCACCTATAGGCTCCTGAGAGATTATATTCCCAGAAGGGATAGCACTACTATACTCTAACCCAGAAATTTCTATACTAAGTCCTGAGGTCTTTAGTATTCCGTAAGCCTCGGTAAGAGACCTATTTACTATATCAGGAACAATAGCATCGGGAATTGATCCATTCGAGAAGAGAAGTCTCTCTCCTATTGAATATAACATCCACACACTAACTCCTGATAAGACAACTAAGATTGGTATAATAATAACCCAAGGACTTATTCTTTTCTTCTCCCGCCTAAATTCAACATCTATTTTTTTACCTTCTGGCTTCGGCTTCATTCTTTCCTCCTGAAGTATAAACGTATTTAGCATATTAACCAGGGCATCGGCATTATCAAGTTTATGTATTATGTTTCTCTCTATCAGTGAAGACAAGATATCCTTTAAAGACTTAGGGGCAAAAGAGATAAAGAATGTTGCTAACATATCTAATAATTCCTCTTTGCTCTGTACCTTATCTGGATTATTTATATCTATCAGGTCGATCGGAGATATAAAATATTTACCCTTATCGTCTCTGTATATCTTGTCCTCTTCAGGTAATTTTACCCTTAGACCTCGACTGTTGAGATACTCAAACATTTGACCTATATATCTTGTGACTTGTAGTAATTCTCTTACATCACTTCTTAAATCTACAATCTCCTGTGGTGGTAAATCCTCTATAACATAAACCGCTCCACTATCTAACGCCTGATAGCCTACAATCTTTAAAAATTCGTTATCTAGATTCATAAGTCTATCTAGTATAGCTATAACTTTCCCTAAACTAAGACTAGACTTTACCTGTCTTAGAGAGACAAATCTCATAAGTAGTTTGTCATAAACTCTAAATCTATCTCCTTTAGATTCTTCAAGAATGATAAATCTTTCACTTAACTCTCTCATATGCACCCCTCAATTGACCACAAGCTCCAGAAATTTTTAACCCCTTACTTATCCTTAAATGCGCCTCTTTCCCCAGGTTTCTTAAAAACTCAACAAACTTTTGTGCCTCTTCTACAGATGTTCTGTAGATTGTGGTAGATTCGTCCTTAGGATTGTATAGTATTACATTGAAAAATACCGGGATATCTGAGAAAAGCCTTACAAGTTTATAAGCATCATTATTACTATCATTGATACCTTTAAGCAATGTATATTCAACTGAGATTCTATTTCCAGTTATATCCACATACTCTCTTAAACTTTTTAAAATATCATTTAACTTATATCTACTTGCCAGCGGAACTAATATCTTTCTCTTATCTTCGTCTGGAGTCCATATAGAAAAAGCCAGTCTAACCTTAGGATTTCTATAGGCAAGATTTACTATTCCCTGAGGTATTCCTGATGTAGAGATTGTTATATGTCTAGGAGATATCTTTATTTCCTCTGTAAGGGTATCGATTACTCTATAGACATTTTCTTCATTTAAAAATGGCTCTCCCATCCCCATAAATACTATACTGCGAATATCCTTCTTTATGTAACTCTTAGCAAAGATATATTGACCTATTATCTCTTCATACGTCAGATTCCTATAGAACGATTCTCCAGTTGCGCAGAATCTACACTGTATAGGACATCCTATCTGAGAAGAAAGGCAAAGTGTCCTTCTATTATGATGGAATATTAAGACTGACTCAAATGTAAGACCATCTTCAGTCTTAAAGAGAAACTTTATCGTTTCTTCATCTTGAGCATAAGTTAGAAGGTCAAATGGTAATATAGAAAAATTACCGGAAAGAAAGTTACGTAATTCTTTTGGAAGATTACTCATTGAGTAGAAGTCTAATACCGCCTTCTCATATATCCATTCTAATATTTGGCGAACCCTATATGGTTCGTATCCCTCTTTTACAATAATATCTCTTAACTCTTCACTCTTTATCCCAAGTATGCTACGCATATCCTTTTTGAAGTTTTGCTATATAAAAACCCTCCACATCATCTATGTGGGGAAGGAACTGTCTCTCTTCTACTATACGGAAATCTCTATTATTATTTATAAACGATTCTATTATATCATAAGTCTCTTCCCTAGAGATTGTGCATGCACTATAGACTAGAATTCCGTCAGGCTTTAAGAATCTAGAACCATTATCAAGTATACTTTTCTGTATTTTAGCCAATTTAGTGATATCTTTTGGTTTCAGTCTCCACTTTATCTCAGGCCTACGGGAAAGGGTGCCCAAACCAGAACAAGGGACATCCAATAATACCCTATCAAAATACCCAATATCTTCAGGTCTTAGATTCTCTATTGGACTTTCTATATATTTGATTATAGATATACCCCTTTTATCAGCCATTTTTCTAAGAAGATCTAATTTGACTCTGGCTCTATCCACCGCTAAAATCTCCCCTTCATTTCTCATAAGCTCTCCTATATATGTAGTTTTACCTCCAACACCAGAGCATCCATCTAGAATTCTCATCCCAGGTTTAGGGTCTAGCATTTCTACCACAACCATAGATGGTTCTGCCTGTATAAAGATTTTACCCTCTTCCTCTAAACCTAAAATCAGATCTAAATTTCCTTCCTTCAAAACAAGACAATTCTTACTAAACTTACCTCTTTCAATAGCTATTCCATTTTTAGAAAGGGTATTTTCTACATCAATTATGCTTGTCTTTAGGATGTTTATACGAAAGCTAAGAGACATAGGATTATTATTTCTCTCGCATAACTTTTTAGTCTCCTCTTCTCCAATTTCTCTCTCCCACTTATCTATCAGCCAACTAGGGTGGGAATAGAGGATTGATCTTTCTGTAGGCTTTATATCGACAGTTGCTATTTTTCTTAAAACCGCATTTACCAAACCTCCAGCCTTTCTACTTACCAGATTTTTCGCCATTTCTACCGCTTCATTTACCACAAGTGGCATAGGGATACTGTGGTATAGAAGTTGATAGGTCCCTATTCGAAGGATATTGAGTAGCCTCATATCTAACCTATTTAACCTTATAAAGTTTGATACGTACCAATCCAATGTATTTCTTCTCCTTAGGACCCCATACACAATATCTGTTATAAGAGAATGATACTGATTTTGTATATTATTCAGCTTTTCTCGCATTAATGCATTAGCATAGAGATTTTTCTCCTCTACTAATGTAAGGATTCTGTAAGCTAGCTCTTTGGCTTTTAAGATATCGCTCATTTAGTTAATATTTCCCCTATCTTTAGCCTATAGCCGTTGGCAAAATCAAGTCCACTAATAGCTTTTCTACTCTCAGGCTGAACCTTTTTTAACCATATGCCTCCATCTTGAGAACCAACTAATATCCCTTTTTCTCCTATCTCTATAACCTTTCCGGGCTCTCCTTTTATAGAAGATGCTTCTGCCTCTAGGACGTCAACCTTTATACTACCTCTATAGAAGTATGCCTTAGGCCAGGGGATAAAGGCACGAATTTTGTTTATAATATCTCTACTCTTAGCATTCCAGTCTATCTCACCCATCTCTGGTTCAATCTTAGGAGCATAAGTCGATAGTCCTAATACTTCTTGACGCATAGGATTTACATTATCTATCTCTATTAATCTTACAGCCTCTTCCAATGCCTCTGCACCAATAATACTCAATCTAGCAGAGAGAGTTTCTGCAGTATCTTCAGGGAGAATCTTAACCTTTTCTTGTAAGATGATGTCTCCAGCATCCAATTCTTCAGTAAGATATATGATACTTACCCCTGTCTCTTCTTCCCCATTTAGTATTGCCCACTGTATAGGAGCAGGTCCTCTATACTTAGGAAGAAGGGAGGGATGAAGGTTTATAACTCCCTTTGGAAATAACTCTATTATTCTCTTGGGAATAATAAGTCCATAAGCAACCACTACACCAAGGTCAAAACCAAGAAGCTTATCTTTTACCTCGTTTAACTTTTCTGGAGAAAGAACAGGTATACCTAACTCTTGCGCTTTTAACTTGACTGGTGTAGGCGTTAATTTTAGACCTCTACCTTGAGGTTTATCAGGTTTAGTTATAACTAGGGATATCTTATCCTTTAGTCTTTCTAAGGATGGTATAGAAAATTCTGGGGTTCCGAAGAATACTACTCTTAGAATTTTTCCACCTTCCTTATAGAAATAGCTCTGTCTATAAACAGGATACCATCCAAGTGGTCTATTTCATGTTGAAATGCCCTGGCTGAGAGATTATTCGCCTCAATTTCTATCTCTCTACCATTTAGGTCTAACCCTCTTACTACAACCTTAGTAGCTCTACTTACATCTCCAACAACATTGGGGATACTTAGACATCCTTCCTCTCCAAGCTCTTCGCCCTCCATATATACAATTATAGGATTTATCACTACTACAAGAGATTTTACCTTTACTATAATAATCCTTTCACTTACTCCTACCTGAGGCCCAGCCAAGCCAATTCCATTAGCCCTATCCATAGCCTCTTCCATATACTTAGCAAGTCTTTTCACTCTTCTGTCTATCTTCTCTATAGGGACTGCCTTCTGTCTCAAAACCGGATCTCCATAAACCCTTATAGCTAATCCTGACATTAATATTCCCTCCTAGTGAATCTATACCGTAGATATAGGGTCTGCATCTACCATTATATCAATATCTTTATAATTATAAGCTTCTACAAGTTCTTTTACAACTTTTGATATATCCCTATTTAGCTCCTTTACCTTTAAAAGGATATGCCAGTGAAATGTTCCTTTTATTTTATAAAGGGGGCATTTGGCAGGTCCAGAATAATCTATACCTAGTCTTCTCTTTATATCTGCAGCTAAAGAGGTAGATATAGCTTTTACTTCTTCTTCCTTTTTCCCTGAGATTACTATCCTTACCATATGGTTATAAGGCGGATATCCAAGAGACCTTCGTAATTGAGACTCATACTTATAAAAACTTTCATAATCTAATTTACTTGCATACTTTATTGTATAATAGTTAGGAAGCATACTCTGAATAACCAGATACTTGTCTCCTTTTGCCTGTTCTGCTAGGTTATATATAAGTCTAAATACTTTCTCGCTAACTTTAAAATCGGGTAGATTCAAAGCCAAATCAGGGGCTAAGATTCCAGCTAATGCTACATTCGGAAGCCGAAAACCCTTAGCTATTATTTGCGTTCCGACCAGTATATCTATATTCCTATCTACAAAGTTCTGCCATATCTTATCTATCTCCTTATCGGAAAGGTCTGCATCCATCTTGGCAATCTTCGCCTTAGGGAAAATCTTCTCTAGTATCTCCAATATCCTTTCTGTTCCATACCCAAAAGAACTCACCTTTCCCCCACACTGCGGACACTGCTCTATCTTTTCTACAGTGTATCCACAGTAGTGGCATACAAATCCTTCATCTCTATGATAAACCAAAGCTATATTACAATTTGGACATCTTACTATATTCCCACAGCTTTTACATATCCCTAGAGTGAAGTAGCCTTTCCTATTAACCAGTATAAGTATCTGCTTCTTTCTAGCTAGGTTAACCTTACAGTGGTGTATGAGCTCTCTACTTATAAATCCTCTCCTTCCTCTCATACTCACTAGCTTTATATTAGTTAAATCCTTTGTTTCCTCCTCTGTGAGAATATCCATCTTATTTTCTAGCACATCTTTATAAGACTCCAATGTAGGAGTACTACTTCCAAATACAAGTTTACATCCCAGTAGTTCTTGAAGCTTATAAGCAGTTGTTCTAGCATCATATAAAGGCCTACTCTCGTCTTTATACCCGTCATTTTCCTCCTCATCAATAATAATCAAACCTAGATTTTCTATAGGTGAAAATATCGCTGACCTTGTTCCCAAAATCAACTTAACATCATTATTCCTTATACGCCACCATTCCTCGTTTTTTACCGCTAGACTTTGTCTACTGTGAATCACTGCTAAATCTTTTCCATATATCTTTCTAAGTATATCTTCTACTGCTAACAGTGTATCTAACTCTGGGAAGAGTAAGATTACTCCTTTACCTCTACTTATCTCTTTTTCTATGAGCTTAAGATATATACTAAGTCTCTTTTCTATAGGAAACTTCACCAAAAGCCTAACAAAATTCTCTGGGGGAGAAACACTACAATCACATAGTTCTATATAGTTTATATAACTCTTCTCTACTCTCTTCTTTCTAGGTTTAGGGACCTTGACCTTCAATTCTCCGTCATATACAATCTTTATATCTCTTATCTCTGGTGGAATTATAGTGGATAGCGCCTGAGATAAGTTACATATGTAATAATCAGAAATCCAATAGGCAAGACTCAGAAGATGCGGTAAAAGTAAAGATACATCAAATATTCTGCCCAAGACTCTAAGATAATCTTGGGCAGACGTTACTTCCTTTCTATCTATTACATAACCCTTAGCTAAATGTCCCCTTAATGGGACCGCAACATAATCCCCTATCTTTAAAGGTTCATCTGAGGAGTAAGAGAATATTAAATCTTTCGGGGCATTTCTATCTATAAGAACATCATATATTAAAGGCATTCTTTAGCTCATCTACTTTATCGAGCCTCTCCCAAGGTAGGTCTACATCTATCCTCCCAAAATGTCCGTAGGCAGCCACTTTCTTGTAGATAGGTCTTCTTAGATCAAAGTTTTCTATTATACTCTTGGGCCTAAAATCAAAAAGCTCTCTTACTACTTTGTTTAACCTTTCTGGGTCTACCTTCTCTGTATTAAATGTCTCAACATAGAGGGAGATAGGCTCACTTACCCCTATCACATAGGCTACCTGTACCTCACATTTATCTGCTAACCCGCTAGCTACTATGTTTTTAGCGGTATATCTAGCCATATAGGCAGCAGACCTATCTACCTTAGTGGGGTCCTTACCAGAGAAACAACCTCCTCCATGTCTAGCCATTCCACCATAGGTATCCACTATAATCTTTCGACCGGTAAGCCCAGCATCTCCTGCCGGTCCTCCTATCACAAATCTGCCAGTGGCGTTTATATAATATTTAGTGTCCTTATCTAGCCATTCTTTTGGAATTACATATTTTATTACATATTCTATTATCTCTTCTCTAAGCCTATCCATACTTACATCTGGATTATGCTGAGCAGCAATAACTACCCTATCCACTCTTACCGGTTTATCCCCATCATAGACAACTGTAACCTGTGTTTTCCCGTCGGGTCTTAGATATGGAAGAAATCCAGATTTTCTAACCTCTGCTAATCTGTACGCCAAGCGATGAGCTAGTATTATTGGAGTAGGCATATATGATGCACTGTCCATAATATCCATAGCTTCATTAGTCGCATAACCAAACATCAGTCCCTGATCGCCTGCACCTATATCCTCTTCTTTTATAACCCCCATAGCTATATCTGGAGACTGTTCCTTAAGAGAGATAAGTATTCCACAACTATCAGCGTCAAGCCCATAAGAGGCATCGGTATATCCTATTTCCCTTATAGTATCTCTTATTACCTTATTTATATCTATCATTGCCCTACTAGATACCTCACCAGTAACATGAACTAATCCAAGTGTGGTTAAGGTCTCACATGCGACCCTAGACTCAGGGTCTTTTTCTAAATAACTATCTAAGATAGCATCAGAAATCTGGTCTGCTATTTTGTCAGGATGTCCTTCTGTTACTGATTCTGAATTAAAATATTTGATATGTCTTTTCACCTATACACCTCCATTTCATCCTACTGCAGTACTACCTAAATAGGCTTCCAATACTTCAGGTTTAGTCTTTATCTCATTAGGAGTTCCTTCCGCTATAATTTCTCCGTAATTTAATACCACTACTCTTTCACATATGTTCATTACTACCCTCATATCGTGCTCTATAAGAATAATAGTCAGGTCTAACTCATCTCTTAAGAATTTTATCATCTTCATCAACTCGTCTGTCTCTCTTGGATTCATACCAGCTGCCGGTTCATCTAACAGTATCAACCTTGGTTCTGTAGCTATAGCTCTAGCTATTTCTAATTTCCTCTGATCTCCATATGGAAGATTTTTAGCTGTCTCATCCTTTACTCCTTTAAGACCAACTAATTCTAGCGACCTGAGCGCCTTTTCTTCTATAGACTTTTCTACCTTATAGAAGAGGGGAGTTCTAAAAAATGTATGTAAGTAGGATATATTAAAGTGTAACTGAGCCGAAATCATTACATTTTCCAATACAGTAAGATTAGGAAATAGCCTTATATTCTGAAATGTCCTTGAAATTCCAAGTTTTGCTATATAACTTGGAGATTTACCCGTTATATTAATATTAGTAAACGTGATCTTTCCTCTTATTGGGATGTGAAAACCGGTAATTACATTAAATACCGTAGTCTTCCCTGCCCCATTTGGGCCTATTAGACCTACGAGTTCTTTATCATTCACTTCAAGATCAAAGTTAGATACCGCTAAGAGACCACCAAAAGCCACTGTAACACCTTCTAACTTTAGAAGACTCATTGCTCTCTAACTTTCCTCCTATAACCACCCAAAAGACCTTGAGGTCTTAATAACATAGTCAAGATAAGCAAGAGAGAGTATATAACCATACGGGGGTCTACTGTAGTATTAAATAGCACCTTTACGTATCTAAGGAGTTCAGGCAGAATAGTAAGAAAAACAGCAGAAATAGTTACTCCACTAATACTCCCTAATCCTCCTAGAACTATCATCACGAGCACCTCTACAGACTTCATAAAAGTAAATGAACTAGGGTGAAGGAATTGCAAATAATGTGCCCACAATCCTCCAGCAACACCTGCCCAGAATGCACCAAAGATAAAGGCAAATATTTTAAACTGGGTTGTATTCACTCCCATAGCTTCGGAGGCTATCTCGTCCTCTCTTATAGAGAGAATAGCCCTACCCTGAGGGCTTTTTAATAGATTGTAAGAACTTACAAGAACTATTAGAACCACTAGATATACCCAGAAGAAATTTGTATATTTGGGTATACCAGGGAAGCCTCTGGCTCCTCCAACTATATCAAGATTGAATAGTATTACCCTTATTATCTCTCCCATACCCAACGTTGCTATAGCTAAATAGTCTCCCCTCAATCTCAGTGTAGGTATCCCTACACCAAGCCCTATTAGACCTGCTAATATACCCCCAGCTATAAGAGCTAAAGGGAATGAGGTATGATAGTAGAAGGTCAAGAACGAAGAAAAGTAAGCTCCTACAGCCATAAAACCAGCGTGACCCAATGAAAATTGACCACATAAACCGTTAATCACATTAAGACTTACTGCTAACACAATATTAATACCTGCAAAGATAATTATCTGAAAATAGTAAGGATTAATACGGGGAGATATGAGATCAACTAAGTAGATAATTAACACTCCTAATATAAAAAATAGATATCTAAATTTCTTTAAATTTTCCATTTCTATACCTTCTCTCTAGTAGCAGTACCAAAAATCCCAGATGGTTTTACAAGAAGTATGATAATTAAAATAGCAAAAGCTATTGCGTCTCTATATGATGAAGCAATAAAGGCAGAAACAAGTATCTCTGCTATACCAAGTATAAAACCTCCTACCATAGCTCCAGGTATTATACCTATACCCCCAAGGACCGCCGCTACAAAAGCCTTTACGCCAGGCATAACACCCATAAGTGGGTCTATCCTATTAAAATATATGCCTACTAAAACCCCACCTGCTGCAGCTAACATCGAGCCTATAGCGAACGTAAAGGATATAACATAGTCTATGTTCACTCCCATCATCCAAGCAGTCTCTCTATCAAAGGAAACTGCTCTCATCGCCATTCCAATCTTGGTCTTATTGACTATGAACTGTAAGAGTAACATAAGAGCTATAGAGACAGAGATAATAACTAACTGTCTATTATTAACTATTATCCCAAATCTTTCATATATCCCTTGGTATATCTTTAGGGGTATTATTTGAGGAAAGGCTCTGGGAGTTGGGGTCCAAAAGATAATACCTAGATTTTCTAAAAGGAAAGAGACACCTATAGCAGTTGTTAATGCAGCTATACGTGGAGCATTTCGAAGCCTCAATGGTCTATAGGCAAACCTTTCAATACTCATCCCCAACATAGCACATATCAACATAGCAAATATAAAAGATGGAAGAATACCCCATTTAAATGAGGCTATTGCAAAATAGCCAGCATAAGCCCCAACCATATATATATCTCCATGGGCAAAGTTTATAAGTCTAAGTATCCCATAGACCATTGTATATCCTAAAGCTATAAGTGCGTATATGCTTCCCAATGCTATACCATTTATAATTTGCTGAAATATCTCAGTTATCATCTTCTTATTCCTTGTAATTTTAACATATTTAAACACAAAAAAGGGAGAGGTATAAAGACTTCCTCTCCCCTTTCTATGTATATTTACTTCTTAGGAGGATTTACTGTAGTCTTATACACCTGATTACCGTTACTATCAAACCCGACAATAACTGCACTCTTCTTCGGATTTCTGTTTTCGTCAAGAGTGATAGTACCTGTTACAAGTTTTAGGTTCTTTGTATTAGCTAAAGCGTCTCTTATAGCATCTCTATCTACCTTGCCTGCTCTCTTTATAGCATCTGCTAACATATAAACTGCATCATAGCCCAAAGCTGCTAACATATCAGGGACTGCGTTATATCTCTTCTTATAATTAGCAACAAAGGTTCTCACCTCAGGAGATTTAGAACCGGCAAAGAAGTGGCCGCTGAAATAGCAGTTCTTTAGATTTTCCTTTCCTGCAAGCTCTGCTAGTTGAGGAGAATCAAATCCGTCGCCACCAAGGATAGGGACATTGATTCCAAGTTCTCTAGCCTGCTTTATTATAAGGCCTGCAGTATCATAGTAAGAAGGAACATAAAGAACATCTGGATTCTTACCCTTTATCTTAGTAAGTTGGGCACTAAAGTCTTGGTCACCAGAACTGAACGATTCTTCAGCAACGATCTTTCCACCAAGACTTATAAAGGTCTCTTTAAAGTATTTTGCTAATCCTATACTATAGTCACTAGTCTTCTCGTATAAAATAGCTGCGGTATTCAATCTCTTACCCAATCCAGTCCTTGCGAATCTTGCCATTACTGTTCCTTGGAAGTCATCAACGAAGCAGGCTCTAAAGATGTAGTTACCGACTTGAGTGACTCTGGGGTTAGTTGCGGTTGGGGATAACAAGGGTACCTTACTCTGCTGAGCTATAGGTGCAGCTGCCAATGTATTACTAGAGATGACGGGACCCAATATAGCTACTACCTTATTCTGTTCTATAAACTTACGTGCTATATTAGCAGATTCTTCCGCTTTTGCTTGGTTATCCTCTACAAATAACTCTATCTTCATACCAAGCACTCCGCCTTTAGCATTTATCTCATCTACCGCCATCCTCACCCCTTTTTCTACTGATTGTCCGAATGTTGCTATAGGACCTGTTAGAGGGGTGATAAGCCCTACCTTAATAGTCTCCGCTCCATAAACCGAAGTAACTCCACTAATGATCAAACTAACTACCAGTAACATCAAAAATACCCTCTTCAAAGATATCACCTCCAATTTAGGATTAATTTTGTTCTATAATTCTACTAGAGCTTTATACACTTGTCAACCGCTATGCTATAATAGAGAAGAAATCTTAAATTTTAATGTCTATCTGGAGGTGATATTTTATGAGTAAAATTCTGGTTATATTAGGCGGTATAGTATGTCTCATTTTAGGTATATGGGGAATCTCTGTTTGGTGGAGTTACTTTATAAAGGGATTAATGGCTATAGTCCCGCCAATCTTAATCATCCTAGGAGTAATACTAGCTATATTTGGCTATTCTGACCTAAAAAGTTCACTAGAAGAAAAAAGAGAGAAAAAGGAATAGAATAGTAATGATATTTATAAAAATGATATTTTAGAATATGATATAATCTTCAATGCATAGAGATAATATAAATAGTTTGGTTTGGAGGTAGAAATAGGAATGGAATTACGTTGTATTTTGAAGTTCAAAAACCCATGCCATATAGGGTATGGTACTGGAGCTCAAGTTAGAGACTTTAGAAATAAACCATATATACCAAGTATTATATTGGCTACTCAGATATATTCAGAAGCTCTTAGATTTGCTATACCTTTGAATAGACAGATATCTCCTCCCAAGGTAAGTGATGGCGTAACCCCTGACGAACCTAACATAGTAAAGATAAAGGGACAAGAGTTCTTCAAAAATGACATCTATTTTTCATTAGAGGTCAACGAGAGAGATTTAGATATATACCTAGCTGCCTTAAAGTCACTACAGAATACTGGAATCGGTGCAAATACATCTCAAGGATTTGGATATAACCAGATAATAATAGTAAATCCTGATGGTATTCCCAAGAAGCTAAGAGAAAAGTTTTCTGAACTTTTCAAAGAGGAGAAATATTATAATCCATCCCTAGTAAGACTAATACAGAGTATCTTTAGCCGTATAAAGAGAAATTGGGGCAGTTGGAAGAGGGCATATGCCAATATAGGTCCGTTTGTAAGTAGGACATACTACAAGATAAACGTAGAGAAAAAGATAGCTTCTAATGTCTTTAGGGGAGAATTGAGAAGAAAACTGTTGGAAATTACAGGAATCAAACATAAGGGAAGCACTACTGTATGTAGTCCTAGGGATGTTCCCTGTCCAGTGTGCAAGCTGATGGGTTATATGGGTGGTAAGTCTAAGGTTATTGTTAGGAGTTTTTCTGGTAAGCAGGGTCATTCGATATATGTTATAGGTGAGAATCTATCACCTCAAGAGAAGGAACTTCTAGAGAAGGCATTGGGTGAGAACTATCAGTTAGTTTTGGAAGAGACTATTAAAGATTATGTATCTTAAATAACATTTTTAGGAGGAGATATTCATGGATATAGTTATAAAAGGAAGAAACATAGAAGTTACTGAGGCTTTAGAAAGCTATATAAAGAAAAAACTAGGCAAGTTAGATAGATTTTTCAGTCGAATCTCTGATATTCAGGTAGTACTCAGCACTGGTAACAGTAAAAGTTCAGGTACCACACAGAAAGTTGAGGTAACTGCAAGAATAAATGGTAAGATAATAAGGGCTCAAGAGTCAACCTCAGATATGTACGCATCTGTAGACCTGGTAGTAGACAAACTAGAAAGAAGGATAAAAACTTTTAAAGGCAAATTATTAGATAGGAGTAGATCGAAGCCAAGTGAAAGAATCGAAGGACCAGAAGAGGTTATCCAAATAGAGGAGTCCGAAGAAGGGGCTCTATCTGACAGGATTGTAAGGAGAAAGAGATTAAATATTACCCCTATGTCGGTGGAAGAGGCATTACTTCAGATGGAACTTCTTGGCCATGATTTCTTTATCTTTATAAATGCAGATACTTCAGAAGTAAATGTTGTGTATGCTAGAAAAGAAGGAGGATACGGGCTTATAGAGGTTACCTCATGAGAAAAGAGATAAATAGACTCATCTATGTACTTTCTGTACTTGCTATAGCTCTGTCTACATATGTGATTAAGTCCTATCCTTTTAGGGCAGGACTAACTGATGTACTTATATTCTTTGCTTTGGCTCTAATATTAGAGGCTTTTCCTGTTGAAATACCAGGCAGGCAGATTGCACTTTCTATGGGTTTCATAGTTTCTTATGCAGGGATATTACTTTTCGGAGCTCCTATAGGGATACTATTGAATGGGCTAGGCTCGATAAGTCCTGAGGAACTTAACTTTAAATCTCATGATCCTAGGAGATTCATATTTAATAGGGCGAATTTAATGATATGCGCTGGGTTATCCGGATTAATGTATGAAATTCTAAAGGGTCCCTCTCTCGATTTTGGATGGCGTTATTTTTTAGTAGCTCTATCTGTAGCCCTTATTTATTGGTTCTCTAACGTTACTCTTTTAAGTCTGGCGATTTCTATAGACAAGGGGAGGGGATTTATAGGGACTTGGGTCTACTATATATCAAACATATCTATTATTACATATCTTTTACACTTCTTCTTGGCTCTAGTAATAGCACAAAGTTATAAATTATTAGGACCTATAGTTATGCCAATATATATAGTTCCTGTATTTATCGCTAGATATCTCTTTATACTGGCTAGTGAAGTAAGTAGAACATATGACCAAGCCATATCTACCCTTATAAAGCTTTTAGGGGTCTTCGATAGCTATACCAGTAATCACTCTCTAAGGGTAGCACAGTTATCTGAAGACATAGCAAGAGAAATGGGACTTAGCGAAGTCCAGGTAGAAAGGATAAGAAACGCAGCCTTATTACATGACTTAGGTAAGATAGGACTTCCTTTAAACATACTAAATAAACCGGACAAACTTACTAGAGAGGAATGGTTACAGATTTATAGACACCCAATTATAGGTGCGGATATATCTAAAGAGGTCTCTAGGTTTAAAGAGGTCCCTCTTTGGATAAGACATCATCATGAGAGATACAATGGAAATGGATATCCAGATAATCTAAAAGGGGAAGAGATCCCTTTGGAAAGTCGTATAATAGCTTGTGCAGATGCCTTTGATGCCATAACTACCGATAGACCCTATTCAAGGAGAAGAGGAATAGAAGAGGCTAAGGCGGAACTTTCTAGAAGTATGGGTACACAATTAGACCCTAAAGTAGTTTCTGCCCTATTTAGGGTATTGGAGAAAAATTCAAGTTTATACGATGACAATCAAAAGATAGTGAAGGAAAAGTAAGCTTTAAAAAACGATATAGGGCTGGTACTTGGCTATCTATAGCATTCTATGCTAATATTATTAGAAGAAGAGCTGCTAATTTTGCAAAGAGATTATTTACTATAAAATGGTATTGGAGGGAAGCAGATGAAATTAGAAACAGGGAAGATTAGGAATGTGGTTTTACTCTCTCATGGTGGAGTGGGTAAAACATCACTTGCTGATGCTATTCTATTTAACGCTAAATTAGTAGATAGATTAGGTAGCGTAGATGCTGGAAACAGCAATGTAGACTCAGAGCCAGAAGAGATAAAGAGAAAGACTACTATTATGTTAAAAGTCTTTCCTATACCTTGGAAGGAATGCAAGATAAACATTATAGATACCCCTGGGTATTCAGACTTTATCGGAGATATTCTATCTGGAATAAAAGTAGCAGAAAGTGCAATAATGCTAGTCTGTGCATCTTCAGGGGTCCAGGTTAATACAGAGATACTCTGGGACATATTGGAAGAGCAAGGTAAACCCAGAATAATATTCCTGAATAGATTAGATAGAGAAGGTGCAAATTTTTCCAAAGTATATAATGAGCTAAGAGAAAAGTTATCTAATAAGATTTTTGCCCTTCAATTCCCTCTTGGAGAGCAGGAAAACTTTTCCGGTATAATTGATATACTAACTAAAAAGGCCTATAAATTCTCTAATGGTACTTATCAAGAGATTACTCTACCTGGAGAGTATAAGGATAGAATAGAAGAACTAAGGGAGCATCTTATAGAAGCTGTAGTAGAAAATGATGATGAATTACTTCAAAAATATCTAGAGGGCGAAACTATTTCTGATGAAGAGATACTAAAAGGAATGAGAACCGCTATAAGAGAAGGCAAAGCATTTCCATTACTATGTGGATCTGCTATTAAAAATATAGGGGTACATCAACTACTAGATACAATCAAAGACCTTTTACCCTCACCTGAAGAAGGCAAGGTAGAAGTTCTAAATGAAGATGGAAGTATTACCTTAACTAATCTTGACTTCTCTAAGCCTCCTTCTGCCTTCGTCTTTAAAATTACAGCGGATCCTTTTGTTGGGAAATTGGCTCTATTTAAGGTCTATACAGGAGTACTGAAATCTGATACGACTCTACTGAATATAACTAAAGGAGTAGAGGAAAAGATAGGGCATTTAGCTTACCCAAAGGGTAAGACACAAGAACCGACAGGAGAAATAATCACTGGTGACATAGGGGTGGTTGCAAAGGTTCAATCCTTAGGAACTTCAGATACCTTATGCGACAAATCTTATCCTGTAAGATATGCTCCAATCAAATTCCCCCATCCATTATACTCTGTAGCGGTTATTCCTAAGTCAAAAGGTGATGAAGAGAAACTTAGTAATGCCCTTAGTAGACTTCAGGAGGAAGACCCTACTTTTATAAGCTACTATAATACGGAGACTCATCAGACTATAGTCTCTGGTTTAGGAGACCTACACATAGAGGTGATACTAGAGAGGATTAAGAGAAAATTTGGTGTTGAAGTAGATACTGAACTACCTAAGATTCCCTATAGGGAGACGATAACTACTAAGGTAAAAGTTCAGGGTAAGTATAAGCGTCAGACCGGTGGTAGAGGACAGTATGGAGATTGCTGGATAGAGATAGAACCTCTTCCTAGGGGTGGAGGTTACGAATTTATAGATAAGATATTTGGAGGAGCTATTCCCCAAAACTATAGACCTTCTGTTGAAAAGGGCATAAAAGAGGCTATGGAAGAAGGAGTTTTAGCAGGATATCCTCTAGTTGATATAAGGGTTACTCTAGTAGATGGTTCTTACCATCCTGTGGACTCTTCCGATATGGCATTTAAGATAGCTGGTTCCATGGCATTAAAGAAGGGAGCAGCTGAAGCTAACCCGGTTCTACTTGAGCCTATTATGTACCTCGAGGTTATGGTCCCGGAAGAGTTTATGGGTGATTGCATAGCGGACCTAAATAGTAAAAGGGCTAAGATTATTGGAATGGAACCACAGGGTAAATACCAAGTTATAAAGGCTCATGTTCCTATGGCTGAAATACTTAGATACTCTATAGACCTTAAATCTATAACTCAAGGAAGGGGTAAGTACAAGGTAGAATTTTCTCATTACGATGTAGTTCCTAGTAAGATAGCAGAAGAGATCATAGCTAATAGTAGGAAAGAAAAGGAAAAGGAAGAAGCTTAATCTTAGATATGTTAAAGAAGAAACTTGTTATCTTCTTCTGTATAATACTTATTGTTTGTATAACTACTGTAGTTGGAGGATGGTTATTCTTATACTATAAAAGCGGAAAGAGCATAAAGGACATAGTACACAATCCCTCAGAGATAATGTCCTTTACACATAAAATCTTCTACGGACCATCCTCCTTCAATATAGTTCTTCTAGGGAGAGATTATGATTACGATAATAGAGGTAGGCGCCTAGACAGTGGTAGAACTGACACAATTATGGTCTTCCACGTAGATTGTAGTAATAAAAGAGTAAATGGTATCTCGATTCCGAGGGATACTGTAGTAGACATACCTGGGTATGGGAGAAATAAGATAAACTCTGCTTACCACTTTGGAGGTATTCCATTAGCTATAGAAGTAATAGAAAATCTGTTAGGGATAAAGATAGATTACTATGTTCTCCTTGACCCTGATGCCTTTAAAAAGATGGTAGATGCTATAGGTGGAGTAGAGATTTATGTTGAAAAGGATATGAAATATAAAGATAGCTGGGGTAAACTCTATATAGACCTTAAAAAGGGATATCAACGTTTAAATGGAGTACAGGCAGAAGGATACGTAAGGTTTAGACACGACCCAATGGGAGATATAGGAAGAATCGAAAGACAACAGAAGTTCCTTTATGCACTGCTATCACAAGTTACAAAACCTAACGTAATAATTCGAGTGCCAACATTAATTCAAGAGTTAACAAAGTATGTACATACAAATCTTCCAGTACCAGAAATGGTTAGTCTTGCGACATTTTTTGCTCGTGAAAAGAGTGATATACAGCTAAAGACAACTACATTACCTGGTTCACCTAATAATGGTTATTGGTATCCTAATCTGGAGGAAACAAATAAACTTGTAAGTTTACTCTTTACTGAGTTGGAAACCTCATCTAATACCGTTCAAGCCAAAGAGTTGATACCATGAGAATTGGAATACCAAGAGTGCTCCTATTTTACAGATACTATCCTATGTGGAAAGCTTTCTTTGAAGCCTTAGGTTTAGAAGTTGTTCCTTCTTCTATAACAAATAAAGAGATAGTGGACATATCTGTAGAGAAATCTGTTAGTGAGGCTTGTATACCTATAAAGTTAGTCTATGGACATATATTAGATTTAAAGGATAAGGTCGACTTTATTTTTTTACCAAGAATAGTTGGCTTAGAATATAGAACTTATATGTGTCCGAAGTTTATAGGCATCCCTGATATGATAAGAAATGCAAGTCTAGATATACCACCTATTATAGATCCAACCATAGATAAGAGAAATTCTTTAACTGGATTTTTTAAAAGTTTCTTAGAACTAGGTAGACTTTTTACCAAGAACAGCCTAAAAATAATACAGGCATATACAGAGGGACTGAAGGCACTTAAATCTTATAACGAAGAGCTGAGAAGGGGAATTACCCCACTAGATATACTTGATGGAAAAAACTACGGAGGAGAGGACTTCAATATAAAGATAGGCATTGTTGGACACTGTTATGAGATATATGATGAATTTATAAGTGGTGGAATGATAAAGATACTAAATCGTCTTGGTGTAAAGGTGTTATCTATGGAGATGATAGATTGGAGAGCCATATTAAGAGAAGCCAACGTCCTTCCAAAGAAGCTATTTTGGACATTTGGAAGGGAACTTTACGGTACCGCTAGGTATTTCATAAGAAAAGGATTAGTGGATGGCATTATTATGGTTGTAGCTTTTGGCTGTGGTCCTGACTCTCTTGTAAGAGAACTTATAGAGAGAGATCTAACTAAGCCTATTAATTTCCCTGAGATAACTATCACTATTGACGAGCATTCAAGTGAATTGGGACTTATTACTAGACTTGAGGCTTTTGTAGATATGTTAATCAGGAGGAAACAGTATGAAGATAACCTATCCTCCGTTTGGTGATGCTAGAATAGCCATTGAGTCTTTTCTTAGAGATTTTGGGCACGAGGTGATCCCTCCTCCTCCTTCTACAAATAGAACCCTGTCTATAGGGGTAAAATACGCACCCGAATTTGCATGTCTTCCTTTAAAGATTACTCTAGGTAATTACATAGAATCGATAGAAAAGGGTGCAGATACAATCCTTATGTTAGGAGGAATAGGACCATGCCGTTTTGGATATTATGCAGAGGTTCAGAGGCGTATACTCAAGGATCTAGGATACGATATGGATTGGATAGTTTTAGACCTCTCTAATGGTTGGATGAATCTTTTTAGAAGTATAAAGAAAATAGTAAATGGTAATAGTGTTATTAAAGTAATAAAAGCACTTCGCCTTGCCTGGGAGAAAGTATTAGCTCTTGATAAGATAGAAAAGATATCGAGAAAAGCAAGACCTTTTGAGAGGTACAAAGGAGAAGTGGATAATATAGTAAGAGAAACACATAAAAAACTAGACCAAGCGGGTAGTATTTCACAGGTAAGACAAGTATTGTCAGAATACAGAGAAACTATGGATAGTATCATAGATGAGGATAGTTTAGAAGAGTTGGTAAAGATAGGTATAGTTGGTGAATTCTATGTCGTATTAGACCATTTTACTAACTTTGAGATAGCTCGAAGACTAGGAGAACTTGGTGTTTGGGCTGAAAATGCATTTTATATAGAAGATATTGTCAGAATATACTTGCCTCTTTTTAGAAACAAAGATATCGAGGAAAGGACTAGAGTAGCTCTCCCATATATAAAACGTTCTGTTGGAGGGGAAGGACAGAGAACAGTGGCACATACGATAGAATTCGCAGAAAGAGGATTTGATGGTGTAATTCATCTTTCACCGTTTACTTGTATGCCTGAAATAGTGGCAGAGGGGATCTTAGAAAGGGTAAGTAAAGATTACGATATACCTGTATTAACACTCTCCATAGATGAACAGACAGGATTAGCCGGTATAACAACTAGGATTGAAGCCTTTATCGATATGTTAAAAACTAAGAAAAGACGGAGGATGGCAGGATGAAAAGGTTTCTAGGGATAGATGTTGGTTCTGTAAGTACAGATATAGCGGTTATAGACGAAAGCGGAAATCTCATAGTAGGGCTTTATCTTAGAACTGCTGGGGACCCGATAAAGGCTGTTAGGGACGGACTTTTCAAGATAAAATCCCAGTTTGGGAGTGACCTAAAGATAGATGGAGTTGGAGTTACAGGTAGCGCTAGGTTTTTGATAGGGGCAGTAGTTGGAGCTGATGTTATAAAAAACGAGATTACCGCCCATGCTGTTGCAGGCTTACACTATAATCCGAAAGTTCAGACAATAATAGAAATAGGTGGTCAAGATTCGAAGATCATCATCATAAGGGATGGCATAGTGGTTGACTTTGCTATGAATTCTGTATGTGCTGCGGGAACTGGTTCTTTTCTAGACCATCAAGCGCAGAGGCTCGGTATACCTATAGAAGAGTTTGGGGATGTTGCCTTGAGGTCTCATAAACCAGTAAGGATTGCAGGAAGATGCACTGTCTTTGCAGAATCAGATATGATTCACAAACAGCAATTGGGACATAAAAGAGAGGACATACTATTTGGATTGTGCGAAGCATTAGTGAGAAACTATTTAAGTAATGTTGGGAGAGGGAAAGAGATACTACCTCCAATACTTTTCCAGGGAGGAGTTGCTGCCAATAAAGGTATAAAAGTAGCCTTTGAAAGAGCCTTAGGAACCGAAATCATAGTTCCACCATATTTCTCACTTATGGGAGCTATAGGAGCAGGCTTGTTAGCTCAGGAAGCTAATATAAAAGAGAGTAAATTTAAAGGTTTCGATATTACAGAACAGGATATTACTACGAAGGGTTTTGAGTGTAGGGGATGTTCTAACCTCTGTGAGATTACAAATGTCTTTATTGAAGGCAAATTAGTAGCACGACTTGGTGGAAGATGTGGGAAGTGGGAAGATTTAGACTATACATCTTCTCTATGAGTCTAGAATGCTATTGACCTCAATGTTTCGTCCTTTAAAAATTTAAATACTAGTAAATTTACTCTATTTTCCTCTACAGATTCTTCTTTTAAATTAAAAGATAGTATCCCTGTTCTTTCGTCTACCCTTATACTTTTAACTCTTCCTATGGGAATATCATTGTATACTCCTATTATTTTTATCCCTTCTAAATATTGAGGCCACTTAGCTTTAATTTCTGTTAGCAGTTTTACTTTTGTCTCTTCGGGTAAATTCCTCCAGGAATTAGGATATCTCTTGATAAAGATACTATTTATAATAACTAAATCGGTAACTATATTTACAAGAAAAAAGATAGGGATATCAATTATTTTCCTCTTTATTTTCCCTTCTGTGTCTAAAGCCACAGTAACTTCAACCACTGGGTTAGATATCTTTCCTATCTCATACTTAGAGATTCGGGTAACCAAATTTACATCTAGTGAATTGATCTCTGTACTGTGTATAGGTATATCTATTATTTTAGGGGTAAAGGCTATTCCTAGAACTTTATAAACCTCTTCTAAGACTTTCTCTGTTCTCTCCATATAAACTTTATAGCCTCTTCTAATCTGGTAAACGGCTCCATTATATCAAAATTTTGTCCTATTTCTATTAAAAGAGAAACCAACTCTTGTAACTTTTCTCTATATCTCTTATCTACTCTCACTCGTACTGGAAGATTAGAGTCTATTTTAACAATGTATTCTCCTATTTCTAATTCCTTAAAATCTCCTAAGTTTGACAAAACCTCACCTTTGTATCTACTTATAGATATAATAGGAAAGGACCATTTGGATTCTTCTAGAAATGGTTCTTCTCTTATAAAGAGTATAGCAGGTTTACGTTCTACTGCATCTACCAGCGGGATACCTACACTTTCCACCCGGATATATCTATCCATTGTATTTCCATATAAAAGAGTCTGTAGTTTAGAGGGTTTTATGGGTTCTACATATTTGAATTCTATAGGAATACCCTTTTTATCAACTATTAATATCCCTCCCAAATAGGTAGGTCCCTCAAATACCCTAGTAGTTATATATCCCAGTAGCTCGTTATTCATATCTTAACTTTCTATAGAATTTATTAATTCCTGCATTCTATTAAGATTCTTCATTTTTCTGATAATCTGCCAATTTATTACATCTCCTTTAGAAGCAATTAAAGTTCCGTCATCTGCTATGAGGTCTCTAGCTAGTCTTTTCCCTATAAGAAAGGCACTCTGCTTTGCCTCAAATCCTTTCTCTTCTAAGGGAATAGATTCTTCTTTTATTGAAGTCAATTTCTCCTTTGTAGTCTCTACCTGATCTGCTTTAAATCTTACTAGGACAGCAGAAGACCCTAAAGCTACCAGACTATCCCGGTTAATTATAAGTTCTTCCTCTCTTATTTTTATCCCGCTAATCTCTAGGGTCTCTTCATCTAGAAATAGCTCTTCAACCCTCCCTAGAACTTCTCCTGTAGTAGTGTACACAGGAAGCCCTCTCCACTCTATACTGTTATCTAAGAGGTCGATAATTTCTGGTAGTTCTGTAACATTTCTGAGAGAATCACCTGAAGTTATAACTGTATCTTTTCCTATCACCTCTATCTCTTCTCTAGATATAAACTTTATTCCTTTATACCAATCCTTACCCTTTACTAGAAAACCTACCCCAAGCATCTTTTTGTTATCGAGTACTAAATCTTCTATCACACCCAAATTGCTGCCCAAATGGCTTAAGACGGGAAGTCCAATAATTTCTTTCAATGGACGCATTAGATCCATCCTCCTATATCTTTATATCTATATTTTCCCCTACTCCAGGTTGATGAAAATCTTCTGCCTTATCCTTAGACCTATTACCCCTTTGAGGATGTTCCCTTCTAGGATTTTCTCTCTCTTCTCGTTCATCAATACTTTTACTCTTACTACTCTCTTTAGAATTCTCCACCTCACTCTGTCGTTGTTCTGTTATCTGCCTAAAATACATCTGGAATTGTTTCTGAATAGTTTCCGATGTCTGCCTCTGAGTCTCTTTAACTTTTTCAAGCTCTTGGGTTCTTATTATTATTGGTTGTATATCTCCAGTCCTCATATCGCCCTAAACTCAACCCTCCCCTCATTACATACAAAATATACTCTTTGTAACTCATCATTTACCAAATAACTCTCGTTTCCAATCCATATCTTAACACCAGGATAGACCATACCTGTAACTTGAATCTTTGCCTCTTTTATTAACTGTAAAATCTCATTACCTAACTCTTTGATTCTTATATCTCTTAAATTTAGCTGTTCAATTAGTAATTTTTGAATCTCTCTAAGCTTACTAAGCTGAGTACGTTTTATATCGGGTAGATTCTCTTCTCTTCCATAACCAGCTAGATACTTTATGTTAGTATTTACATCTTCTAGTTTCTTTTTTATATCTTCTCTCTCTGCTACAAGTCTATCTAACTCCTCTGATTTCCATGGTTCTTTCCCTACTATTACTACAGTCCTAGTTCCGTAGGGGGAACCTAACTGAGCAGTATATACAGACTTAAGTGCCCATATGTTTCCTCCAGATATCATCCCTCTATTAGAACTTACCCTGATAGTTCCGCCACATTTAACATTGCTATCTACTATTCCTTGCTCTACTAGTATATCTCCGTGAACTTCCAATTCCACATTTCTAATAATTTTAGCTATCAAGTTTCCACCGACAATGACCTTTCTACCAGGTTCACCGTATATTCCTCTTCTCACTATGAGATTTCTACCAACTTCTACATCAGCATTCTCTATGTCTTCCCAAACTTCTAAGTTATTTTCACACTTAACTTTAAAGTGACTCCTTATTGTTCCTTTAACCAGGACACTACCAACAAAGTCTATATTACCGGTAGAAAAATCAACATCCCTCTGAATTTCTAATATGGGAGATACAGATATATTACCTTCTGAACCTATAGGAATACCAGATATGCTAGCTATCAGCTTCATCCCATCTTCTGATATCTCGGTATTTTTCCCTTTAGGAAGTCTAATATCTCTACCCCTTCTAGGAGGAATCGATTCTCCGTATACATTAGTTCCGGGTTTTCCTTCTGTAGGAGGAATCTTCTCTGCTAAGACATCTCCCTTCTTTACATTCTCAACAAACCCTATCTCTCTAAAATCTACAGTTCCATCTGGATTTTCTTTGGGGGTTAATTCTTTATTACCTAAGGATACAAAATATTTAATCTTAGCGTCCTCACCATTCTCAGGAGGGATCCCCTCTGCTATAAGTATATCCTCAACTGATAGAAGTTCAACAATAGAAGTAATTACTTCGTCTTTAATACCAAATTTTATTTTCGCATTCTCCAGTGCACTCTTAATATCGTCTTTGGTTAATATTTCTCCTTCTTCCAAAGGTAATATTGTAATAAATGCCTTTAATTTATCTGGAGTCACTCTTATTTTTATCTTCTCAAGCTTGTTCCCACTCACTCCTTACCATCCTTCTTAACTTTAATATTATCTGGGTATGGAGTTGAGAAACTCTAGATTCAGTAATACCTAAAACTAAACCGATCTGTTTTAAGGTTAATCCCTCATAATAATATAGACTTAGTATCTGTTTCTCTCTATCGCTCAATCTTTTTATAGCCCTTTTTAAATTTTCTAAAAGCTCCTCATTTACTACCTGGTCTTCTATAGACTCCCTTTCATCGGAGATTTCAAGACCTCTTTCCTCCAGTAACTCTTCTACAGAAGAGATGACTATTGGGTTTATCTCTTCTAGGAATTCTTGATATGAGTTTAGATCCATTCCAAGTTTATCTGCTATAGTTTTTTCATCAATTTCTTCCTCTTCTAATGTATCGATAATATTCATCAGTCTTTTATATTTCTCCCTCTGTCCTCTAGTAAATATATCTTCTCTTCTTAATGCATCTTTTATTGCACCTTCTATTCTTCTTATAGCATACGTCTCAAACTTAACCCCTTTATTCTCGTCAAAACGGTCAATTGCTTCCATCAAACCAATAATTCCCCAGTGGAATAAATCTTCCCTAGTTATACTACTTGTCTCCTTTATATAGAATCGGCTAACCACATACTTTACTAAAGGGAGATATCTTAAGGCAAACTCCTCCCTCTCCCTTCCGTCTAGTTTCATAACTAGATCTCTTTCTCTCCTCTTCCTATCGTTTTGACCTTTACTATCCCATTAGACACAAAGAATTCCATAGTTCTGCCAAAATTTCCACCCGTATCCTCTCCCAAGATGGGAATGTTTAGTTTCCTAAGGGTATCTTTAGTTACTTCAACATTTCTTGCCCCTATGTTTATCCTGTCTTCTCTACCCTTTATATTAAACATCTGGCTTCCTCCAGCTATCTTGGCAACTATAGACTGCTTGCTTGCTCCCAACCTTACCATTTCATCTAGCAGAAACGGAATTCCAGTATCTGCAAATTTGGTTGGATTTGAATTATCACTATTCTGTGATAAGGGTAAAAGTATATGAACTAACCCTCCTATCTTCTTATTAGTGTCATAGAGAGCTATTCCTACACAGGAGCCTAGGCCTAGACAGACTAATACCCCATTTAATTTTAAGATAGACCACTCTCCTATTCCAACCACTATCCTATCCATATCTATAAACTTACCCCTAACGAAGTGAATATCTTAGCTAAAGACAAAGGATTCGGCACAAATACCAAATATCCCTCTATCATCTCTCCCTGAACGACAAAGTCAGTTACTACCGTAATAATCATATCATCTTCTGAGGCTTCTATAGCCAGTACTGTATCCAGAAGTGCTCCAGCCATATCACTGGCACTTGCAGGTACTGTAGGCATAAATTTCATATTAGTGAAGCTAGCAAGGGCATTTAGAAATGTGGAACTCACAATATTCCCCACTTCTAATAGAACAGAGAGCTTCATTTCATCATTTACTTCACTTTGGGGAAATCCTGCCATAATATTCTTTACAAGCTTTTCCGAACTATCTTTAGTAAAAAGTAACAGAATCTGTCCCTCTCCGTCCCCCTCGACTAGAACAGTTATACCAATTACGGGGATCTCAGGACCTCCCAATAGATAGGGGACATCTCTTAACTTTAGTAATTTTACCTCAGGAACGCTCATATCTACTCTTTGATTGAGAAGTTGTGAAAGACTAGTAGCAGCGTTACCAGCTCCGATGTTCCCTAACTCTTTTAATATATCTAAATGCATAGAATCTAATTTCATTATTCCTCCTTATACACTTGCTAACGTATTAACATCTAAGATCAAAGCAACCTTTCCATTACCTAAAATAGTAGCACCAACAAAGTTTCTATTCAGATTTACCATCTTATCTATAGACTTTATAACAATCTCTTCCTCACCTATCAAATCATCTACCGCTATACCTATCTGCTTACCTCCAGTTCTTACTATAACCGCAAAGTTGCATTCATTATTACTAGAAAGGCCTAAGACTTCTGAAAGTCTATATAGGGGTATTACTCTCCCACGTGAATATAGAACCTCTACATTCTTTACCGTTTTTATCTCTGATTCTTTTAATTTTACTATCTCTTCTATATTACTTAGAGGTATCGCGTAAATCTCTTCGCTGGCTTTTACTAATAAGGATTGTATAATAGCCAAAGTAAGGGGTAATCTAATTGTAACCTTGGTTCCTCTACCTAACTTACTCTCAATTCTTATCGTTCCATTCAGTTCTTCTACTCTTCTTTTTACTACATCCATTCCTACCCCTCTACCTGATATATCAGTAACCTTTTCAGAGGTACTAAATCCAGGGATGAAAAGCAAACTATAGATATCCTCCTCACTCATTCTATTAATCATCTCTTCTGATACTAAGCCTTTCTCTATAGCCTTCTGTTTTACCTTCTCTATATTTATCCCAGCCCCATCGTCTTCTACCTCTATGTATATGTTATTACCTTCATGATAGGCAGAAAGCTTTACTAACCCTTCCTCCGGTTTTCCTAGCTTAATTCTCTCCTCAGGAGGTTCTATACCGTGGTCTACTGCATTCCTTATAAGATGCATTAGAGGGTCTCCCATAGCATCCACTACAGTTTTATCTAACTCGGTATCCGCTCCATATATCTCAAGCCTTACCTTCTTACCCGACTCTTGAGATAGGTCTCTCACCATTCTAGGGAATCTATTGAAGACCTGCTCAATAGGAATCATTCTTACCTTCATTACAAGGTTCTGTAATTCGTTAGTTATTCTAGCTAATTCATCCGTAGTATTATCAAACTCCTTTATCTGGGCTAGTCTTGTTCTCTGAATAACCAACTCCCCAACCAAGTTCATAAGTTCATCTAATCTTTCAACATCTATCCTTATGGTTTGTCCCATCCTAGACAAGCCTTTTATTCCTTCTTTCTCTACTGTAGCCTCTTGAACCTTAGATGCAACCTCTTCCTTTTCCTTTTGGGATTCTACTTTCTCTTCTAAAGAAATAGGATTTATATCTACACTATCTATCTCTGCTATCTGGAGTATCAACTCCTTAATAGTATCTTGTTTTTCTCTTGTTATAAAAACTACAGTAAAATCTAAATCGAACTTTTCGTTCTCTAAATCTGTAGCAGAAGGCTCAGAATAGACAACCTCTCCCCTCTCCTCTAAGACCTTAAATACCATATAAGCCCTTACAGACTTGAGCACAGTATTTTCTCTTAATTTTACATGTACCTCATATACATTAAAGCCTTTCTGAATCGCCTCTTTTATAACAAGCATATTGTACTGGTCTAAAGTAACTCTACTAGAAGATGATTCTTTATAGACAGGCTTAGATTCTATGATCTTATCTTTATTACTAAATTTCTCTATTGCCTCTCTGACTAAAGGCGAATCGTCTGTTCCAGAGGTAGATATTAATTCTAGAGATTTCTCCAACGCATCAAAGCTAAAGAAAAGGAGATTTATAATATCTCTATCTGCTCTAAGTTTTCCTTTCCTCAGGTCATCCAGTATATTTTCCATATTGTGAGTTAATGTTGCTATATTATTGAATCCCATAGTAGCTGACATCCCTTTTATTGTATGAGCTATCCTAAATATTTCATTTAAAAGTTCTTTATCATCTGGATTTGCTTCTAGCTCTAATAGGAGCTTATTTAACTGTACCAGGTTCTCTTTAGACTCATCTAAAAAGATAGGTAGATAATCTTTATAATCCATATTTTTACACCACCTTCTTATAAAAGAATAAATCTACCGGCTTTAGCTTATAGTTTTGAGGATTGAATATCCTCTCTGTATTACCTAAAAATAAGATTCCATCCTCTTCAAGACTCTCTGCCAATTTTCTAAAGACGCCATCCTTAGCTTCCTGAGTAAAATATATAATAACATTACGGCAGAGAATAAGGTGCATACCTTTCGGATATTTATCCTTCAGTAAATCTAAATATTCAAACCTAACAGAAAGACGAATCCTGTCAGATATTTTATAATGGTCATTATCTAATTTAGTAAAATATCTTTTTAGTCTTTCCTCGGTTATATTTTTTAACTCTTCTAACTTATAAATTCCCTCTTTTGCCTTTTTTAGAGCCTCCATATCTATATCGGTAGCTAACATATTGAATTCTCTAATCCCCAATTCATCTAGAATTATAGCCACAGAGTAAGGTTCATTTCCATACGAGCATCCTGCACTCCATATACTAAGTTTTTTAAACCTATTTCTTAACTCTGGAATAATCTTATTCTTTAAAAGATCAAACTGATCTGTATTTCTGAAAAACTCTGAAACATTTATAGTGACCTTATCTATAAAGTCTTTTCTCAACTGCTGGTCTTTTTCTATTGCTTTATAGAATGATAAGAAGTTATGAGCCCCTACTCTATCCATAAGTATCTTGACCCTACGCTTTATCTGCTCATCTTTATATCCATCTAGGTCTATACCAATTAATTCTTTTATTTTCTTCTTAAAGAGGGTATAATCATCTATTAGTAAGTTCATAATGTTAAGACCATCCTTTCTATCTCAACTGGAATATCCTCTAGATCAGCAACAACATCAACTACTCCTCTCTCTATAGCAGACTTAGGCATTCCAAACACTACACAACTCTTTTCATCCTGAGCTATGGTCTTTCCACCATTCTTCTTTATCTCCTCTAACCCTCTTACGCCATCGCTTCCCATACCTGTTAGCAGAACTCCTACAATGTTATTCTTAAAAACTTTTACCAGAGAAAATGTAGTTACATCTACTGAGGGTCTAACACCAAGAACTGGTGGGTCTTTACTAAGAGAGAAGGATTCTCCATTTAATATCAAATGATAACCACCAGGTGCTACATAAGCCACTCCACTTTTAAGAGATTCTCCTGCCTCCGCCTCTTTTACTATATATTTCGATACACTATTAAGCCTTTCCGCTAAAGACTTCGTAAAACCTGGGGGCATATGTTGAACTATAACTATAGAGGTATCATAAAGGGTATTTAACCTCGACATTACCTGATAGAGCGCCTGTGGTCCACCAGTACTAGACCCGATGATAACTAACTTCTTAGGTGGCTTGCCTGGAGACTTTACCTCTCTAATGGGACTCTCAACAGGCATTACACTCTTACCCTTTGATTTCGCTACACTAAGGACCTTTACTTGAAGCTCTTTAGCAAAAGAATCAAACTCTCCAATTAGATTCTTCGGTTTAGTTACAAAATCTACTGCTCCATTCATTAGTGCCTCTACAGTAACTTCTGCATCCTTAGTGGTAAGTGCACTTACCATAATTGTAGGGATAGGTTTTATTGCCATTATCTTTTTTAGAGTCTCTAAACCGTTCATAATAGGCATCTCAACGTCAAGCGTTATAACGTCAGGATTTAGAGTTTTCAATTTTTCTACTGCCTCTTTACCGTTTTCTGCCATCCCTATCACTTCTATCTCAGAGTGTTTCTCTAATGTATCTTTCAATATTCTTCTCATTAAGGCTGAGTCATCTACTATTAAAACCTTAACCACGCTTCCATCCCTTCTTTATTAGATTTCTTTGATAATTAAAAAGAAACTTTATTAATCTCTCCCTCTCCTTCTCCTCTATTAGAGTAAATCTAACACCTGCATGTATTATCTCTTCTCTTTTGTTATTAACTAATATCTCTTGTCTATCAATCCAGACAATCTCTCCTTCGCAATCTATGGGGAGTTCTGGAGATGGTAGCTCTATCCTCATATCGATTATATCACGGACTCTTAAAGGCTCTGGCAATATAATTCTTGCTCCTCCACCACTAATGTCCTTTGAATAAGTATAATAGATTTTCTCTACCTCTTTTAATTTATACTGTATATTAAGGACTATAGGAACTCTTACATATCTTCTTCTCTGGACCCTTACTATATCTTTATCTATCTTTACTTGCAAAAGAGGAACTGGTTCTAATTGTCTTTTTATTATTTCTCCATCTATTCTATAAACTGCATCATCACTAACAGAGTAAATAGATATCCTCTCTCCTAGTCTTAGAGGAACAGGGACAGTTCCTATAAAGGGTAATGCCAGAAGGAATTCTTCATCATTTATCCCTTCTATCCTACTACTATAATAACCTTGATAGTCTCCCTCTATTACTCTTATAGAAACCTTTTTGTTCGGTAAAAATGCCTTGTGTCTCATCTTATATTTATTCTCTCAAGGATATTACGGAAAAATCCTCTAAAGCCTGTTCCCCTTCTATCTACCTCTAATAACTTTAATGCAATCTCATTTATCGCTCTAGAAGCTTTTGAAAAAGGATATCTAGTTACAAAGAGCGATTGTTCCTTTACCGCTCTTTCTACCCAAATATCATCAGGAACACTTCCCAAATAGGTGATAGAAATTTTTAAGAACCTCTCCAATAGAATATTCAGTCTATTTACCGCATCTTCTCCTTCACCAGAAGATTTCACTCTATTAACTACAAGTTTTATCTCTTTTCGAGCATTAGAAAGGGTCACCGCTTTTATCAGGGTATAGGCATCAGCTAAAGCTGTAGGTTCTGGAGTCATAACTACTATAATCTCATCACTACCTGAAGCAAATGTTAAGACATCTTGATGTATACCTGCACCACCATCTATAAATATATAGTCTACATTACTTCCAAGTTTTATCAGCTGGTCCATAAGTACCTCTTGTTTGTAGGCTTCTATCTTTGATAGCTCTAGCGCTCCTGAACCTCCAGGGATTATAAGGATTCCTTCTGGTCCATAAGTAACAACGGACTCAAGGTCCACATCTCTATAGATGGCATCGTAGAGTGTATATTTCGGTGTTAAACCTAGTATCACCTCCACATTAGCAAGGCCCAGATCACCATCTATTATTAATACCTTTTTCCCAAGTCTCTGGATTGCTACTCCTAAGTTTACACATATATTTGTCTTACCTGTTCCACCTTTACCACTCAAGATTGAGATAGTTCTAGCTCCAACACTCATTTTGAGGTCACATTCCTTTTTATAAAGAGACTAGCTAACTTATCACTTCTAGCTATCTCTATATCTCCTGGTATATTTTGTCCATTTGTTACATATGATATAGGAAGTTTGGTATAGACCGGTATGTTTATCAAGTTTCCCATAGAAACTGACTCATCTAGCTTACTCACGATAATTGATGTCGGATATAAGACCTTATAATTTTCGTATATCTCCTTTATATACTTAAAATTATCCACAGCACTCATAACTAAATAGGTCTTAAGTTTCTGCGCAGGTATGACGTATATAAACTTTCTCAGCAATTCTACGTACTCCATATCTCTTCTACTACGTCCTGCACTATCTATAAGAACTACGTCTTTAGATTCAAATCTACGAATTATCCTTTCAAATTCTCTGACATTAAATGCTACCTCTATGGGTACATTTAATATTTTACCATATATCTTAAGCTGTTCTATAGCACCACTTCTATATATGTCAGTAGTTACTATAGCTACATCTCTATTCTCCTCTAAAGCATAATGGGACGCTAGCTTTAAGATAGTTGTAGTCTTTCCTACTCCAGGAGGTCCTATAAAGATAGCACGAAATTTCTCTACAGGATTCTGTTCCTTATCTGTCTTTATAAGTCCCTTTATAAGAGACTCAAAAATATCTACATCTAATTCCTGTAGCTTTAGTCTATTACCGCCTACTGATTCTATATAGCTAGAGATTATATTACCTATTATGTCATCATTTACTTCTTCCTCTTTCAGGATTTTTTTGATTTTATGTACAGCGGGCAACTCTGATATAACTTCTTCCCCGTATGGAGAAATGACCTTCTCTTGAAGTTCGAAAGATATCTCCTTTTCTGCAGTAATTTCTATCTCTGTAGCCCCTAAAAGTCCTCTAAGTCCCTTCTTTCTAACTTTCTGTACCAGAAGCAGAGTAGCATCTTCCCCTAAATTTTCTCTAACCTTTTTTATCGTCTCTTCTACAGTTCTACCATAGAAT